>NZ_JBHWJZ010000014.1:99080-200230 GCF_042731085.1 Streptomyces sp. NPDC059875
AGAGACAGGGGGGGGGGCGGGGGGCGGCGGCCGGGGGGGCCCCGCGGGGCGGGGCCGCGGGGGGGGGCCGGGGGGGGGGCCGATTTGCACGTGACCGGGTCGGGGGGGGGGGTTCAACTCCCCCGCCGGCCGCCCCGTTGACCTCAGGTCCGCAGCTCCACACCGGGAACCGAGGAGTACCTTGCCCGAGACGTCGTCCTCCGCCACCACCGTGCCGCCGCTCCCGTCGCTCGCCGACCAGGCGGAACGCCTGATCGCGCTGGGGGTGCACGAGTTGGCGGGGATGCCCGCCGAAGAGCTGCGCGCCTTCGCTGCCGCCGTCGGCAGCGGAGAGGGCGGCAGCGGAGGCACCGGCACCGAAGAGGGCGGCAGCGCGGACGGCGGCACCCTGCTCGCCGTCCATCCGGACCGTGTCCCGGCCTCCGCGCTCGCACCGCTGCTCCGCCGCGACGACAAGCCCGGCTTCGTCGTCGTCGACATGCCCGACGTCGACGACTTCGCCCCCTGCGCCGTCGAACTGCCCGACGGTCCCCTCTATCTGGTCACCGGTGTCGACCGCGGTGACCACATGGCCAACTGGAGCCCGGAGGAGGCACTGCCCGCCCTCACCAAGGAGGGCCGCACCCCGCTGCTGCTCACCGAGGGCATCCACTGGGTGCTCCAGCAGCCGGCGGCCCTCGAGCGCAACCGCTGCTTCATGACCATCGGCTCCCGGCTGCGCAAGGCGAACGGGGCCTTCGACGCGCGTACCCCGGCGATCTGGATCAGCAACGGCACGGGGCGGGACGGCCGCGAGCGACGCAACGCCCCGAAGGTCGGCTGGTGCTGGTGGGGCAACCGCCACACCTGGCTGGGCTTCGGCTCCACGACCGGCCGCAGCCACTAGCCACTACCCACTAGCCACGAGCGGGTTCGACGGCGGCCGGGGCCAGTTCGAGCCGGCGGCCGCGGAACCCCTGTCGGATGCGGCGGTCGTGGGTGACGATCACCAGCGTGCCCGCGAAGTGGGCGAGTGCGGCCTCCAGTTCCTCCACGAGGCCGGGGGCCAGGTGGTTGGTCGGTTCGTCGAGGAGGAGCAGGTCGGCGGGGCGGGTGACCAGGCGGGCCAGCTCCAGTTTGCGGCGCTGGCCCGTCGACAGCTCCCGTACGGGCGTCGACAGGTCGGCGGAGCCGAAGAGCCCGAGCCGTAGCAGTTCTTCCTCCCGGTCTTCCCCGAAGGCCGTGGCGACCGTACGGGGGTCGTCCGGCAGCTCGGAGTCCTGGCGGAGCATCCCGACCCGGGGCGGGGTCGTCACCGTCCCGCCGTCCGGGGCCAGTTCGCCGGCCAGAACCTTGAGCAGCGTGGTCTTCCCGGCGCCGTTCGGGCCGGTGACCAGGAGGCGTTCGCCGGGGGCCAGGTGCAGGGAGTCCAGC
Organism: Streptomyces sp. NPDC059875; assembly: GCF_042731085.1. Taxonomy (NCBI): domain Bacteria; kingdom Bacillati; phylum Actinomycetota; class Actinomycetes; order Kitasatosporales; family Streptomycetaceae; genus Streptomyces; species Streptomyces sp. NPDC059875. Next base: position 100,494 of record NZ_JBHWJZ010000014.1, read on the forward strand.
CGCAGCCGGCCCTCCACCCGTACGTCGGTCAGCGCGACCGCGCCCGCCCGGCCCTCGATGTCCGCTGTGAACCGCAAGGGCTCCGGCGGCGCCGCCACCGCGTTCTCGGTGAGCCGCTGGAGCTTCTCCCGGGCGGCCCGGATACGGCTCATCGCGCCGTGCGCCCGTGACCGGGCGCGGAAGGCGCCCGCCCCGCTGAAGGCCGACGGGGCCTTGCGCGGGATGGCGGAGAAGCGGTCGATGTTCGCGTCGGCGAGGGCCGAGTACCGGGCGAGCTCCGCCCGCCACTCCTCGTACTCCCGCTCCCACCGGGCCCGTTCGGCGGCGCGGCCGGTCAGATAGCCGGCGTAGCCGTTGCCGTATCTGCGGATCGTGCGCAGCTCGCCGTTCACCTCCAGGACCGCGGTCGTGACCCGGTCGAGGAAGACCCGGTCGTGGGTGACGGCGACGACCGTCCCCCGGTGTGTGCGCAGCCGCTCCTCCAGCCAGGCGACGGCCTCGTCGTCGAGGTCGTTGGTCGGCTCGTCGAGGAGCAGCAGTTCGGGGTCGGCGGCCAGGGTCGCGGCGAGCGCGAGCCGGGAGCGCTGCCCGCCGGAGAGCGTGGAGAGCGGGCGGTCGCGGTCGAGCGGCTCGCGCTCGCCGAGCTGCCGCAGGGTCGTCTCGACCCGGCGGTCGGCGTCCTGCCCGCCGCGTGCCTCGTACGCGGCGAGGAGGGCGGCGTACTTTCCCCCTAGGGCTTCGCCCTGGGGGGACCCCCATTCGGTCGCCGGTAGTGCGGAGAGCCCCGCCTCGGCCGCGCGGATGTCCCGCTCCAGCTCTCGTACGTCGGCGAGCGCGAGGTCGACCGCGTCGCCGACGCGTGCGGTGCCGGGGAGGTCCAGGGTCTGGGCGAGGTGGCCGAGACCGCCGGGGGAGTCGACGGCGACGGTGCCGTTGTCGGGCTGCTCCAGGCCGGCGAGGAGCCGGAGGAAGGTGGACTTCCCGGAGCCGTTGTCGCCGACGACGCCGACGCGTTCGCCGGGGCGGACGGTGAGGGAGACCCGGTCGAGGACGAGCCGGTCGTCGTAGCGCTTGGTGACGTCGGTGAGTTGGACACGGAACAAGGGCGGCATCCTTCGCTGGACTTCAGTGACGCGAGACGAGACGTCTCGTTCCATTGAAAGGTAAAGGGTCGCCCACCCTTTCGCAAGACGTTTCGTCTCGTCGGTGTCTGCGGGTCGGGTCAGGCGGAGGCGAGTCGCAGCACCAGGGCGGCGGCCGCCAGCAGCGTCAGGACGACCACCGGTGCCATCGCGTAGTCCTTCGCCCGTATGTGGGTGATCGCCGCCCCCGCGAAGTAGAGCGTCACGCCGATCGCCGCGGCCGCGCCCAGCGGGGCCACCGCAAGGCCCACCAGCAGGCCGATCGCCCCCGCCGCCTTGGCCGTCGCGAGCCACGGCAGCCAGGACTCGGGCACGCCGAGCTTGGTCATGCTCCCGGTGATCTGCGGGTTGCGCGTGAAGGTCAGGAAGGCGGAGGCCGAGAGCGCGAAGGCGAGGAGTGCGGCGACGACGGCATAGGCGATGAACATAGTGAGACTCCAACGATATGTGGGGACGAATCGTTGAACAGTATCAACGATTGATCTGGTTCCACAATGGAGTCGCTGTTACGGTGAGTGGTATGGCAGCCTCACCGACCGACAGCCTCGGCTTTCTCCTCTCCTTCCGCGGCGAGCTCACCGGTGCGCGGATCCGGGCCGCCCTCGGGGTCGCCGGACTGCATCCGCGACACGCGATGACGCTGATGCAGCTCGCCCCGGGAGCGATGAGTCAGCGCGAGCTGGCCGCCGTGATGGAGGTCGACCCGAGCCAACTCGTCGCCATCCTCAATGAGTTGGAGGGGGATGGGCTCGCGGAACGGCGTCGGGATCCGGCCGACCGCCGACGGCACATCGTGGAGATCACGGAAGCGGGCGCGACGGCGCTGCAGCGCGTCGAGGAGGCGGTGAGTGCGGCGGAGCGCGAGCTCTTCGCCGATCTGTCGAAGGCCGAACAGGCCGTGCTGCGCGGCCTGTTGGACCGGGTCAGCGTGGACGCGAGCGCCCACGACTGCGCGGGGGAATAGGTCCCGGCGGGGAAGAGGTCCTGGCGGTGAGTAGGACCGTGCGAGGAGCAGGCCCGGGCTGGGAGTAGGGCCGTGCGGCGAGCCGGAGGTCAGGCCCGCTCGCCGAGCACCCGTACCGCCTCGACGATCAGGTCCCAGAAGCCGGGGACGTCGACCTCCATGCCCACGTCCGCGTTGGCCGGCCGGCCCGTCACGCCGTCCAGGTCCACGAGCGTCGCGCCCCGTGTGTACGTACCCGTCAGCTCGATCGTCACCGGCGCCCGCACCAGGCTGATCAGCGACGGGTCGATCAGATGCGCCACGGTCAGCGGGTCGTGCAGCGGCGGTGCGTCGAAGCCGTAGACCTCGCGGTAGGTGGCGGCGAAGTAGGTCAGGAGCCCGATGCAGAGCCGGGCGAGCGGGGTGCCGAGCGCCGCGATGCGGGAGATGACGTCCGGGGTCGCCCGCACCTGATGGGTGGCGTTGAGTCCGAACATCGTGATCGGCAGCCCGCTGCTGAAGACGATGTCCGCCGCCTCCGGGTCGCACAGGATGTTGAACTCCGCTGCCGGGGTGGTGTTCCCGCGCCCGGTCGACCCGCCCATCAGCACGATGCGTTCGATCCGCTGGGTCAGTTCCGGATGGGCGAGCAGCAGCGTGGCGATGTTGGTCAGCGGTCCGGTCGGGACGAGTGTCACGGGCGCGGGCTGCGCGAGGAGGGTGTCCCGGATCAGGGTGAGGGCGTCGCGCGGGTCCTGCGGGACGTCCGGTTCCCCCTCCCCGATGCCGGGCCCGTCGAGCCCCGAGCCGCCGTGGATGTTCTCGCCGACCAGCGGCGTGCCGTGCAGCGGCCGGTCCCGGCCGGCCGCGATCGGCACCCCGCGGATCCCGGCGACGGAGCACACCCGGCGGGCGTTGAGGGTGGTCTTCTCGACCGTCTGATTGCCCGCCACGGTGGTGATGGCCAGGAGGTCGACGGCTGGATGGGCGGCGGCCAGCAGGATGTTGAAGGCGTCGTCGTGACCGGGATCGCAGTCGAGGATCACGGGTACGGGCATAGGTCCACCGTCCCACACGGCCGCCCCGCCGTCACTCGCCCCGGCGCCCTTGGCGGAGCTGTGAGCAGGGCGCGCATCTCCCACTCGTAGAACGCATTGTTCTAGTAGAGTGCGAACAAGTCTTCGTCTGGGGGTTTCCATGAACCGCATCCCGACCCGCCTGCGCGCCTTCGCCGCGCTGCCGTTCCTGCTCGCGCTCGCGCTCCAACTGACCCTGCTCGGAGTGGCGGGCGACCGGCTGCCCGACCCACTCGCCACCCACTTCTCGGCGAGCGGTCGCGCCGACGGCTGGACCGGCCTGACCGCGTTCGCGCTGGTCGGCTCCGGTCTGCTGCTCGCCCTGGGCGCGGGCTGGACCCTGCTCGTACGGCGCGGCGCGCTCTGGGGCGCGTGGCTGACCGCGGGCGCCCTGGGCACGCTGCTGGTCCTGCTCGTACGGGACAACCTCGACGCGACGCAGGCGGCCGATGTCGTCTCGCCGCTCGCCGACCTCACGGTCGCGGCGGGCGTGGGTGCGATCGCGGCGCTCGTGGGGTGGGCGCTGGCCCGGCTCGTACCGGAGGACGCGCCCGCGGCCCGGGAGGAGCCGGTGGAGACGCTTCCGCTCGGGCCGAGCGAGGTCGCCGGCTGGTCACGCGGTACGGGCTCGCGTCCGATGGCCGTTCTCGGCGCGGTGCTGGCGGCGGCGGGGCCGGTGCTGCTGCTCCTGGCGCCATGGCCGGTCGGGCTCGTCCTGGGCGTCTCCGGAGTGCTCGTCCTCGGCCTGGCGCAGGTGCGCGTCACGGTCGACCGGCGCGGGCTGACCCTGCGTCCGGCGCTCGCGCCCTGGCCCCGTGTCCGGGTCCCGCTCGACGAGGTCGCGAGCGCGAGCGCCCGGGAGATCGACGCCCTGGCGGAGTTCGGTGGCTGGGGCTACCGCGTCCGTGCGCACCGTACGGGCATGGTGCTGCGCTCGGGGGAGGGTCTGGTCGTACGCCGGGAGGGCGGCCGGGAGTTCGCGGTCACCGTGTCCGACGCGCGGACGGCGGCGGCCCTGTTGAACACGCTGGCCGAGCGGCGTGGGAGGCTCTGACCATGCTGTTCCGGGTCGATCCCGCCTCCGCCGTGCCGCTCGGCGACCAGATCGCCGCGTGCGTGCGCGGGGCCCTCGCCGACGGCTCCGTGACCCCGGGCGAACGGCTCCCGGCCGCCCGGGAGCTCGCCGACTCGCTGGGCGTCAACGTCCACACCGTCCTGCGCGGCTACCAGCGCCTGCGCGAGGAGGGCCTGATCGAACTCCGCCGCGGCCGCGGCGCGGTCGTCGTCCCGGACGCCCCGACCCCGGACCGCGCCCGGCTCCTCGAGCACGTCCACGCACTCGTGACGGAGGCCCGAACCCTGGGCCTGACGGACGCCGAACTCCTCGCCCTGGTGAGCGCGAGCCAGTCCACCCCGTAGCCCTCCGGGTGGCCCCGCCTCGGGGTCACCCCAGTGTTCGTACCGGCGACCCCGCGACGTACGCCTCGATGTTCTCGACCGCCTCCCCGAAGTACCGCCCGTAGTTGCCCTCCGTCACGTACCCCACGTGAGGCAGCGCCAGGACGTTCGGCAGGGAGCGCAGTGGGTCGTCCGCCGCCAGTGGTTCGGTGGCGAAGACGTCGAGGCCGGCCCCCGCGATCCAGCCCTCCCGCAGCGCCCGCAGCAGGGCCTCGCCGTCGACGAGGCCCGCGCGGGACGTGTTGACCAGGTACGCGGACCGGCGCATCGCGCGGAGTTCGGCCTCCCCGATCAGTCCCCGGGTGCGGTCCGACAGCACCATGTGCAGCGAGACGACATCGCTGCGCTCCAGCAGTTCCCGCTTGCCGGGCGCGAGCGCGACCCCGTGCTCGGCGGCCCGTTCCTCCGTCAGGTTCGGGCTCCAGGCGAGGACGTCCATGCCGAAGGCGAGACCGACGCGGGCGACCCGGCCGCCGATCTTCCCGAGGCCCACGAGCCCCAGCGTCCGCCCGGCCAGGTCCGTCCCGACCGTCGACTGCCACGGCCCGCCGTCGCGCAGCGCCTGCGCCTCGGTGCGTACGTGCCGGGCGAGGCCCAGGATCAGCGCCCAGGTCAGCTCGGCGGGCGGCTCGGAGCTGCTGGCCGTGCCGCAGACGGTGATCCCGAGGCCGGCCGCGGCGGCCAGGTCGATCGAGGCGTTGCGCATGCCGGACGTGACGATCAGCCGCAGTCGCGGCAGCCGCTTCAGCACCTCGGCGTCCAGCGGCGTCCGCTCCCGCATGACGACGACGATCTCGCAGTCCTCGATCGCGGCGACGAGCGCGTCCCGGTCGGTCAGGTGCTCGCGCAGCACGCGTACGTCGACGCGCCCGGCGAGCGGGCTCCAGTCGGCGGAGGAGAGCGCGACGCCCTGGTAGTCGTCGAGTACGGCGCAACGCGGCTTCATGCCCGAAGGTGTCAGGCCCCCATGAGTCATGCCTCCATGATCGCGCGGCCCGCGATCGTACGACAGGGGCCCGCCGCCCGCGTCCCGGTGCTGCGGCAGCCGGGTGATGCCGTCGGCTCGGAGCGACAAACGCATCGGCCGATCACAGAATTGGGCTGATTCGTCCTGTTTCAGAGGAACGTTCAGCAGAGCGGAGAGCGCATGACGTCCATGGACCTCCCCGCCGACGTGCCCCGGCAGGTGGCTCAGCCGCCTGCCGTCCGCAGACCGGCCGCCCCCACGATGACCTGGCTGACGCTCGCCCTGATGACCACCGCGTCCGTGGCCAGCCTGCGCGCCGCCCCCACCATGGCCGTCTACGGGCTGGCCTGCGTCTTCCTCTACCTCGTCCCGGCGATCGTGTTCCTGCTGCCGACCGCCCTGGTCTCCGCCGAGCTCGCCTCCGGCTGGAGCGGCGGCGTGTACCGCTGGGTCTCCGAAGGCCTCTCCAAGCCGCTGGGCTTCCTCGCGATCTGGTGCCAGTTCGCGATGACGATCTTCTACTACCCGAGCCTGCTGGCGTTCGTCGCCTCCACCATCGCGTACGTCATCGATCCGGCGCTCGCCGCCAACGGCCTCTACACCGCCATCGTCATCATGGTCCTGTACTGGACCGGCGTCTGGGTCTCCTCGCGCGGTACGAAAGCCCTCGCGGGGCTGTCGAGTTGGGGCCTGATCATCGGCACGCTCGTCCCCGGCACCGTCCTCGTCGTCCTCGGCATGGTCTTCCTCGCCCAGGGCAACCCCTCGGCCGCGCCCATGACCACCAGTCATCTGCTGCCGCAGTGGACGGGCCTGGCCAGCCTCGTCCTGATCGTCAACAACTTCCTGTCGTACTCGGGCATGGAGATGAACGCGGTCCACGTCTCCTCGCTGAAGAACCCGGGCAAGGAGTACCCGAAGGCGATGTTCCTGGCCGTCTGCATGGTCCTGCTGATCTTCATCCTTCCCGCGCTCGCGATCAGCTGGGTCGTCCCGGCGGACAAGCTCAGCCTCACGGCCGGTGTCATGCAGGCCTTCCAGGCGTTCTTCTCGTACTTCGGTGTCGGCTGGATGACCCCGATCGCCGCCGTCATGCTGATCGCGGCCGCCCTCGGCGGCATGCTGACCTGGCTGGCCGGTCCCTCGAAGGGCCTGCTGGAGATCTCCCGCAGCGAGGGCTATCTGCCGCCGTTCCTGCAGAAGCTCAACAAGTTCGGCATCCAGCAGAACATCCTCGTCGCCCAGGGCGTCGTCACCTCGGCCATCGCCCTGATGTACGCGCTCATCCCCAACGTGTCGAGCGTCTACTGGATCTTCTCGACGATCACCACCCAGGTGTATCTGATCGTCTACCTGCTGATGTTCGTCGCCGCCGTCCGGCTGCGGAAGACCCGGCCCGACCACCCGCGCGGGTACCGGGCCCCCGCGCTCGGCCTGATCTGCACCGTCGGCCTGCTGTCCTCGCTCGCGGCGCTGGCCATCGGCTTCGTCCCGCCCTCGCAGTTCGGCAGCGGCAGCATCTGGTCGTACGTCCTGCTCATCGGCGGCGGCCTGGTCGTCCTGGGCCTGCTGATCCCCTGGCTGTTCCTGAAGTTCCGCAAGCCCAGCTGGCGTACGGCTGCCGCGTCCGACCCCACCGGCACCGGCATCGCCGAGAGGGGCGCCTCATGAGCCCCACCCGTTTCGCCGACCAGCACAAGTGGATCTACCTCGGTGCGATCGCCGTCCTCGTCGGCATGGTGATCGTCGGCCTCGTCCAGTACAGCGCCGTGAGACGCGACAGCCAGACCTCCGCCAAGGCGAACGAGCTCGCCGAGGAGCTGACGAAAGGCGGTTATCCGGTGCCCGACCAAGAGACCACCGAGCGACTGCTCGGCACGGACGGCGGCGCCGTCTGCGAAGACCCCGGCAGCGCCCTGACGAAGGCCCTCCACCGGCTCCAGCAGCTCTCCAACGGCGCCACGGGCCCCGGCTCGCGGCCCGTCATCGCCGACGGCAAGGCGGTCGCCGTCGAGCGGATCGTGCTCCAGGTGTACTGCCCCGACGAGGTCGACGACTTCGACGAGAGCGTCGACGACCTCAAGACCGACGAGACGGTGCGCCGATGAGTACCCCCGGCGCCGGCGGCGAGCTGGAGGCTCTGCGGGCCAGGGTCGCCGCCCTGGAGGCGGAGGCCGCGCGGCCGCCCGTGCGCCGCCACCGGCTGCGCTCCTTCTTCGCCGCACTGCTGATCGTCCTCGGGTGCATCCTCGCCCCGCTGGGCATCGTCGCCGCCTGGACGGCCGACGAGGTGGGCGACACCGACCGGTACGTCGCCACGGTCGCCCCGCTCGCCTCCGACCCGGACGTCCAGGCCGCCGTCGCCAACCGGGTCACCGGCGCCGTCATGGAGCACATCGACCTCAAGGATCTCCTGGAGGGCGTGGCGCCCGAGCAGCGCCCGCTCCTGGAGAAGGCCCTGGGCCGGCTCGGGAACTCCCTGGAGGGTGCGGTCCAGAGCTTCGTCCACGACAAGGCGGAGGAGATCGTCGCCTCGGACGCCTTCGAGACGGTCTGGACCGACGCCAACCGCGCGATCCACACCTCGGTCGTCCGCGCCCTCACCGGCAGCGGCGAAGGCGCGGTGGAGATCAAGAACGACACGGTGACGCTCGACCTCGCCCCGGTCATCGAACGGGTCAAGCAGCGCCTCGTCGAGTCCGGCCTCACGGTCGCCGAGAAGATCCCCGAGGTGCACACCGACTTCACGGTCCTCAAGTCCGACGACATCGGGAAGGTGAAGACCGGCTTCCGGCTGCTGCAACTCATGGGCCTCTGGCTGCCGGTCATCGCCGTCCTGCTCGCGGCGGCCGGTGTCCTGCTCTCCGCGCACCGGCGGCGCTCCCTGATCGCCGGAGCCCTCGGCTTCGCCGCCGCGGCCCTGATCCTCGGCATCGGCCTGACCGTCTTCCGTACGGTCTATCTCAACGCCCTGCCCGACACGGTCTCGCAGGCCGCCGCCGGCTCCGTCTACGACGCCATGATCCGGCTCCTGCGGATGACGATCCGGATGGTCATCGTCCTCGGTGTGGTCCTCGCCCTCGCGGCCTGGCTCTCCGGCCCCGGCCGATACGCCACGGTGGTCCGCCAGTTGTGGCACTCGGGCATCGCTGCCACGCGGGCGACGGCCGACCACGTGGGCATGCGCACGGGCCCGGTCGGCCCGTTCGTCGCCCGCCACCGGACGTGGATCACCTGGATCCTGGTGGCCGCGGCGGTCCTGACGTACATCCTCTGGAGCTACCCGACGGGGTGGGTGGTGCTCGGTCTGGCGCTCTCGCTGCTGTTCGCGCTGGCGGTGGCGGAGTTCCTGGCGGAGCCCGAGTCCGAGCCTGAGCCCGAGCCCGAACGGAAGCCCGCGTAGGGCTCACTCCCCGATCCGGACGAGGGCGAGGGTGATGTTGTCGGGCCCGCCGGCCTCGATGGCGGCCTTCCACAGCTCGAAGGCCGCCTTGCCGTCGTCGTGCACCCGCAGCAGTCCCTCGATCTCCTCGTCGGGCACCGGGTCGGTCAGCCCGTCGCTGCACACCAGATAGCGGTCGCCCGTGGCCAGGGGGAAGGCGGCGACATGGGGCTCGACGGCGTTGTACGCGTGGCTGCCGCCGAGGGTCTGGGTGACGGCCGAGGTGGTGCGGTGCCCGGGCGCGGGCGGCGGGCTGTCGTCCACGCTGATCTGGCGCAGTCCGTTCCGTGCCGCGTGGAACACCTTGCTGTCGCCGACGTTGAACGACAGCAGCGACTCCTCCAGGACGAGCGTGCCCGCGATGGTGGTCCCCATGGTGGCCAGCTCGGGGCGGCCGTCGGCGGCCGCGTAGACGGCCCGGTTGCACAGGTCCAGGGCCTCGCCGATGGTCTCCGTACCGACCAGTTCGGGTCCGAGGGCGGCGAGCCGGCGGACGACCAGCGCACTGGCCACCTCGCCGGCCGGCTGTCCGCCGAGACCGTCGGCGACGGCGACGAGGAGCGGCCGGTCGAGGGGGAACAGCATCGTCTGGGGGCTCTCGGTCACGGTCGCGCACAGCGTCCACGGCCCCACGACGAGGCTGTCCTCGTTGTGGTCGCGCAGCAGCCCCGCATGGCTCAGGGCGGTCACGGCTATGTACGGCGCCACGGCCTCCGCCTCCTCAGGCCCTCCGCAGGCCTGTCTCGCCCCCCTCGCCCCCATTGTCCCGCGCGGCCGCCCCGGCATGCGGCCCGCGGTCCCACGTCGCACTCTGGTCCTGAAGCCGAGGAAAGGACTGCCGTCGATGTACGCGAGGCTGAGCACGTACCAGGGGTCACCGGTGCCGCCGGAGGGGGATCTGGCCGCCAAGTCGGAGGCGATCGTGCAGTTGGTGGAGAACCTTCCGGGTTTCCGGGGCGCGTACTACCTCGTCGACCGCGCCACGGGGAAGGCGAGGTCGCTGACCCTGTGGGAGGACGAGGCGGCGCTGGTGGCCAGTGAGGACCGGGCGGCCGAGGTACGGGACGAGTCGGCGCAACGGGAGGGCCAGCGGGTGGTGTCGGTGGAGCGCTTCGAGGTGGCGTTCAGCAGGTTGGCACCGTAGAAGAGGATCCCATATCTGAGATACATTCTCGGATATGGGATCCCGATCCGCCTCCGAGCCCACATCCGCCTCCGCCTCCGAGTCCGCATCCGAACCGAGCGAGCTCGACGCCCGCCTGGCGGGCCGCCTCGCCGAGCTGCGGACGGAGCGCGGCTGGTCGCTGGAGGAGCTGGCGGGCCGTACGGGCGTCAGCCGCTCGACGCTGTCCCGCCTGGAGCGGGTGGAACTGAGCCCGACGGCGGTCCTGCTCGGCAAGCTGTGCGCGGTGTACGGACGGACGATGTCCCAGCTCCTCGCGGAGGTGGAGACCGAGCCGCCGCTGGTCGTGCGCGCCGGACGCCAGGCGGTGTGGCGGGACGACTCCGCGGGGTTCACGCGCCGCTCGGTGTCGCCCCCGCACCCGGGGCTGCGGGGCGAGGTCGTCGAGGGGGTGCTGCGCCCCGGGGCGGACATCGCGTACGACGGGCCTCCGGTCCCGGGCATGGAGCAGCACATCTGGGTGCTGGAGGGCGCTCTCGAGGTGACCGAGGGCGGCCGTACGCACGAGCTGGCGGCGGGGGACTGTCTGCGGTTCCGCCTCTGGGGGCGCTCGCGCTTCCGCTGCCCGGGCGCGGATCCCGTCCGCTACGCGCTTCTGATCGTCCTGCCCTGAGGAACGTACGAGATGCCCACCATCACCCACCTCTCCCCCGAGGCGTTCGGCACCGCGGTCAAGGGCCTGGCCGACGTCCTGACCGACGCCGTCGCGGACGGCGCGTCGCTGGGCTTCGTCCAGCCCTTCGACCACGAGGCGGCGGCCGCCTGGTGGCACACCCGACAGCCGGCGGTCGACGCCGGCACGCTGCGGGTCTGGGCCGCCGAGACCCCCGACGGCATCGTCGGCACGGTGAGCCTGGCCCTCGAACCGAAGCCCAACGGCCGCCACCGCGCCGAGATCGTCAAACTGATGGTCCACCGCACGGCCCGCGGCCGCGGCCTGGCGCGCCGCCTGCTGTCGACGGCCGAAGAGGCAGCCCAAGAGGCGGGCGTCACACTCCTGTTGCTCGACACGGAGAAGGACAGTACGGCCGACCGTCTCTACGCCACGACCGGCTGGACCCGCTTCGGCACGGTCCCGTCCTACGCCACCGACCCCTCGGGCGCCCTTCAGGACTGCAGCTTCTTCTACAAGGTGCTGGGCGACGGCCGTTCATGGCCGCCGCAACCGGCGGGTGTCAGTCCGGCTCGATGAGCGCCAGCACGGTCTCGGCCGTCCAGTGGCCCGCCGCTCCCGGGCAGGTCGCCAAGTAGGCGGCGATCTCCGCGGGCCCCCACGCGCCGGACTCGCTCAACCCCGCCGCCACGTGCTGGACATAGGGAGCGGACGGCTCGCGCAGCGGTACGTCGGACATGCGCCACGGGGCGGTGAAGGTGAGGACGGGAATGCCGTCGAGGCTGCCGGCGCACACCAGGGTCTCGTACCGTCCCGGTCCGATCTCGGCGCGGCCGTGCGCGAGAACCTCGGACAGGTCCAGGTCCCGACCGGGCTCCTCGTACATCTCCTGTGCGGCGATGTCGGAGAACTGGCCGACGGTGATCAGGTGGGCACGGGCGAAGGCCTCGCCCGGTGCCGCCGGATCGTAGAAGCCGCGTCCACCCGTCCACACGCTCGACTCCGTGGCGAAGTACACCGTGCCGGGGAGGACGACGGGCAGGGACTGCACGGGGGCGGATGTGTCCCGGCAGCCGGGACAGGTCCGCGCAGCTCCTGGCGGGCGCCCGCCGGCGAGGTAGTAGTTCAGCCGCGCGGCATGCATGTTGGAGCCGTAGGAGGCGTACCAGACGTGCGAGGCCGCCGACGAGGCGGCAATCCGTGGGGCGGGACGGCGGGGCGAGGACGTGTGCTCGGCGTTCACCGGTCGTGCTCGGCGTTCACTGGTCCCTGCTCTCTCCGCGCCTCCCGATCCGATCAGTTTCGGAGAAGCGGCCGTCGGCGTGCGTGCCTAGCATGAAATGGCCCCGATGAAGCCTGGCACGAGAGGAACCCTGCAATGAAGGACACGCAGACGTCCGCCAAGAGCAGCAGCTCGGCCGAGAAGTCGTACGACGGTTTCACGGACGAGGAGCGGGGCGCGATGAAGGAGCGCGCCAAGGAGCTGAAGGCGTCCGCGCGCCGCGGCTCGCGCGCTGCCAAGGGGGACGCGGAGGGCGAGGTGCTCGCGAAGATCGCCGAGATGTCGGACGCGGACCGTGCCCTCGGCGAGCGCATCCACGCCATCGTCAAGGCCGCCGCCCCGACCCTCTCGCCGAAGCTCTGGTACGGGATGCCCGCGTACGCCAAGGACGGCAAGGTCCTCGTCTTCTTCCAGAGCGCGGAGAAGTTCAAGGCGCGGTACGCCACGCTCGGCTTCAACGACGTGGCCCGCCTCGACGACGGCACGATGTGGCCGACCGCCTACGCCCTGACGGAACTGACCGCCGCCGACGAGGAGCTGATCGCCGCCCTCATCAAGAAGGCGGTGAACTGACCCCGCGATCGGGGCGCGGAGAACGGCGGGAGCGGGCCAGGCGGATGAGGAGGGTGGCCGTGATGACCGCGGGCAGGATGTGGAGGATGCCGGTGGCCTCGAAGACGAGGTCGAACGGCTCGTCCGACGGGTAGCCCCGGCGCAGGACCGGGGTGATCACGTGCGTGGTGACACCCTCGACGGCACCGAAGACCACCGCGAAGCCCACCAGCGTGGTGGCCCAGAACGTCCACCAGGCGACGTCCTGACGGGTGCCGGTCGTGGCCCTGCCGAGGGCGTACGCGGTGGCCGGCACGGCGAGCAGGATCAGGGCGATGAGGATGGAGTGGTAGCGCCCGGGCGTATCGAAGACCAGGGCTCCGCGGACGTGGTGCACCGTGGTGATCACGACCTGCGCCGCGCAGGACGCGAAGACCCATTTTTCGGTGGCCGCGTTGGTGCGACGGTCGGGGAGGGCGTGAGCGGACATGGGAGAGCTCCTAGCCGGTCCTAGCCGGAAGATCGTGAATGCGTGTTCACAGTATGCATGAACGCGTGTTCACGGTGCTGGGTTTTCGCGAGGGGGCGGCGCTCGCGCGAAGCGGCACGGTCGGTGCCGTCCTCCCCGGGCGGGATACTGTTCGTGGCTTCCGACCGCCCGGGAGTCGAGAAGCCGAGACCGTCGATCGAGGGGGCTAGCCGTGGTCTCTCGCCGCACCCCTGAGGAGACGCGGGAACTCCGCGCCTCGCTGATCGAGCACGCCCAGCGGCTCGTCGAGCGTGAAGGGCCGCAGGCGCTGACCATGCGGGCGCTCGCCACCGAGGCGGGATGCGCGGTCGGCCTGCCGTACAAGATCTTCGCCAACCGCGAGGAGCTGATCGCGGAGCTGGTGTACCTCGAACTCGGCCGCCTGCGCGCGGCGTTCGACGCCTGGGCCGCGGATGCGGGCAGCAGGACCGTCGGCGAGAACCTCACCCGGTACGCGCGCATCCTGCTCGAGACCCACGCCCCGTCGCTGACGGTCACCCAAGCGATCGACGACGCCGCGCTGAAAGCCGCGGTCGCGGCCAAGGCCCACCAGTCGGGTTTGTTGCGCTCCTTCGAGTCGACGGTGACGGACTACCTGCTCGCGGAGCAGCGGCTCGGCCGGATCGCCGCCGATGTCGACGCCCCCGCGTACGGCTTCCTCATCACCGGGGCCGTCCACAACCTCCTCGCCGCCGGGGAGTCGTACCCGAGGCCCGACCCGGCCGAGCTGGACCGGATCCTCTCCGCGATCGGCCACCATCTGGCCCCGGCGGGCGCGCCCAGGAGCTAGCGGCCCCGTTTGACGCCCCTGTTCTGGCACTCGGACGGGGTCAGGCGACCGGGCGTCCCGGACGCGGCCGATAATGAGCGGCATGATCGACAGGCGGCTGCGTGTGGTGTTGGCCGAGGACTCCGTCATTCTTCGGGAGGGGATGGTGGAGTTGCTGGGCGCCAGGGGGTGTGAGGTCGTGGCGACCGCGGGGACGGCCGACGAGCTCCTGGCCGCGGTCGAGGCGGAGCGGCCCGATGTGGCTGTGGTGGACGTCCGGATGCCGCCCACGCACACGGACGAGGGCATCCGGGCCGCGGTCGAGATCCGGCGGAGCCGCCCCGAGGTGGGCATCCTGGTGTTCTCGCAGCATGTCGAGACGGCCTGGGTCGAGCGGCTGTTGGCGGCCGGCGCGGCCGGGGTCGGGTACCTGCTGAAGGAGCGGGTGGCCCGGACGTCGGAGTTCGTGGAGGCGCTGCACCGGGTTGCCGAGGGCGGTACGGCGCTCGATCCCGAGGTGGTGGCGCGGCTCATGCGGAGCGGGCGGCCGAGCCCGGTCGATGCTCTGACGCCGCGGGAGCGCGAGGTGGTGGAGTTGATGGCGCAGGGGCATTCCAACCGTTCGATCGCCGCGCGGTTGATGGTGTCCGAGCGTGCCGTGGAGAAGTACGTGGCGGCGGTCTTCACCAAGTTCGACCTGCCGGCGTCGAGCGCCGACAACCGCCGCGTCAAGGCGGTGCTCGCCTACCTGTCCGAAGCGGGTGCCGGCTGCTGAGCCGCAATCGCAGCCGTACCGCTCGCAGCCGTACCGCTCGCAGCCGTACCGCTCGGAGCCGTACCGCTCGGCTCGTACCGCTCAGAGTCGTACGGGAAGTTCGGCGGTCATGATGGTCGGTCCGCCGGTCGGACTGGTGATCCGCAAGGTGCCGTCCACGGCCGCCAGTCGTTCGTTCAGGCCGGACAGACCGCTGCCCGCGCCGAAGGCGGCGCCGCCCTGTCCGTCGTCGCGCACGGTGAGTCGTACGCGGCCCGCCGTCGAGGTGACGTCGACTGCGGCCGTGCTTGCCGCGCTGTGCTTGGCGATGTTGGTGAGCAGTTCGGCGGCGCAGAAGTAGACGGCCCGTTCGATGGCCGGTTCGGGGCGTTCCCGCAGGTCCAGGCTGAGCGAGACGGGGACGGGAGCGGCTGCGGTGAGGGTCGGCAGCGCCTCGTCGAGACCGCCGTCGAGGGCGACCGGGTGGATGCCCCGGGTGAGCCGGCGCAGTTCGGCGATGGCGTCGTCGGTCTGGCTGCGGGCCCGGTCGAGGAGGGTGCGCAGCCGAGCGAGGTCCGGGAGGATGCCTTCTGCGAAGGCGTCCTCCGCGGAGGCGTCCTCCGCGAGGGTGTCGTCGGCCAGGGACAGTGTGATGGCGATGGCGACGAGCTGGGCCTGGGTGCCGTCGTGCAGGTCGCGTTCGAGCCGACGGAGGTTGTCCGTGTTCTCGGCGACCAGTGTGCTGCGAGCGGTTTCGAGTTGGTGCAGCCGTCGCTGCGTGCCGGCGGGGCCCAGGAGGAGCCGGGCCAGGCCCCGGTTCAGCGAGCTCAGCGCGCGGATCGCGGTGGGCGTGGTGGCGAGCAGGGCAAGGCCGAGCAGGACGGCCGCGGGATCGAGCCACCCGAAGGGGCGGTCGCCCGGTTCGAGCAGTCGGGCCCAGAGGGGGAAGCCGATCAGCCAGCCGCTGGCGAGGGGCAGCCCGAGGGCCGTGGCGAATCCGAGTACGCCGAGGGGGAGGCGCAGCAGCAGGTAGAGCAGGGTGCGCCAGGCCACCGGATCGGTCAGCACGGCTCGCCCTCGGGCGATCAGGCCGTCCACAGGAGGGAGCGGCTCGGGCGCTTCGATGTCCTCCGCGAGCAATCCGCGGACGAACCACCGGTGGAGCCTGCCGAGACCGCGTGCGCCCCGCAGGGCCGCGACCACGAACGGCAGCCCCAGCACAGTGAGGGAGAGCAGCCCGCCGGCGTACAGGACCGCGAGCGCGTAGGCGCCGCCGAGCAGGGCCAGGGGCAGACCGGCGGCGGCGAAGGCGAGGTCGCCCCGACGGACGGTGAACCACCGCGGTCCGCCGGGCAGTCCGGCGGTCGCGCCGGGCAGCCGGCCGGGCCCGCCGGCCCGGCCGGCCACGCTGCCCTGCTCAGCCACGCTGCTCTCCCACCCGTTCCGTCGCGGGCCCGGTGGTCGCCCGGGCGCCGGTGCCGAGGATGCCCGGCATGGTGAGTGCGGCCGCGCCGGCGACGATCCAGAAGCAGGTGGCCGCCGGGACGGACGGTACCGCTGAGCCGGTCATCGCCACGCTGAACGACGAGGACGCGGCGGCGGCCACGAGGCCGCCGAGCACCACGCCCACCAGGGTGGTCAGCGCGGCCTCGATGCCGAGCATGTGCAGTAGCCGGCGGCGCTCCGCGCCGACCAGGGCGAGCAGCGCGAACTCGCGGCGCCGGTCGGCGGTGAGCGCGACCAGGGTGTTGATGGTCGAGACGGCGGCGAAGCAGACCAGCATGGCGAGTTCGGCCTGGCGCAACCAGGTGTCGGTGGCTGAGGTCACCGTGGTCAGTCCCGCCTGGGCCAGTGAGGCGGACGCGTTCTCGACCGTGCTTGTCATGATCGACATGGTGCCCGAAAGACCGACCAGCATGGCCACCGGCACCACGGCGGCCGAGAGCCGGTGCGCGTACCCGCGCAGGTTGGCGTCGGCCAGCCAACCCGAGCGCCTGGCCACGGCGCGTACGGGTGCGCCCAGGACGGCGACCACACCGCCGGCCAGGAGGGGGCCGAGCAGGGCGACGGCGACCAGCAGGACCAGTGAGGCCAGCAGAGCCGCCTGGCCCGCCTTGTCCCCCGCGTCGGGCGGCTGGGTGGCGGCGAGGCGGCAGAGCAGGCCGCCGCCCACGAGTGCGGTAGCGCCGATGAGCAGGCGCAGGGGGCCGGTGCGGCCGTTCTCGGTCGAGCTCGCCGTCATGGCGGCAGACGGCGCGATCCGCGAGATCCGGCGAGCGGCGACCGCCGTCGCGGTCGTCCCCACGACCAGGGCCGCCGCCGTGGCCACCAGCATCGGTACGGGCGTCGCCGGCACGTGCACCTCGGGCGAGGCCATGCCGCGTCGGGTCAGTTCGGTGAGGAAACGACGGGCGGCGAAAGCGCCCGCCACCGACCCCGGTACGGCCACCAGCAGGACGACGGCCATGACCTGACGGCGCACCAGCCTCCGGACCTGCCGGGGCGTGGCGGCGATGGTCCGCAGCAGTGCCAGTTCCCGGTACTGCTGCCGGACGGCGAAGCCCAGTGCGTTGACCACGACGAAGAAGGCCACCAGCACGGCGATCTCGCCGAACGCGGCCGCGATCACCGTCAGGCCGGGGCCTGTCGGCGCGGTGCGTGCCTGGGCGGGGGCGGCGAGTTCGGCGGCCAGAAGCGAGCCGAACAGCGTCACCGTGGCGACGGCCAGGAAGAGCGCGGCAGCCAGGCCGAGGAACGTGGCGGGACGCTGTCGCATCTGCCCTAGTGCGAGACTCGTCACGACCGGCTCACCCGCCCAGCCGGCCGAGCCTGTCGGCGATCGTCCGCGGTGTGGGCCGGTCGAGGTCGTCGACCACCCGGCCGTCGGCCAGCAGCACCACACGGTCGGCGAACACCGCGGCCGCCGGATCGTGGGTGACCATCACACAGGTCTGCCCCTCCCGGTCCACCCCTGCGCGCAGCAGCGTCAGGATCTCGTGACCGGTGGCGCGGTCCAGGGCGCCGGTGGGTTCGTCCGCGAACAGTACCGACGGCCGGGAGACCAGGGCCCGGGCGATCGCCACCCGCTGCTGCTGGCCGCCGGACAGCTGCCCGGGCCGGTGCCGCTCGCGGCCGGCCAGGCCGACCCGGGCGAGCGCGTCGAGCACCTCGGCCCGGCCGACCCGCCGACCGGCGAGGCGGCCGGGCAGCTCCACGTTCTCGGCGACCGTCATCGCCGGCATCAGGTTGAACGCCTGGAACACGAACCCGACCTGGCTCCGGCGCAGTTGCGCGAGCCGCCGCTCGGGCAGTCGCGACACGTCCGTACCGCCCCACCAGACCGCGCCGCGAGTGGGTCGGTCCATCCCGGCGAGACAGTGCAGAAGCGTGGTCTTGCCTGAGCCCGAGGGCCCCATCACCGCGGTGAACGTCCCTGCCCCGAAGGCCAGGTTCACCCCGCGCAGCGCATGTACGGCCGCGGCGCCCCGACCGTACTCGCGGTGCAGTTCCTCCGCCCGAGCGGTGGGTTCCGTCATCAACAAGGTCATGACGCCATCCTCGGAGGCGACGGCCCGCCGATCGAGGGTGCTCCCACCCGGATCCGGGGTTCGGGTATCCGAACCCCGGCCTCTGCCCCCAGTACCCGCCCCCGGCCGGCTGAACGGTATGAACCGGTCCGAACCAGACGTCGTTGTCAGTGGCCGCTCCTAGAGTCGCCCGTATGACGACATTCCGATCCGGCTTCACGCTCTGGCAGATGGTCGGGGAAGCGCGAAAGCTCACCGAGCACCCGAGCGTGCAGGAGCGAATCGACGCGGTGCTGGCCATCATGGGGCCGGCCTTCGGCGGGACGACGTACGGCAAGGGCAGGCCGTTGGTGAACGCTTTGGAGGATGTCGCTCAAGAGGCGCTTCTCGTACAGGACTTCGCGCTCGCCCAGCGCTTCCAGCGTTTCGCCGCCTACGCCGGTGGCGAGCTGTTCCTCGAAATCCTCGAGAACTACTACGACGAGGAGGCGCGGCGGCGCAGCGAGGAAGGCATGCGCGGCATGGTCGCCATCGGCGCCGACCGCGCGGTGGCCGTCCTGGACGTCCTGTGTCGTGATCATCCCGACGCGACGGCCGCCGACGCGCGGGACCTCTTTCGCGGGATAGCCCTGTCCGCGGATCACTTGGGCCTCGGCACCGGCGAGGGCGGGATCCGGTTGCCCACCCGGGAGAGGAGGCGGCTCCAGCAGTACGGGCACATGGAGCTGGTGCTGAGGAACCTGCCGCGACCGGCCTCCGCCGAGGCCGCGGAGATGGTGGGCGACTTCCTGGCGGATGCCGACGCGGGGCTGTTGGCCCAGTTGCTGGAGCTGAAGGCCCGGCGGGCAGGCCTCGAAGCCCTGCGTACCGTCGTGGACGACCCGGGCAGCTCCGAGAGTGCTCTGCACGCGCGGTTGAAGAACCAGGAGTGGATCTTCGGCGGTGCGTACGTGGCGGAGCTCGCTCGTCGGCAGTACACCCCGGACACGATTCTCGACATCCCGCTGCTGCGCGGTGACGGGTCCCTTCACGTGGTGGAACTCAAGCGCGCCGCCATCAAGGACCTGGTCGTACGGCGAAGCGGCCACCTCATGTTGGGCGCCCCGGCGCACCACGCGGTGTCGCAGGCGCAGAACTACCTCCGCACGATGGACGAGAACCGCGAGGCCGTCCTCGCGCGCCACGGCGTCGACACCCGAAGAGCCTCCGCAACGGTCGTGATCGGCCACCCGAGGTACGTGACCGGGGACGTCACACCTCAGGAGATCGCGGAGACCCTGCGCACCTACAACACACACGCGGCGCGCATCGAAGTGATCACGTACGAAACCCTGCTGGAGTCGGCGGGCCGGATGCTGGCCCTCTCGTCGGCACGGCAGGACCCCGACGAGACGGAGGATCCCACGGCATGACCGCAGAAGAGCGTCCCGCGATCGAACAGCTGCTGGCCCGTCTGTGCGGCGGAACGATCACCGGCGAGGACTACGTCGGCTACTTCCTCAACGAGCACGGGGAGGAGCTCGTCTTCGCCCAGCGCAGGGGCGAGAAGACCGCCCGGCTCTGGCACAGCGACGCCGACTGGCAGATGTACCGCGTCGGCGACCACTCGATACGCGTCGGCGGCGGGACGCCAGGCGTGATGGACGGGGTGATCACCGTCGACGACCTGATCATCGATCGCACCGAGTCGGCGTGGCTGTCCTCCTGTCTGGCCGCCTCCCGCCACCTGCGCCGGAAACGCGGCTGACACGTTCGGGTCAGCCCCGCGCGGAGACGGCCGCCTTCATGAGCTGGAGCAGCTCGGGCTGTGCCAGGTCCTGCGGCGTGCGCACTTTGATGTGCCGGTGCACTTTGCCCCGGCCCTCCAGGAGCCCCGCCGGGTCGGGCAGGCTCGCTCCGCCCGCCACGCCGAGCGTGATGTGCGCCCTGGCCGGGGACACGGTGAAGACCAGGCCCTGGTATCCCGTTCCGGTGCCGAAACCGATGTCGTTGCCGTCGACCGTGACGACGGCGTCCGGGAACACCCGCAGGATGAGCGCACAGGTCCGGCGCCCGAGTTCGGCGATGGGGGCGTCCCTGGAGGCGAGTACGTCCTCGATGCCGTCGTTCACTCCGCCAGCGTGCCACGCCTGGGGCCCGTGCGCGGGGCGGGGCAGGTGGGGGGCAGGTGGGGGGCGGCCGGGTGCGGCCTACGGCGACGGGTTCGGGAGCCTGCCGCCCAGGACGGCGAGTGTGGCGGTCCGTAGCCATGTTGCCGCCTCTTCCACTGACATGCGGTGCGCCGCGACTTCGTCGCCCGCCGCGTGGCCGAGAGCGGTGACCGCGGCCACCAGCCAGGTGGCTGGTGGTGCGGGGTCGAACTCGCCTGACGCCTGGCCCTTCTCGATCAGCCGGGTGAGCCGGGCTGCGACGGGCTCATGCCGTGCCTGGTCGGCGGCGGCGCCGGCGCGCGTGCTGCCGAGCTGGAGGAGCACGGGGTTGCGTTCGAACAGCCTCCAGCCGATGTCCTGGAGCTGCAGCAGCGCGTCCAGGGCGGGACCGCCGTTCTCTTCCGCCTCGTCCATCGCGGCCATGGCCTGGTCCGTGATCCGGTCGGCGACGGCGTCGAGCAGCGCGTCACGGTTGCCGAAGTGTGCGTACACGGTCTGGCGGGTCACGCCGGCCGCGGCGGCGATGGCGGCCATTCCGGCGTCGGGCCGCTCGGCCAGCAGGCGGACCGCGGCGTCCAGCACCGCGACCCTGCTGCGCTCGGCGTCGGCGCGTCGGCGAGGCCGCGCCGGCGACGACGTGTCCGGGGGTTCGAAGGCAGTCAACTCTTACACCCTTGTCAGATATAGACTCCTGGCCATATCTTACAGGCGTGTAAGAGATCGATACGGAACGCCGCCCACGTATGGCAGGAGCATGGTGAACCCTCTCCACGCGAAACCTCCCGAGCAGTTCATCGCCGACTTCTTCACGACCTTCACCGACGCCGTGGTCCATGGCTCGGAAGACGCCTCCGACCTGATGTCCAGGTACTACACCCGTGACGTCGTCCAGGTCGCCGACGGCGTACCTCTCGACTGGGACCGCCTCCTCGCTCACCTCCGCCCGGTGCGCAAGAACCTCCGAGAGTTCCGCTTCGACGTGCACGAGGCGTTCGCAGACGGCGGCCGGGTGGCGACTCGCTTCACGATCCACGCCCGGATGCGCAAGGGCGGACCGGTTTCCACGCGAGTGCACATGTTCGCCGAGTTCACCCCCGACGGCCTGCTCCGACGCGCTGAGCAACTCACGCGGTCCGTCCCCGCCGCCGAAGCGGAGGCGGGGCGGTGAACGGCATGCGCATCCGGCTCGTCCAGGGCCTCGCCCTGCTGTCCACCGGCGCCCTCGCCGGCGCCTTCGGTTACGGAGCGGCCAACCTCGTCCCCACGTTCAACGCCGTACCGCTCGACATGAGGCTGTCCTTCCACGCCCAGTTGATGCAGATGAACGGCATCACGATGCAAGGCGCCATGGGCATGTCGGCGCTCAGCGCCCTCGCGCTCGCCGCCATGACGCGTGGCGCCTCGCGGTGGCTGGCCGGCGGGGCCGGGCTCCTCGCTGTCGCGTCCTTCCTGATCACCCGTCTCGGCAATGTCCCCATCAACGGCCGCATCAAGCAGTGGGCGGCTACGTCGGCACCCGCCGATCACGCGGAGATCCTGGCCCGCTGGGAGGCGTTCAACTACGCGCGCACGGGCGCCGCGTTCGCCGCCTTCGCGCTGCTGATCCTTCTCTCCCTGCGCCGAAGCCGACTCGGCTCAGGATCTACGCCTCACTGACGCCGTTGGCCAAGGACACAGAACTCACATCCACGGAGTGAACGATTACCTGTTCCCATTCCAAGGTCATCCGCGGAGTCCAGGCACACCGGGGCTTCGAAAACAGGCGCTTGAAACGCTGAGAGGGAGGCCATGCGACGGCTGACCGGTCGGCCCTCCCCGATGCCGGAGGCTTCCACGACTAGCCTCCGCATCATGCTGCGTATCGTCGACACCCGTACCGGCCGGCTCGTGGAGATTCCTTCCGTAAGCCGCCATCTGCTGAGCATCTGCGTCCACCTGCCGGTGAGTGACGCCGGGATCGGCATGAGGGACCTGCGTGCGCTCCTGGTCGGTGACGTACTGGCGCGCACAGCGGAGCTGCACGGCCTGCAGTCCCGCACGTTCCTCACCACGCCGGACCTGCCGCACGAGCAGGCCACGGCGCTTGAACGCGCCATGTCCGCTCTCGGCATCCACCCGCCCGCCACCGTCGGTGCCCACCGTCCGAACGGAAGGCTCTGTGCCGCTGCCGACGTGCATGTCTACGGGTACGGGACCGCCGCACAGGACACGGTCGGCGGGGTCCGTGTCGACGTGGGCCAGGTCGGCCCGGCATCCGGGGAGAGCGGCGTCCCGGACAGCGCCCACCTGCTGGCCCCGGGGCTCCTGGACGCCTTCGCCCCGGAGGGGACCGATCCACTGGCTGTGCGGATGCTTGTGCTCGGCCAGGCTCACCGCGCGCCGGTCACGGTCACCGGTACGGCGCTCGAAGAGGCCCGGCGGACGCTGGGGCAGTGGCGGCATTTGGTGGCCGACTGGGCGCAGGAGCCGTCCAGGCCGATCCCTGCCGATGTGCTGCGGCACGCCCATGCCGTGCTGGCCGATGATCTCGGCGTCCCCGCCGTCCTGGACACGCTGGTCACCGTGGCGACGCGCGCCGACGTACCGGCCGGTGCCAAGTTCGAGACGTTCGCCTTTCTCGACCGCGTCCTCGGACTGGACCTCGCGCGCGAGGTGGGGCACCAGCACCGGGCGACGACATGACGTCGGGCGCGTGGCGCGAGCGGCTTCCGACCAGGCAATTTCCGACGGGAACACCGTCCGGCCGATCATCGCGGGCGTGATCGCAGGCCTGCGGAGTACCGTGAGACCACGGCGGTATCTCGCCGGCCATGAGGTGTCGGCGGCCCCGCGCAGGCAGGCGGACCACCATGGCCGAATCTGACACGCCCACCCCTCCGAAGCTCCTTCCGGACGAGATCCACCGAGCGGTGAAGCCCGGTACGGCCCTGCTCCGGCTGCAGACGACGCACTCCCGCGAAGGCGTTCTCGACGGCGCGTGGTGGCCCCGCTCCAGGCGCGTCGCGACGGAGTTGCCCGACCTGATCCGGGCGCTCACCGTGCATCTCGGTCCCCTCGCGAGGGTCGGCCTGGACACCGCCGCCTGGGAGGAGGTCCCGACCCGTGTGGTCGTCGACGACCACGTGGTGCGCCTCGACTCGTTCCCCGTCGGCGACGACACCGTCCTCATCACCCGTGGCGACAACGACCACTTCGCCCTCATGGTGGTCCCGCCGGACACGACACCCGACGCCGCACGTGACGCCATGGCCCGCGCCGTCCGCGCCGACAACGTCACCCAGGCCGCCGAGATCCTCGTCGCCACGCCTCCCGAACCAGCGACTGACCGCGAGGAGTCGGCATGATCCAGATGGCGGACATCCGTGAGTGGCGAACCCACGACGTCGTGGACTCCCGGGGCCACAGGATCGGTGAGCTGGAGTCGATCTACGTCGACACCACCACCGACGAGCCGGCCATGGCCACGATCCGGGTCGGCCTGCCCACCCGCCACCGTCTGGTGTTCGTCCCCCTGGACGGTGCGACGGTGGGTCCGGGCTATGTGAGGGTCGCTCATGACAAGGCACGGGTGAAGCAGTGCCCTTCGATCGGCACCGACGACGTACTTCCCGCCGGGGACGAGGAAGCGGTCTTCCGGCACTACGAACTCCCCTACGAACCCGGGGCGAACGGCGAACGGCAGCTGGCCCGCCGCTGAGCCCCGAAACCGAACGAGGGGGCAGCCCTCATGTCGCTCTTCCTGGCCCTGATCATCATCGCGATCGTGCTGGGCATCATCGGTGCCACCGCCGACGGACTGCTCTTCCTGCTGATCATCGGCATCGTGGTGCTCGTGGCGGACCTCATCTACATCACCATGCGCATGCGCCGCTCCGCCCGTCGCCGCCCGGTCCGCTGACCCGACGTACGCGATCGTGGCCCGGGCGGTGGTGTTCCACCCAGCGAGGCAGGCGAGTTCGACGACCGCGCCGAAGCCTGCCGTGACCTGCCGTGACCTGCCGTACCGCCTGATCAGGGTCTCGGCGGCGGGCCGGCTCCGTCCGTCTCGGTCCACGGACGGAGTTTCTCCGGGTTGCGGACCGCCCAGATGCGACCGATACGGCCGCCGGTGAGGCTGAACGCCGCCACGGTCACGGTGACGCCGGCGTGCTGGGCGACCAGGCCGGGCCGGCCGTTGACCGTCCGCTCCAGGAGAGTCGGCCCAGGGGCTTTGCCGGCGATGTGGATCAGGTACTGGGCGATGCGCTCGCCGCCCTCGACCGGGCGGAGGACGGTGCCGACCAGGCCGCCGCCGTCGGCGATCATCGTGGCGTCGGGGTCGAGGAGGTCGACGAGGGCCTTGATGTCCTTGGCCTCCCAAGCCTCCTTGAAATGCCGCACCAGACCGGCCTGCCCGGTCGTCGGAACCGTAGGAGCCTGCGCGGCACGAACACGTCGACGGGCCGAGGACGCCAGCTGCCGGCAGGCCGCCGGCGTCCGGTCGACGATCTCGGCGATCTCGGCGAAGGGGTACCGGAAGACGTCGTGCAGGACGAAGGCCACGCGTTCGCCCGGCGTCATCGACTCCAGTACGACGAGGAAGGCCATGTTCACCGACTCGTCCAGGGTGATCTGGTCGGCGGGGTCGGCCGGCTCCGCCTCGCCGCCGCCCGCCCGCCCGCTGAACCACTCCGTACGGTCGGGCAGCGGCTCGGGTATCCACGCGCCGACGTAGCGCTCGCGCCGGGCCCGCGCCGAGCCGAGCACGTCCAGGCAGATGCGGCCGGCCACCGTCGTCAGCCAGGCGCCGGGCGACTCGATGGCCTCCTGCTGTTGCCGCGACAGCGCGTACCAGCGGGCGTAGGTCTCCTGGACGGCGTCCTCGGCCTCGGCCAGCGAACCGAGCAGCCGGTAGGCGACATTGATCAGCCGGCGCCGCTCGCCGACGATCACGCTCAGGCCCGGGTCGGACCGGCCGTGCCCCGGATCGGACGGGGTGCCCATGGTCGCGACCACTCCCTGGCTCCTCTCGCCCGCTTCCGCTTCGACGCTTCATCGAACACCGCAGCGGACCGTGAGGTCGGCGCTTCGCCTCACATTTCGCGGACCCACGTCGTCGAACCATCGAGACAGTACCGATCCACCGCCGCGAGGCAGAAGAGGGGGCCACGTCATGGCCGCACAGACCACGGCAGTACAGGGCAGACTGACATTCCTTCAGGTCGCGATAGCCCTGCAAACCTTGTCCCTCTTCTTCCAGGCGGTCACCGCCGGAATGCTGCTGTCCTCGTCCCATGGCGCACTGCTGCACGACGCCGGATCGCGCGTGATGTACGGGGCGTCGATGCTGTACGTGCTCGCCGCGATCCTGGCGTGGCGACCGGGCGGCGGATCACCCCGCCCCATCCTTTACGCCTCCGGATTCCTCGTACTCGCTTCGGTGCAGGTGGTGTTGGGCATCGCGCACATGCCGTCGCTCCATGTCCCTCTGGGAGTGCTGATGTTCGCCCTGAGCGCGCTGGCGCTGGCCCAGGACGTGTCCACCCGCGTGCCGAAGCGCTCGGGCCCCCGCTCGTAGCCGCCGCGCGAGCAGGCGTGCACCGACCTGCTCAAGGCCCTGGGCCGACAACCGCTCGTCACAGGCCGTCGGTCAGTACGCGGCCTGCCGCGGCAGCGGGCCGGGCTCGCGCTGCTTGCGCCGTCCGAAGGCGGTCACGCCGCGGGGCTTGAACACCGAGAGCGCGGTGGCAGTGAGCAGCACCACGAGGGCGGTGGCAGCATCGGCGATCAGTTGGATACGCATGCCTTCCAGCTCCCCGCCGTCCAGTGCGGCCCGGGCCGCCGCGTCGGCGAGGTGCCCGACCGGCTGCATGTGCACCAGCAGCAGAAGGGTCGCGACCACGGTGATCAGCAGTTTCGCGATCACCCAGTAGTGGCGCAGCAGCCCCCACACGCTGCCCAGCGACTGCACCACCCCGGTCAGCAGTGCGGCGACCCCGAACGGCACGATCACGAACCAGCCCACAAGGTCCATGGCCAGGTACGCGCCCCGCACGGTCGCGGACGAGGTGCTGGTCAGCCCGGCGATCGCGAGGGCGAGGAAGGCGGCGACCGCGCCGAGCCAGCCGACCGATGCGGTGACGTGGAGGGTGAGCGTCAGCTTGCGCAGCCGCGGCGGGAACGGTGTCACGGCGTGTGCCCCGCCATGCCGCCACCGGCCAGGTGCACGATCGCGAAGACCGCGATCAGGACGACCGCGATCGCCGCGGACACCTTCACCCAGCGCGGAGCCCCCGCGCCCTCGCCGTCGGGACGGATCGGTGAGCCGGTCACAACGCCTCCACGGATGCGGGTACGGGACACGGGAGTGCCGCACCCCAGCTTTTTGCGAGACAACGTGTCTCTATCTACGACGGAGTGTATCCCCTGTGGACGCCCGTATCCTGGGTGGGTGCCGAAGCTGTGGAACGAGACGATCGACGCGCACCGCCACGCCGTCCGTGAGGCGATCCTGGACACCACCACCAGGCTGGTGGCGGAGGGCGGGCTGCGATCGGTGACCATGTCGCAGATCGCCGCGCAGGCCGGCATCGGACGCGCCACGCTCTACAAGTACTTCTCCGACGTCGAAGCAGTCCTGCTCGCCTGGCACGAGCGCCAGGTCGCCGGCCACCTTCACCAGCTGGCGAGCATCCGCGACCGGCCCGGCACGGCGGCCGAACGGCTGGCGGCGGTACTCGAGGCGTACGCGGGCATCGCCCAGCAGCGGCACGGCGGCGAACTCGCCGCCCTCCTCCACCAGGGCGAGCACCTCACCCACGCCCAGCGGCACCTCGAAGGCATGCTCCAGCACCTGCTCGCCGAGGCCGCCCAGGCCGGTGACCTGCGCGGCGACATCCCGCCCGCCGAGCTCGCCCAGTACTGCCTCCACGCCCTGACGGCGGCGGCCGCCCTGACCTCCAAGGCCGCCGTCCGACGCCTGGTCGCCGTCACCCTCGACGGCCTGCGCCCGGTTTCCTGACCACGCCGAGATCGCCATTCGTGTGAGACAACGGGGGCTGCTGGACGGCGGGTTCCAGCCACCGGATAGGGTCCCGGCATGGTCTCGGCCCGGGCTGCATTCAGCACGACGCGGACCCGCCGCCCGGCGGGCCCGCTGCGGCTGTTGTGGCTTGCCGCCCTGCTGTTCGCCTTCCTCTACACCCACGCCGCCGGCGCCGACAGCGCCTCCGCGCACGTCACCGGCGGCGCCGTCGCAGTGCCCCACCTGGCGCCCGCGGAAGCCGACGGCGCCCGGCACGACCGCGACGAGACACCTGACGGGCGGAGCGACAGCGGACACTCCCACGCCGCCGAGGCATGCGCCTCCGGCCACCCGGAGCAGGGCTGCGATCTGTCCGGCCCGCCACTGGTCCCCCTCACGGAGCTGACTCCCGCCGTCGCCGCGATGACGCCGCAGCCCTGGTGCCGGACCCTCGCGGCCGACCTTCCTCCCAGGCCGAGTTCCCTCCGTTCAGTGGTGCAGCAGGTATAGATCCGGGCGCTCCACCCCGATCTGTCCTGACTCTCATCGCCGACCCCGGTCCGCCCTCCTGCGGTGCACCGGGTGATGAGCCACGCACGCAGCACCCAAGGAACTCGCAGATGGCCTCCACCCAATTCCTCGACGCCCGCAGTCACGAAACCGCGCCGGCCCCTCGCACCACAGGACGGGCCGCCCGGCGCAAGCAGCACTCCTCCCGCAAGCGGTCCCTGGCCGCCCGCTACCTCGGCTACGTCGGATACTTCGTCGGCGCCGGCCTCATCAGCGGCGCGGTCGTCCACCACCCGCTCGACCCCGACCGCTACACCCGCATCGCCGTCTACGGCGCTCTCGTCTTCCTCGCCGCCACCGTCCTCAACGAGTTCCTCCTCACCCGCGAGCGGCCCGGGCTCCCGCGCATGCTGGCGGTGATCGGCTCCTCGCTGCTGCTCTCGTTCGGCATCGGCATGCTCAGCGGCGGCCTCCAGCACTTCGACGACTTCCCCGCCCGCGGCGCCGTCCTCGTCCCCGCCGGCCTGGTCGTCTCCTTCGTCGCGTACGTGATCAAGGACGCCGACACGCCCTGGCACCGGATCTTCGGCCTCGTCGGCCTCGCCGTCCTGGTCGTGGCGACCCTCGCCTTCTTCGGCCTGCGCGAGGTCGCCGCCTCGATGGAAGCCGCCTCGGGCGCCGGGCACAGCCACGGAACCGCCGAGGACCCGGGAGGCGACCATGGCTCAGCCCCTGAACCGACCGCCCCCGCACCGACTGCCCCTGCCCAGGGCGTCTCTCCCGCACCGAAGCCCTCTTCGTCCGCGCCGGCCCACGACGACGGGCACGCCCACTAGGGCCTGTCCGGCGGACAGGCCCCAGCGGCTCGTCACCAACGGCGGCTGCCGACGGCCTGTGGGTGGCGGAAGAGGCCGGTGGGGTCGTAGCGGTGCTTGATCTCCGTCAGGCGGGCGTAGTTGGCGCCGTAGTAGGAGTGCCGCCAGTCGCGCAGCTCGGGGTCCGGGAAGTTGACGTAGGCCGCGTCGGTGCGCAGACGGCGGCGCAGGGTGTCGTGGAGGGCCCGGGTCCGGTCGAGGAGGGCGTGCACCTGGGTGGGCGGGGTGCCGGGTTTCCAGTGGGTGCCGATGTCGATGACGAAGGTGGCCGCCCGGTGCGGGTAGGCGGTCTCGTCGGGGCGGGGTGCGGAGTGGGCGGCGCCCATGGCGAAGAGCGTGAGGTAGCCGGTGGCCGCGGCGGGGCCGGGTCGCCAGGTGCGGGTCCACTCGGCGATGTGTCGGACGGTGTCGGGGGTCAGCCACCGGTCGGGGACGAGGGAGCGGGAGGCGTAGCAGTCCTTCGCGCCGGGGGTCTCCATGAGGTAGTCCTGGGCGGCCCAGAAGCCACGCTCCTGGATGAACGTCTTTGCCGGCCGCAACGTCAACAGGGGAGTGAGGATGCGGCGCAGCGCGTCCTCGGGGCCCAGGCGCTGCCCGAGCACCCACACCGAGGTGGTGCCGTTGCCGGCGTGCTTGAAGCCGATGCGTACGTCGAAGTCGCCCGCCGGGTCGCTGCCGAGGACGTGCTGGAGCTCGTCGACCACTGCGGGGCCGGCGGTGAGGGGGAAGGTGAGGTCGAAGACGGTGGCGCGCTGTCGGGCGACGGGTACGGCGTCGAAGACGAAGGCGGTGTTGATGCCGAAGTTGCCGCCCGCGCCGCCGCGGCACGCCCAGAACAGGTCGGGGTTCTCGTCCTCGGCGGCCCGGACCGTGGTGCCGTCGGCGAGGACGATGCGGGTCTCGACGAGCCGGTCGCAGGTCAGGCCCCACTTGCGGTCGTTGAAGCCGAGCCCGCCGCCGAGGGTGAGCCCGGCCACGCCGACGCCGGGGCAGCGTCCGCCGGGGAAGTACAGGCCGACGTCCCGGGCGGCGTACACGTCGGAGTTGGTGGCGCCGCCGCCCAGGTGCAGCCGCCGCCCCCGCGGCACCACGTCGTGCATGGGCCGGAGGCTGATGACCAGGCCGGGCGTGGTGGAGTGGCCGGCGTAGTTGTGGCCGCCGGAGCGGGGTACGAACGGCACCCGGTGGTCGGCGCACCAGCCGACCGCGGCGCGTACGTCGTCCTCGGTCGCGCAGGCGAGCACCCCGGCCGGGCGGACGTCCGCGTACCGCTGGTTGTCGACCGTGGCCTCGGCCGGATAGCCCCCGTCGCCCGGCCGGTACAGCCGAGCGGCAGGGCTCAGCTTCCGGCGCAGCTCCCGCCACGCGGCCGGTTCGGTGATCTGACCCGGAGGGAGTGGCGGGGCAGCTGCGGCCCGGTGGCCGCCGTACCCCGATGGCAGCACGGCTCCGGCGGCCGCGACCGCACCGGCGCCCAGGACGACTCGACGACTGAGCTGCACGATGCTCCCGTTCCAGCGGCGGACTGCGGGCCGGCCCCGCGTCACGTACCGCCAGGGTGAGCCACAGCAGGCCCGTCGACCGGCCCTGACACCCGCACGCGGGCATGGTTCACGCCAACGCCCTCCCGCCGACCGGCCGGACACAGACCCGGGTGCCGTACGACACCCGGATCAGGCCGTAGCTCTTCCTGGCAGGTCGACGACAAGGGCAGCCTCGGCATCCGGCTGCTCACCGACCTGCGCGCCACGGGCGGCCCTACCCCGTTCGGGCGCGTCGGTCATGAAAGTCGGCCGTTTGCTTCGATGAAGCTGATCACACGGTTCACGTAGTCGTCCGGGTGGGTGATGTGGGGGATGTGTCCGGCCCCGTCGAAGGTGTGCGTCTCCGCCTGGGGCAGCGCCCGGGAGAGGCGGGCGGTGATCGTGGCGAACCACGGCGGGCTTTCCGTGCCCTTGGTGAGCAAGGCGGGCCCGGTGTAGGCGGCGAGGCGGCCGAGGTCGAGGCTGTCGCACCCGGGGTCAGCCGCTTCGTCGGCGAACGTGGGGGCGTTGGTGAGGAACGTCTCGCGGAGCCGGTCCGGCAGCTGGTCCCAGCCGCCGGGTCCCAGAGCGGCCTCTTCCACGAACTGGCGTGCTCCGGCGAGGGTCTCGCCCGCCCGCAGGTGGGCGAGGACCGATGCGATCTTCTCTCCGGTGGCCGCCATCAGCGGCAGCAGTTCCGGGTCGTCGGACACGATGTCCATGAGCGGGGGTTCGTGGGCGACGAGGCCCCGGAAGAGCTCGGGACGCCGGGCGGCCAGGCCGAGTACGGTCGAGGCGCCGAAGGAGTTGCCCGCGACGTACGCCGGTGCGAACCCGAGGGTCTCCATCAACGCGGCCAGGTCCTCTTCGTCCTCCCGCCGATATCCCTGACCCGGCGGGCGCTCGCTCTGGCTGTGCCCCCGCCGGTCGTAGACGAGGACCCGGAATCTCAGCGCGAGGGCGTGCAGGACCGGTGCCCAGCTGTTGTGATCGCTCCAGGAGCCGTGCACCAGGACCAGCGGATCACCGTCCCCGCCCACTTCGTAGAAGAGCTCGACGTCGTTCACTTCGACCCGTGACATGCCCGGTCTCCTCATCGACGGACGGCGGCCGTTGCTGGGGCCATTGAGTCACCGCGCGCCGGGCGCGTACAACCGCCGAAGCCGTCGGTGGGCCCGACATCACGCGTCCGGCCCACCGGCGCCCCGGAGCGGATCAAGCTGTCTCAGCCCTCACACCGGCCGCCGCGTCGAGGGCGACACCAGTCGGCGGCGGCACCTGGACTGGTTCGCCGAGAAGGAGCCCGACGGGCTCTGTCCGTGGGGGAGAAGGGAGCGCCGTCCCGGCGGACGACCCCGTCGTTGCCGCAGTCCGGTCTTGGGGGTGCCGTAAGTGGCGTAGTGTTGGGCCTACCGACGCGGGGTGGAGCAGCTCGGTAGCTCGCTGGGCTCATAACCCAGAGGTCGCAGGTTCAAATCCTGTCCCCGCTACTGAAGCGACATGAGGCCCGGATCCTGTGGATCCGGGCCTCATGCGTTGCCAGGTGTCTCTTGGAGCCCTGTGCGGGTTCCTGACCAGGCAAAACGGGCGTCACCGGGAAGCCTAGGGGTTCTTGGGGCACCCGTCATTTACCGCTGCTCCCCGCCTTGTCCGGCACGGGAGTGGCACGGACTCCTGGCCGCACAGTCGTGCGCGCACGCCTCCCCGGGCGCCCGACCAGGAATGCTTCTACGGTTGAACAAGA
Source organism: Streptomyces sp. NPDC059875 (assembly GCF_042731085.1). Classification (NCBI taxonomy): domain Bacteria; kingdom Bacillati; phylum Actinomycetota; class Actinomycetes; order Kitasatosporales; family Streptomycetaceae; genus Streptomyces; species Streptomyces sp. NPDC059875. The sequence continues at coordinate 132,536 of NZ_JBHWJZ010000014.1, forward strand.
GAGCGCGGTGCTCGTGGATGCTTCTCTGTCTCCGCCTCCACCGCCCTCATCTCGACGGTGCTTTCGCCTCAGGAGGCGATCCTGTATGTCCGTCGCATCTGAAACTCCCGTCCTGGACACTCTGGCTGCCATGACCGTCGACTCGATCGAGCGGTGCGGCCTGCCGCCCGACATGTTGATCCTCACCCGTATCGCCGCGCTCGCTGCCTCGGACGCTCCCCCCATCTCCTATGCCGCTCACATCGACCCGGCCATGCGGGCGGACGTGACCGCCGAACGGCTCCAAGACGTCCTGGTCGCCATCGCCCCCATCGTGGGCACGGCCCGCGTCATGACAGCGGCCGGCAACATAGCCGCAGCTCTCGGCATCGCCATCGCCGTCGCAGAGGCGGAAATGGAGGCTGAGGGGTAGGCAGGCCCTCGGCCGGCGGTCACGCCCCGTCGCTCGGACCTCGTGTCTCCGAACGGCCCGACTGCACCCTGCCTTGTTCGACCGCCGACACCAGGAGCCGGGCAGCGACACCGATCAGCAGCAGGTTGAGGGCCATCTGACCGGTGACCAGCAGCCTGGCCGGTTCGCTGCGTGGGCTGACGTCTCCGAAGCCGACGGTGCTGAAGACGGTCATGGGTCGGCCCGGCGCTCCTGGCCTGGCTGTTCGTGATCATGCCTGCCGTGATCACCGCCCAGGAGTCCGACAACGACGTCTCGACGGCCTATCTGCTGGCCGCCAGCCAGAGCCTCGCTCTGGGACCCCTCCTCGGCCTGTCCCAGGCCATGGTGCTCCGCAAGGTCACCAGTCGCTGGGCATGGTGGATCGGAGCGAACCTCGCCTCGTGGCTCATCGTCGACGCCGTCATCTACCTGCTGTCACGCCTCTCCGCCGACCTGGACGTCTTCTCCGGAAACGGCTCGATCATCGAGGTCTACCTGACCCTGATCGCCACGACTCCACTGACCGGCCGAGCCTTGCTTTGGGTACTGGCTCCCTCCGCCCTGACGGTGCCCACGAATCCGCCATCACCGTGGCAACCCGACCAGCGGTGCGGGGCAACGCGCACGGCGCCGCTCACGGTTCGCCGGCTCGTCTGACGCCGGCACCGACCCACCACTCACCCCAACTCCTCAGCACCCCTCCGGCCGGCACCCGCGTATGGCAAGTGGAAGAAGACGCGTAAGGCGGCCGGGCTGCCGGAGGACGTCCCGCCGTCGGTGCGCTGCCCGGGCCGGGAGGGAAGAGCTGGGTCAGCTGCGCTGCGAGTCGAGCTCCTTCGGGCCGTAGAGGGCCGCGGTCTCTCCTGTGATCAAGGCCCAGTAGCGGTCCCCGAAGGACCAGTGCCACCACTCCGTGGGGTAGTTCACCAGCCCCGCGGCCGTGAGGACGGTGCCCAGCAGCTTCCGGTTGGCGCGGGCCTCCTCGCTGATGTTCGGGGCGTGGGTGTAGCAGGCGCCCGCACTCTCCTCCGGGTCCGCGTTCATGCGCGTGCCCAGGTCCAGCTCGTGCCCGTCGGCATCGGCGAGGGTGAGGTCGACGGCCGCGCCGGCGCTGTGCGGGGCGATGTCGGGGGGCGACACGTACCTGCTCGCCGCCGAGTGGATCTGGTCGGAGGACCACCCGGGGTTGGCGGCGCGCAGCTGGCCTGCGTACTCCTCGAAGTACTCCCGCTGGAGGGAAGGAGGCCGGTACCCCTCGACGAACAGCAGCCGCAAGCCCGCCGGAAGCATCGTCTGTGCCGTGAGCAGCCGCTCCAGCACTCCTTCCCGCAGGTGGGCGAAGGCGTCCGCCGGGTCCTGCTTGCGGGTGTCGGCGAGCAGTCGGCCGCCGAGGCGGACGTCCACAAGACGTTCGCCGGACTCGATCACAGGTACGGCGGCGACCTTCGGATCCGACATCAGCACGATCTCGCTCATGGTGCCGGCCCTCATCCGGCAGGCGCGGCTGAGGGGCGCACCCCGAACCACTGCTCGGCGCCGTACTCCTCGAACCGCTCGACCTCGGTGAAGCCCAGCTTCACCGCGAGGCGCATCGCGCGGTCGTTGGCGCTCTGGGTGGAGAGCACCACGGGTTCGCCGGGACGTGCGCCGTCGAACCAGTCGAGTGCCGCCGCGCACGCCTCGAAGGCGTACCCGCGTCCCCATGCCTCCGGCAGGAACAGGTAGCCGAGCTCGGCTTCCCCGGCCTCGGGGCGGACATGCCCCTGGCGCTCGGCACCGCGGGGGTCGAGCGTGATCATGCCGATCATCGTTCCGTCGAGTTCGACCACGAAACAGCCGGGGCGTCGGCCGGGCACCTCGGGCACGGCGCGCTCAAGTTCGTCGCGAGGCCGGGCGCCACCGATGTAGGTGCCCACCTCCGGCGAGGCGAACAGCTCGACGAACGACGCGCGGTCCCGGGCCTCGGACTCGCGGAGCACGAGCCGTTCGGTCGGTATCGGGGCGGGCGGCCAGGAGAAGGATCCGGGGGGTTCGATCACGCGGGGAACCTATCGCACGCCCCGCGAGAACGATCGGCCGCGGATCTTGGCACCTGCCCGGCGATCTTTTCCAGCAGTCTGCAACCGGGACCGGTTCGACGTGCGTGTCGATGATCTGAGAAGCGAAGCGGGAAGTCGTTGTCCGTATGGCCGTCACGGGGGTTCGAATCGTTCGGCCGAGAGGATCTGGAGCCGTTCCATGCCGGATGAGATCACCCTTCGTCCCGTCACCGCCGACGATCTCGACCTGTACGAGAGGGAGTTCAGCGGACCGGACGGCTGGGGCGTCCACCAGTGGTTCGGATTCCAGCCGACGGCCGACCTGCGTCGTCGCTTCGCGGAGAACGGCCTGCTCGGTCCCGACGGCGGGCTGCGCTCCGCGGTCTGGCGCGGCGGGCAGTGGAACGACCTGGTGAACTACTCCGTGCTCCGCGCGGAGCGGACCGGCGGGACGGCGAAGTGAGCGGGGGACGGCGTATGGACGGGGTGCGGCGCGGCGTGGACCACGATCAGGTGTTCGATGCCTTCCGGCTGGAATGCGGGGCCCTCACCGATGCCGTGGCCGGGCTCTCCGATGCCGAGTGGAACCTCCCGACGCGCTGCACTCCCTGGACCGTGCGTGACCTGCTCGGGCACGTATGCGTGGTGATCGACTGGCTCCCGGCCATGCTGGACGCGCCGGCGCCCGGTGAGGCGGAGATCTCCGCGGTGGAGCACTACCGCCCGGACGACCGCTTCTCACCCCGGACCAACGGCAAGCGGATCGCCTTGGCCCAGGACCGTGCGGCGCGGCCGGCGACCGGCGCCGCCTTCGCCGAGGACTTCGCCGCGACCTGGCGGCGGGTCGACGGGCTGTGCCGGGCCCAACCGGACGGTCGGACCGTGCGGACACGCCATGGCGACGCCATGCTCCTGTCGGAGTTCCTCCTCACCCGCGTCGTGGAAGTCGCCGTCCACGGCCTCGACCTGGCCGACGCACTCGGACGCGAAGCCTGGCTCACCCCGGCGGCCGGTGATGCCGTGACGGAGCTGCTCCTCGGCCCGGAGCACGCCGCGGCGGCCGACAAGCTGGAGTGGAGCCGTCCCCACTTCCTGCGCAAGGCCACCGGCCGGGAGCCGCTGGACGAAGCGGAGGCCGCACAGGTCGAACAGCTCGGTATCCGCTGGCTCGCCCTGGGCTGACCTCGGCGCCCGCCCGTAACCTCGTATCAGGAGGACTTGTGCAACGTGGTGAAGTCTGGTGGGTCGAGTTCGACGAGCGGCGGCCGGTCGTACTGCTGTCGGGAGACGGCGCGTCCGGGATCCGGGTGATGCAGGTCGTCGCCCCGGCGGGCGTCGACATCAGCGGTCTGGGCGTCGAAGTGGCCGTGGGTGCCATGGAGGGACTGCCCTTCGAAGGTGTGCTGCGGTTCGCGTTCCCGCGTCCGGGCTTCACCCCCTGTACGTGGCTGACCACCGTGTCCCGGGACGACCTGATCGAGTCGGCGGGCGTCCTGTCCGTCGCGAAGCTCAGCGAGATCGAGGATGCCGTCCGACGCACCGAACAGGCGGAGGAGCGGACCACGGCGACGACTGCGAAGCTGTGGGAACGAGCTTCACCGAGCTGACGGATTTCCGGAAGGTAGGGGACCGGGCGGTACCGGCGGGGTCGGGAGCCCAGGAACCGAAGGCGGCCCGGCCCGAAGGTGGCCCAGTCAGCCCGGATGGAATTGGCCTGTGTGAGCGGGCAGTTGCGCATTAGCGTAGGCGTAATGACAACAAGATCTACTTCGGCCGACCGGCCCACGTCCGTGGCCTTGGCCGAGGCGCCGATGCGTCAGGCCCGTAACTCCGCCGCCCTTTGGAGCGCGACCGGCCGAAGCCGGGGGCATGAGGTGATCCGGCGCCGCGGATTCGTCGCGGTCGACGGCGACGAGCGTGCCGGCGTGCGGATCCTGATCCAGGAGTCCGACCTCGACCCGGGCGAACTGGCCGAGTTGAGCGAGCTGGTTCGCCGGGCCGCGGGCCCGGTGAACGCCGAGGATCCGTTCAACTCGACCGACCTGAGCCACCTGGGCATGCGGAGCTGGCAGATGCCGGTCATGCTGCGCCCGCCGGGGCCCGTCGGCGAACCGGTGCTCGACGTGTTCCGGGTGCGGCGGCCCGAGGACCTCCAGGCGGCCGAGCAGATCGTGATCGAGGGCTTCGAACTGGACGGATTCAAGCCCTACCGCCCCGGCGAGCTGTTCCCGACAGCGCTGATCGAGCAGCCGGGCGTGGATGTATTCGTCGCCTCGCACGACGGCGTGGCCGCGGGAGCCTGCGTCAGCGTCGTGGACGACGGCGTCGGCAGCCACTACTGGGTCGGTACGTCGCCGGCCTTCCGGTCGCGTGGCGTGGGGCGGGCCGTCATGCTCGGCTCCCTCGCCCACCTGGCGGACCTGCCGGTCACCCTCACCGCTTCGAAGCTGGGCAGGCCGCTGTACGAGTCGCTGGGTTACACCGTCGCGGCGCCCTCGACCTGGTGGGCCTCTGCTCCTGTGACACCGTCGCGGTAAAGCCCGCCGGCTCGCCAGTCCCCCGCTGGGCCCCGACCATGTGGCCAGGTCTGGACAACGACGAAGCCCCAGGTTGTTGACCTGGGGCTTCGTTCAAGAGCGGATGACGGGAATCGAACCCGCGCTATAAGCTTGGGAATCACCGGTGCTTCGGGCGTCCATATGCCGCCTGACCTGGCGTTATGGCATCCGGGCGGCCTGATGTGGCGGTCGTTCGGCGCTTCTGTCGACCGTCGTTCGCCGCTCTTCCGGGCACGGATAGGGCACGGGCGGCGACGTCGCGTACACCGCCGTGCTGGTCTTTCCTGCGTCCCCTGCCCGCAGCGGTCGCCGGCATCGCCGAGGGTCGGCCGGCCGCGGAGTCCGCCCGGACGCAGGCAGGACAGACGTCGGCCGTCGGTCAGACGAGAATCGCCCGGATCGGCATGGCGATGTACAAGGCCAACAGGCCGAAGCAGGCCACCACGAGTTGCAGGCTGCCATCGGAGAACGTGCCCGACAAGTACGGCAGGGCGGCTAGCAGAATGCCCGTGACGGCAGTGGCGTGCATGGTCTGTGCGACCGGGGACCACGCCAGCTCCTGGAGGCTGTCGGCCTCCGCGCCCACGGATATCGGGAGCATGCACGCCAGTACGAACAGCAGGGCGAACGCCGCGCCGGCCGCCCCGTACGGCGTGAGACCCCACTCGCGGTCCAGGTGGCGCTCGAGTGGTTCGCCCTCTGCCACGATGCCGCCCAACTCCGTCGCGGTGGGTGCCCAGAGCACCTCGACCCGGCTGCCCGGCTTCGGTTTGCCCTCGGTGGAGGCACCCTGCGAGCTGACCTGGCTGCCATCGGGCAGGGCCAGGAGCAGTGTGGCGTGGTAGCCCGTCACCATGTCCTCGTCGTCGCGCATCTCTGTGACGTCGACGACCCCCGAAACCGTGGCTGTCGAGTACGCGACTCCGGCGTGGACCAGTGAGCGGATGTGCTGCGACGCGTGCGATTCGCCGAGCGCGCTCAGCGCCACGAAGGAGACCAGGACCAGCAGCCAGACGGCGGCCTGCCGAAGGTACACCCAGGGCACGCTCTCGTACCCGTACGCCGTCATTCGCCGCAGAACACCGGGCCGCTGCCGACGTACGCTGTCGGCGCCCTTCTTCAGGGACACGGCCCGTGCGCCCGACTTCTCCGCGTGGAACCAGTGAGCCGGGAACCAGAAGTAGTTGTCGTCGGACCACCAGAGCCAGAGCGCGACGACCCGCAGCCAGACCAGGGCGACCACGACCCAGGCCATGGCCACGAGCCCGGGTGCGGGCAGCACGACGCCGGCCGGCAGCCCCGACACCCACAGGCCCAGCAGCGCTGCCGCAACGTAGGCGAGCATGCCCGATATGCGCACGAACCAGGTCAGCACGTTATCCCCCCGTTGGTTGATGGTGGCCGAGTATCGCAGTCTCGAAAGGACCCCAGGAATCGTTGCGTGATCGCCCAGTGAATGAGGGGGCCCGTGACGACGCGGCCCGTAGAGGTAGTTGAGGGCGCCCCCCTGTCCGCACCAAAGGGCGTCCCGAGGTGATCTCGAAGATCCCAGGACGGAGCGGGGACGGCTGTGGGACGGGCGTGTGCGCGCGGTCGGGACTACCGGCAGGGCGGCTGGTAGGGGCGGTCCGGCAGGTACTGCTTCCACTGCTGGGCGTTGATGGGGTCGCCGGCCGATGCACAGAGGTCGTCGATGTCCCGTTCCGGGTGGGTATCCCACAGTTCGATACCGGCGGACGCCCTGACGAGGGCCAGGAATTCGCCGTCCGGGCTGAACCGGAGCGCATAGACGTCGCCTGAGTTCGACGGAGGCAGGTAGTACTGCCTCTCGGGGGCCTTCGGGTCGGTCACGTCCCAGATCTCGGGGCGCCTGTCGAACTCGTCCAAGGGGTTCTGCCCCAGCAGGGCGAGGTGGGTTCCGTCGGGGCTGAAGGCGACCGGGCTGACGTAGCGGCCCACGCGCAGGCGGGAGAGCTCGTTGGTGAGCCGGTTCCCCTCGAAGCGCCACAGCCTCAGCGTGCCCGCGCCGTCGGACATCGCAAGCAGCTTGCCGTCCGGCCGGAACGCGACGTTCAGCGAGCCGGTTCCGCCTGGAACGGGGCGGGCCCATCGTTGCTCGGGGTACGCCGGGTCGGTGAGGTCCCAGCCCTCCAGCTCGTCGTCGGCCGCGGGTTGGGGGGCGTCGGGGTCGGCGAAGGGGGAGTCGGTGAGGAGGAGCGTCTCGCCGTCCGGGGAGAAGTCCAGATGCGTGGTCGTCGCCTCGATCCGGGCGATCTGCCGCGGACGCCTGGGGTTCGCGATGTCGTAGATCCTGACGGCCGGTGCCTTGTGGTTCGCGTCCCTCCAGCCGTTCATGTCGGACACGGCCAGGACGGGGGCGGTGGGGCTGAAGGCGATGGCCTGCACACCGTTGTCCAGGTCCTCGATGGTGGACAGCGGTGCGCTTCTCGGGGGCGCCGCGGTGTCGCGCAGCCGCACACCGACGTACTCCGGCTTCTTGCCGTTCTTGTCGGCCTTCTCCCCCTGGAACACCTCCACATCGGCGAGGAGGCGCCCGTCGGGGCTGAGGGCGATGTCCGAGCCCGTGAACATGCTGGGGGAGCGGGTCGTGGCCCGGAGTACGGCCGAGTCCGGCAGCTCCGTCACGTCCCACAGGTAGTTCACGCCGACTCCCTGAAGAGCGATCAGTGATTTCTCGCCGACCTTCCGGTAGTCGAACTGGGCCCCGGTTCCGGGCGTCGAGGGAAGGAAGGACTGGGCGCCCAGCTGGGCGGAGTTGTCGAGGTACGAGACGTGCACACCCCGTTCAGTGGCCTGGAGCAATCTGCGGGGCATTCCGGGATCAAACATGACCATTCCCGCATCGCCGTAACCGTCACCGCCCCCCGTCGCCCCGGGCAGGATCGCACCGGGAACGACGCTCCTCGCGTAGATCCACGTGTGCCAGGTGCTGCCGCAGGCCCCGACGGCGTACTCGCGGATCGGGCTGAACGCCACGGACGTCATGCCCTCGCTGCAGAGGACGGCCGAGTCGTCCGCCGGGCCGCCCTTCGGTCCCATGCGCTGGGGCTCGGCCGGCACGTCCAGCCGCCACAGCGCCAGATCGGTGCGGGTCTTCTTCGTGACCGGTGCCGCGAGTATCCGTCCGGCGGGGTTGAAGGCCACCCGGTGCAGCGGCCTGGGGTTGGCCAGGGTGGTGCGCTCGTACTTCTCCCCCTGGAGGACGGTGACGGGTTTGGGGCGCCGGGGGTCGGCCGTGTTCCAGAGCTGGATCCGGCCGTCCAGGCTCATACTGGCGAGCAGATCACGTCGGGGGGACACCGCAAGGGAGTCGACCCGGGTGGAATGTGCTCGGAGCGTGGGCAGCGGCCTGGGCGCGGTCCGGTCGCCGATGTCCCAGACGCGGATCTCACCGGTCGTCAGGCCGCCGTACAGGGTCCTGCCGTCCGGGCTGAGGGCGAGAGCGTGGACGGCGTGGTCCAGCTGGGGTGCGGCGGTCTGCCTCGGGTGCCGGGGATTCGACAGGTCCCATACGCGCACCCATGCGGTCTTCGGCCGGTGTTCGTCGTAGGTGACCGCGGTGAGGGTACGGCCGTCCCGGCTCACAGTGGCCGGGCCGATGACTCCCGCTGCGACCCGGGTGGAGCCGCCCGGGAAGCGCAACTCGATCGCGTCGCCGACGGATATCGCGAGTATGCGCCCGTCGCCGCTGTAGGCGAGGTCGTAGGCGGGCTCCTCCGCGTTGATCACACCCGGGGTGGTGCGGCTGTTGAGAAGGGCGCCGCGCCCCGCTTCGTGGTCGATCCGGTACGAGAGCAGGCTGAGCTGTTTGGCCAGGCCGGGCTGTTGGGAGCGCAGCCCCTCGGCCTCGGCGGAGAGATACCGGGCGAGGTCGCGGTCGGAGGCCCGCTCGGCCTGGCGCTGGAACACGTATGAACCGAACAGACCGGTCCCGGCGAGCAGGACCAGCGCCGTGAGGATCGCCACCGTTGTCCAGAGCCGGCGGACACTCCGGCGTTCCCGCCGCTTGGAGGAGTCGAGGAACTCGGCGAGCACGGAGTCCGGTTCGACCGCGCTCGCCGGCGAGGACGCGGCGCGTTCCCGTACGGCGGCCAGCCGGTTCCCCCGGTACAGCAGCGAGGAATCCCGTCCGGCCCGCTCCCAGGCAGCGGCGTCGGCGGCGAGTTGCTGACGGGCGCGCAGCCAGTCGCGGTCCGCGTCGATCCACTCCCGCAGCCGGGGCCAGGTGCGCAGCAGCGCCTCATGGCTGATCCGGACGGTGGCGCGGTCGAGGGTGAGTAGCCGGGCCCGGGTGAACCGGTCGATCGCCTCCTGGGCGGCGCTGGTGTCGGGCAGGCCGTACAGGAGCTCGGACCGGTCCACGGGCTGGGCGGTGTCGGGCAGTCCGTGCAGCAGCTCCGAACGGTCCACGGGGTCGGCGGTGTCGGCTGAGCCCTCCCCGACGCGGACGAGCCGGGGCAGCATGAGCCGGACGGCTTCGCGGCCCGCCGAGTCGAGCGCCTCGTACGTCTCCTCCGCGGTGGTCTTGATGGCCTCCTCGATGCCGCCGGTGGCACGGTACTGGGCGACGGTGAGCCGTGATCCGGTGCGGCGCGTCCATGTCGCCCACAGGACGTGGGAGAGCAGGGGCAGCGCCCCGGCCGCGGGCTGCCCGTCGGTGGTCGCGCCGAACTCGTGCAGGATCACATCGGCGAGCCCGCCATCGAGCCCGAGACCGGCGGCTGCCGCCGGTCCCTCGATGGCGGCGCGGAGTTCGTCGGTGGTCATCGGCTCGACGAGGAGCTGGGTGTCGCGCAGCGCGGTGAGCAGTTCGGGATGCGCTGCGGCCTGTCCGTAGAAGTCCGCCCGGAGCGCGAGCACCACCAGGGTGCCCGGCCGCCCTTCGTCCGACGGCCGGGTGAGCGCGGTCAACGCGCGTAGGAACGCGGTGCGTTCCGCCGCGGTGCAGAGCGTGAAGACCTCCTCCAGTTGGTCGACGAGTACGATCAGCCGCTGCTCCGGCCGGTCCGCCGCCAGCCGTTCGCCCAGCTCGGCCGCCCGGCCGGGATCCTCGCGCAGGAGGTCGACGGTCTCAGCCGCCGCGCCGAGCCGCGTGGCCAGCCGCTGCAGCGGGCTCCTGCCGGGGGTGAGCCGCAGAGGCAGCCAGGAGGTGGACCCGAGCAGCCCCCGCTCGCGCAGCCGGGCCGTGAGCCCGGCGTTGAGCAGCGACGACTTCCCCGAGCCGGAGGGGCCGACCAGGACCAGCGGGCCGGGCTCGTCGGCACCGGCGACCGTCTCCAGGCTGTCGAGCAGCCGCTCGGTCATCCGGTCGCGCCCGAAGAACACGTCGGCGTCGTCCACCCCAAAGGCGTCCAGGCCCGGATACGGGCAGCGCCCCTGAGCCGGTTCCGTCTCGTCGGGGGGCTCGGGCTGTGCCGCCACCGCCGGATTCGGCGCGATGACGAGTTGTCCCGAACGGTCTCCCGCCTGGCGCCGGGGGAGTGGCCCCTGCCGGTCGCTCATCACCCGGAACACCCCGTCGAACACCGCGTCCAGGGTCAGCTGGGGCAGTCCGCGAGGCTCGCCCTCGGTCAGCAGCTCGATGACCGCTCCGGTGAACGTGGTGTGCTTCGTGTCCGGGGGTGCGAGGGCCAGCTGTTCCGCGGACCCCATGAGGTACATCCCGTGCACGGGCGCCATCGCGAACGAGTGGGCGGACGATCCGCTGCTGAGCGACGCACGCCCCGAGAAACAGCAGTCGAGCACGACGACGACGGACGAGGCCCGGCTGGCGCCGAGCGCCTGCCGCAGCGAGGAGAACGAGAGCGCCTGGTGCTCCGCCATGCCGGGGGTCAGCCGGTCGGTGCTGCCGGCCGCCAGGTACAGCTCCCCCTCGGGACCGAGCAGACCGTGCCCGATGAACCACACGAGCAGCACGCTGTCCGCCTGCTGGGCTTCCTCGGTGACGGCCCGTGCCATGGTCTGCGCGTCGGCCGGGTCGAGCAGCGGGCGCAGGTTTTCGTCCCGTACCCCACACCGCTCGATCAGGACCTTTCTCAGATCCTGGAAGGAGGTGGCGACCGAGGGGACTGAGGACAGCAGCGGACCCTCGTGGTGGGCGGTGGCGATCAACAGGACCCGTACGCCCGGGCCCGACAGATCCGTCACGGCAGCTCCCGAGGCTCGGACCCGTCCTCCCGCCGATCCACCAGGTCGATGACGTCGGCCACCTGCTGCCGCAGCGTGTCCGCGTCGAGTTCGGCCACCCGTTTCGCGGTCAGCTCGACCGAACCGCGATCCGGAACAGTCACCTTGATGTGCACGTCTCCCCGGCGGGTCCGGAGCCAGGCGACGAGACCGGTGGCGAACGCCGTCGCCGCCCCGGCCGGCCCGAGAGCCACCGTCAACGCCTCGAGCACCGGCCCCAGCGTGCCGGCCTCCGGAGGCCGCTCCCTGCCGTCGACCCTGCCGCGTAACTCCTCTACGTCGGCCAGCCACTCGTGGAGAGACCGAAGGCGGTCGCCCCCGTCTGGCCCTTCCGCGATCACTGCAATGTCCATTGCTCCCCCGTCGTCACCGACACGCAAGGCACGCACGCTGTCACTGCTGCGGGTGAGGCTAGCGAGGTCCCTCCCGGCTGACCAGAGGCCCCGGGGCGTCTCGGCCGCTTCAGGGCAGGTGTCGAGGAAGGTCCGGCCTTCTTCGTCTCCTGGTAATGGGCCGGGCCGGTGGCCTGCAGCGATCACCGCTGCACGTCGCTGACCCGGCCTTTCCTGATCGCTGGCGATGGGGTGCGACGGTCCTGATCGGGTGTCTTGCGGGCTGTGTGGCTTCGCGGCCTCGGCGGGTGCGGCGGTGGAGGATCTCGTCGAAGGTGGCGCGGGCGCCGGTGGGGTCGATGTAGTGCACGGCCAGGAGGCAGGGGAGCGATGACGGCGCCGACGAGGTCGTTCTGGACCTCGGACCAGGTGTGGTCGCCGCCGCAGGTGGGTGAGCCATGGAGGAAGCGGGAAGCGCGCTGACCAGGGAGGCCAATCTGATGCCCCGTTACGGTACTTATGGCACGCGAATGGCACGCGAGCGCTGAGAGGTCTAGACAATACAAAAGCCCCAGCTCGCTGACCTGGGGCTTTGCTATGGAGCGGATGACGGGAATCGAACCCGCGCTATAAGCTTGGGAATCTGTGCGCGCCAAGCATCGAAAAGGGGTTCTGACCTGCTGATATCGGCAGCGTTGAGGGTTGCGGTTGCGGCGCCCACGCACCTGGATTGACCGCTGTTCATCGCTCTGAAGGGCACGGTTGGGGCACGGGCGCGACAGATGAAACCCCGCCGGCCGCCGTTGGACCGCAGCCGCCGTTCGCGGGTGGGTACGCCGCGCAGGAGGTCCGCGCCGAGAACGTGTGCGTCATGGTGGATATGGTTCGCACGCCACTCCGTCCCCGTCTCGGTCGAGGTGCGGAGCGTATCCGGGCTCGCCCTTGAGGAGAGATGCGGCGCCTGCGGCTCGTGCCTCGTCGCAGTCCTCGTAGTAGGGAGTGGGGGGCAGCTCCGGCCCGGTCACCTCGTGGACGTCAGCGCCGACGATCGTGCCGCCGCGAACCGTGTAGGTGCCTTCGTAGATCCTCAGCGAGCCGTCGGCCTGCGCGGCCTCCAGCCTTACGGAGACGGTGTCGCCGGTTGTGCCGAGGATGTGAACCGTGTCGTGGGCGGTAGCGGCGAACCCATCGGCGAAGGCCGAGTAGGAGCCCGAGAGGTTCTTGCCCCCGAGGTCCCAGGCCCGTCGGTAGTCCTGCGCGTTGATGGCAGCGAAATACGCGCGGACGACGGCTGACGCGTCGGCGGTCGTCGGCGGATTCGTCGGCCGTGGAGACACGGGCTCCGGGCTCGTCGGGTCGGGCGCCGGCGCTGTGGGCGGTGGCGGTGGCGTCGCCGGTTCAGTCACGGTCTCGGTCACCGTGGTGGCGTTGCGCGCGGGCGTCGACTCGCCGCCCTCACAGCCACTCATGCCCAGCAGTGCGGTCAGCAGCAGCGAAAGCGCCCCCACATGAATGCGGCGGTTCATGGCGTCACCTCACGACACGAGGCTTCCACCTTCAGACTGCGCTGCCGCTGTCGGGACAGCAACGCGTGCGGACACGACACGAGTCGAAGGAGAATCGCTCGGCGCACGCCAAGTGCCCGTCGCATCCGGCTCGGGCACGCCGGCTGCCGCGGGACGCGCCGCTTCCTCGGCGTGTTCGGTGCCAGGCGATCAGTCGTCGGGCGGGCCTTCCGCTTCCTGAAGTCTCTCGGCGATGTCATCGGCCCACTCCTGAGCCCACTGGCGCAGCTCAATGGTCTGGTGGTCGTCGAGTCCGTACGCGGCGAATTCGGTGTCGTCGATCCAGTCCGCCCCGGCGAGCCGCGCCTGAAGATCAGAGAGGTCGAAACTGTCGCGGGCGTGGCGGCGGCCGAGCTCTTCGAGCTCGGCGTGACTCCAGCGGTCAGCGGCCGCCCGGACGTCGATCAGGTCACGTGCCAGGCCCCGGTCCGCCAGCGCGCGGACCTTCGTGCCGACCACGTCCTCCAGCGAGAGCACCAGGCCATGCTCGGTCTTCACAGGCGGACGCCAGAGTGCTTCCTTGAGGACATCGACCTCGCACTCCTCGCCGGTGGTGGTGTCGGTGACGATCAGCCGCGCGGACAGCGGGTCGGTTTCCAACCCCCGTACCTGCCAGCCGCGTTGTTCCAGCCCGGCGCGCACGGTGGCGGCGATCTTCTCCATCGGCTCCGGGTTCTCGGTGGCGACATCGAGGTCCTTGCTGAGCCGGTTGACGAGTCCGTGCGCCTGGACGGCGTAGCCGCCCGTGAGCACGAGCGGATAGACGTCGCCCACGGCGAGGACGTCCGCGAGGAGCCGCCGGTGCAGTTCCGTGAGATTCACGCAGCAGCCTGGGCGTCGGGGGTCAGTTCGTTGAAGGCGTTCTCCCAGACGTCACGGATGTCCCGGCTGATCAACGTGCGCAAGACAGGCCACATAGCGGTGAGAAGCTCCTGGTTCAGGTACTGGACCAGGTCGTCGTGCTGTCCCTCGGCCAGGACGATCCGGTAACAGCTCATCCGCAATCGGGGCCGGTCGAGATCGAACCGGGACAGGCCGGACCACGCGAGGTGCAGCGGAAGGTCGATGTGCCCGTGGGCGGGGCCGGCGAGCTCCGAGAGCTCGCCAGGAAGCCGCCGGGCGAATCTGGTGCGGCGGAGCTCGGGGACGCTGGGCGTGGCTGCCATGCCTTGATTATTCCGCAGGAGGGGGAGGCGGTCGGGTGATTCCGGTCCAGGGAGCCCCCGGCTCATAGCCTTTACCGGGCTGCAGCGGTGGTAATGGCGGCTTAGGCGCAGATCAGAGGGCTCGTGCGGGACCTCGGGCGAGACAATGCGGGGTTCGTGCCCTTCGCGTGCCCCATCTCGCGGGACCGAAGGGCGTGCGGGCAGCGAGACTCGTCTGCCAACAAGAAAGCCCCGGGTCTCTGACCTGGGGCTTTGCTATGGAGCGGATGACGGGAATCGAACCCGCGCTATATGCTTGGGAATCACCCGGCACTTGACCTTCTGCGCAGCGTCTGACCTGCGAAAACGTGCGGCGATGGCCTCGTCCTGGCTGCTCCGTCTGACCCCTTGGTGACCGCTGTTTACCGCCCCTACTGGCACGTTGTGGCACGCCCCCGAGGTCGGAGGAGGCGTCGATGCTGTAGGCATCGCGGGACCGGCGTACAGCAGAGCGGGTAAGGGGGCCGGGTCGATCCGGCGGGCTAAGCCCCCAGGAACTCGGTTTCGGGTCGGGGAACCACCCGGCCGGCCCGCGCCCACGAGCCGGATATCCTCCCTGCCGCAGGTCCTGGGGAGGGGCCGCAGTGTGGGGAGGAAACATGGATTCCAGCGCTGACGTGCGGGCGGGGACCGCTTTGGCCTCCAGAGAGTGCCCCGAGTGCTCGGCCTTGCTGCCTGTGGACGGCAAGTACGTGCAATGGTGTGCCTCCTGCGACTGGAACGTGGATCCGGGGGCTCCTGATCCAGAGCCCGGACGGATCGCGGCGGCGCGGCATCGGCTCGCGCATCGGTACGGGCAGGAGCTGGCCAGTGAGATGGAGGGGGCCGGGGTCGCACGGCCTGGGCGTGACGCCGCTGCTGTTCTCGCGCTGACGCTCTCGATGTTCGTCCATGGGCTCACCGTCTTCCTCGCAGTCGCCGGAGTCATGCTCGTTGTGCTCGGGTGGGATACCGGTGCTCTGCCTGTCGTGGGTGTGCTGCTCCTCGCGGTCGCGGCAGTGCTGCGACCGCGGTTCGGGCGCTTGCCCAAGGACGCGTTGACGATGAACCGCGCCGACGCGCCGAAGCTGTTCGCAATGATCGACGAGGTCGGCGCTGTGGCTGGAACGACCGGGGTGGACACCGTGGTCGTCGATGCCAGTGCCAACGCCGCGGTCACCACGTACGGTCTGCGCAGGCGGCGTGTGCTGTACCTGGGGCTTGGGCTTTGGGAAATGCTCAATCCGCAGGAACGCGCGGCTTTGCTGGGTCACGAGCTCGGGCACTTCGCCCACGGCGACATCCGCCACGGAGCAGTCACCAGCGGTGCACTGCGCTCGCTGCACCTGTGGCTCTACTTCCTGGCACCGTCCGAGCCGGAGGGGCTGATGGACCGATTCGTGAACGCCACGACCTTCCTGCCCCGATGCCTGGTTCTGGGGGCGGTGACCGTACTGGACCTCCTGACGTTGCGAGCGTCGCAGCGGGCCGAATACCTGGCCGATGTGAGTGCGGCACGAGCAGGGTCAACCGAGGCCGCCGTCGCTTTGATGGACCGGCTGCTGCTGTGCCGGTCGGCCGAAGCAGAGCTGCGACGGGAGGCGGTGGCTGCTCAGATGCGAGGCGGAGCGGCTGGCCGGGAAGCCAGGGCGCTCGCCGAGCAGGACCTGTGGGGGCGGATGGCCGAGCGAATGGGGGCGGTACCAGCGCACGAATACGAGCGATTGCGGAGGGTTTCCGCCCGCCGTGGCCACAGCGTGGACGACACTCATCCGCCGACACATCTGCGGCGGCGGTGCGTGGCCGCGAGCGGGTCCCACCCAGCAGGGGTGGTCTGCGGAGACGAGCGCCTGGCGGCGGTAGCGGACGAACTGACGCCCGCCCGGAGCGCGCTGGCACGGATGGTCATCCGCGACTACGCCGGCTGAGGAGCCGTCGCGCCTCCCCGGCCGTTTCCACCACGCCCCGCGAGAGCAGGTCCAGGTTCTGGTGCGCACCTCGGATGGTGGCGGTGTGAAGGTAGCGCGACACCTGAATTGCCCTGGATAAAACGAAGGCCCAGGTCGTTGACCTGGGCCTTCGTTCAAGAGCGGATGACGGGAATCGAACCCGCGCTATAAGCTTGGGAAGCTCATGTTCTACCATTAAACTACATCCGCGCAGCGGGCCGATGATCGGTACCGCAGACTCGGACACTGTACCCCATGCCGAAGTCGAGGCGTACCTCCCCGTGACGGAGTGCCGCCTGGAGTGCTGTCCCGTTGATCCCCTAATGTGGCTGTCTCGTCCACCACTTGTCGGGGAAGGGACTTGATGGGTTCGATGGAGCGCACCGTCGTCCGTTGTGCCGAAGGGCACGTGTTCACTACCGCTTCGTTCCCGTTGCAGCAGCTCGGGGCCGGGCGGATCGGGCCGGGGCGGCTCATTCGGTGTCCACGGTGTGCGCGGTTGCGGCATGCGGTGCCCGTGGAGCTTGAGCGGCGCTGACTGGTGTCCGGGGCGCGGAGTCTTCCCGATTGGGGCAGGTCCGCGCCCTCTGCGTATCGTGGGGGCGTGCTTCTCTCAGACAAGGACATCCGGGCCGAGATCGATGCCGGACGGGTGCGTATCGACCCGTACGACGAATCCATGGTGCAGCCCTCGAGCATCGACGTGAGGCTTGACCGCTTCTTCCGGGTGTTCGAGAACCACCGGTACCCCCACATCGACCCCGCCGTCGAGCAGCTCGACCTGACGCGCGAGGTCGAGCCCGAGGGGGACGAGGCGTTCATCCTGCACCCCGGCGAGTTCGTGCTCGCCTCGACCTACGAGGTCATCACGCTGCCGGACGACATCGCGTCGAGGCTCGAAGGGAAGAGCTCCCTCGGGCGGCTCGGGCTCGTCACGCACTCCACCGCCGGGTTCATCGACCCCGGCTTCTCCGGGCACGTGACGCTGGAGCTGTCGAACCTCGCCACCCTGCCGATCAAGCTGTGGCCGGGGATGAAGATCGGGCAGCTGTGCATGTTCCGGCTGAGCTCGCCCGCCGAGTTCCCGTACGGCAGTGAGCGGTACGGCTCGCGCTACCAGGGACAGCGGGGGCCGACGGCCTCCCGTTCGTACATGAACTTCCATCGGACCCAGGTGTGACAGCAATGAGTGACGTACGGGAGAACCTCACCTACGAGGGCTTCGGGCGCGCGATCCGCGAGCTCGCACAGACCATCGCGGACGACGGCTACGAGCCCGACATCGTTCTTTCCATCGCTCGCGGCGGCGTCTTCGTCGCCGGCGGTCTGGCCTATGCCCTCGACTGCAAGAACATCCACCTCGTGAACGTCGAGTTCTACACCGGCGTCGGGACCACGCTCGAGATGCCCGTCATGCTCTCGCCCGTCCCGAACGCCATCGACTTCAGCGACAAGAAGGTGCTCATCGCCGACGACGTCGCCGACACCGGCAAGACGCTCAAGCTCGTCCACGACTTCTGCGTCGACCACGTCGCCGAGGTCCGCTCCGCCGTCATCTACGAGAAGTCGCACTCCCTCGTGAAGTGCGAGTACGTGTGGAAGAAGACCGACGAGTGGATCAACTTCCCGTGGTCCGTCGAACCGCCCGTCGTGAAGCGCGAGGGCCAGGTCCTCGACGCCTGAGTCAGGGGTGGCGTAGCTGCTCGGCCAGCACCACCAGCCAGCCGCCGGGGGCGTACGGAGCCGGCGGGTCGACCTCCATGCCGAGTTCCTCCAGGGCGAGCGCGTAGTCCGGCTCGTCCAGCGGGAGGGTGAGCAGGTCGTGGAGCTCGCCCGTCAGCTGGGCGACCAGCCCGCTGTCGGTCGTGTCCAGATAGTCCTGGACCGCGGCGTCGTGGTCCTCGAACTCGTCCGGCATGTCCTGCGAGAACCAGCCGCCGAGGAACTGGGCGAGCTCGGGGAAGCGGGCGTGCCACTCCCACCGGGTCTGCGGCGTGGCGGGCGGCGGGGCCTGACCCGTCTCGACGCTCTCCTTCAGCCGGTCCGCGAGGCTGACCAGCCACGCCTGGATCTCCGGGTCGGGCAGGCCGACGTCCGGTACGGGGTAGTACTCGCCGAGGCGCAGCCGGAGCCGGCCCGGCGGGTTGTCGGCGTACTCACGCAGCTGCTGCTCGGCGACCGGGATCGCCCAGGGACGGGTGCGCCAGGTGTGCCGCAGGTACGCGGCCAGCGGCTCCTTGTCATCGGCGCTGCGACCCAGGTGGGCGCGGATGACATGGTCGAGCTCGCCGTACTTCCGGTCGTGTTCGCGCGGGGTCAGGGGCAAGGGACACAGCCTCTAGAGGTAGATCGGGAAGGTGGCGTGCACGGTGAAGCCGTGCGGGTTGTCGGCGCTGCGCCGGAGGATCACCCGGGCGGCGCGCACGTCGACCGGTTCACGGCCGGCGAGCATCATCGCCTGGCGCAGCACCCGCCCGACCGGCTCGGGCCGGGAGGGCCAGGCGGCCTCGATGGTGAGCCGCTGCCGGGTCGACTGGGCGAGCCAGCGGTGGATGGCCTGCTCGTTGGCGGTCACGACCTGCTGAGTGGCCCACTGGGCGGTCTCCCGGTCGGGATAAGTGGCGGAAACGTTGGGGCTCGGCACGGAACTGACCTCAGTGCTCTTCGTCGAAATGGGCGTGAACGGCCTGGAGAATCGCCTGCAGTACCGGTCGTGAAGCCCAGGGGGCCGTCTCGGCGAGTCCGGCGACCGGCGCGGACGGAGCGGCCGGCGCGGGGAAGAGGAGGAGCGCCTCCTGCAGTTCCGCCGCGAGCGCGGACATCGCCGCCCGGCAGCCGTGGGGATGCTCGCTCGCGACTCCGGCGCGGACCCCTTCGTCGAAGTCCTCGTACTCGCCCGAATCGACCCACCACCAGAACTGGCGGATTCTGCCGAACTTCAGCTCGGCCTCCCAGGCGGCCATCGGAAGCCGGTCGAAATCCGGGATCGGCTCCCGGTCCTGGAGGCGGAGCATCCCCGACAGGAGCCGGAGGAACTCGGGTGCGGGCAGGTCCCCCGCGGCCTCGGCGAGCTGCTCGGCGAATCCCGCCGACAGCGTCGCCGGGTCCACCTCCACCACCTGGTCCGAGACGAGGTCGAGCAGCGCCGCGACGGTGGCGAGGGGCATGGCCCATTCGGCCTGTGGCGTGTCCCTGATCGTCCGGCAGAACCGGGTCAGTTCGTCCTCGAGCGTTCTGGAGGGGTCCCGGCGGCAGGCGACGGCCAGCTCGAGGAGCCTGGAGATCGCGCCGTTGTTGAACACCGCTCCGGTGTGTGTGGTCACGCTGTGCATGCTAGGGGGCCTCCGGCATGGAGGTCAGAACGATGAAGGGGGGGTCGACGTGCTCACCGACCCACTTGAGCGTCACCTTGACGCTGTGCACGTCCTGCGCCTGGGCGGTGAGACCGTGCGCGTCGTAGTCGGCCCTGCTGAGTGAGCGCCCGGTGACCTCGTTGAACGCAAGGCTGTAACTGGGTTTCGAGTTGGGGTTGTAGGTGTTGGGGTCCTTCTGTTTGTCGATCCACCTCTCGATCAGCTCCGCGTGGCGTATGTCGTCCAGCACTGTCTGGGTGAGGCGCTGGGCGGAGGCGTGGTCGGTGAAGGTGGAGATGGCCCTCGGGGCCACGGTCCCGTCGGGGCGCACGGTCTGCTGGTCACGCAGGCGCTGGGCCAGCTGCTCGTCCGTCTTGCCCACGTGCTTGTCGACCGGGTGGCTTCCCTCGATCCCCTCCTGGGCGGCCAGGTCGATGGGGAAGAAGTGGTTGTTCGGGTCCTCGTTCGGGACGCTGTAGGTGTGCTCCGGCTTGAAGTCGTGGAGCGCCCGGGCGCCGAAGGACTGGGCTCGCGCGTCCTCGGCGTGGAAACTCGGGGCGCTCATGAACGCCTCGTCCAGGGCGGGCATCAGGTCGTCGAACTGCCGGGTGAGGCCGTCCACCGTTCGCTCGTAGCGGTTGACGATGGCGTTCATGGCGCTGGTGTCGATGTTCAGCGGGATGCTGAGGCCGACGGTGGCCGCCCCCTTCGCGATGCCCTTGATGAGCCCCTTGACGTCCTTGAAGTCGATACCGTCCTTCAGGTCGATGTCGAGGAGGGCCTTCTTGACCGCGTCCAGGTACTCGTCGTAGACCTGCGCGTTCAGTTCGACCGCGGCCTCGCCGAACTCCCGCAGCAGGTTGCTGATCTTCTGGCTGGTGTCGGACAGCACCGCGAACACCGGGTTGGTGGCGCCGGCCGAAGAGCTCGCCGTGTCGTGCTTCCACTCGTAGCCCACCGTGCTCTTGCCCCAGGCGGTCGTGCCCCACAGCGAGCTCATGAACGTCCGCATCGCGTCGTGCCACTCGCTGTTGGCCTGGTTGGTGATGGGGGCCAGGTGGCCGGTCAGGTTGCCCTGGGCGATGAAGAGCGAACGGTTCGCGTGGCCCCAAGCACCGGAGAGGGAGTTCAGGTGGTGCTGGTCGGGGAAGGGGTAGACGTCCGGGACCCGGCCCATGCGGTAGACCTTTTTGATCGCGGCCCGCATGGCGTCCATGATCGCATCCGGCACCCACTCCAGGATGCGGACCCAGATCCGGTCGCCGCCGTCGTCGTCGCCCCACTTCAGGTCGATGATGCGCGGGTAGACGGGAGCCTTGTCGATCACCTGCGGCGGCGGCATGGTGGTGGCCTGCTTGTTGCCGCTCGGGTCCGAAGCGGCGTCCGCCTTGACGTAGTTGTTGGCCGTGGTGGTGAAACCGACGGCCGCGCCGCCGATGCTGACCACGCTCCTCGCCCATACCTCGAGGAAGCGGTTGCCGACTTTCATGTACGCGGCGGAGAACGCTTGGGCCGACGTGCCGTAGCCACCCGCGTCCTGGTACTCCCCGAGCTCGTTGATGAGTGTGGTCGGGGCCTTGTGCAGGTCCGTCTGCTCCTTGGCGAACAGGCCGGACACCCGGAACAGGTCCGAGGGCTTGACGTCGATGGTGCCGTTCTGCGGCGAGGGGGAGGGAGGGGTGCCCATCTCAGCCCGCCCCCCATCCGCGCAGCACGGCGCGATGGGCCGCGGCGTAGTTCGCGTGGCCCGTGGTCACGACCTCGTGCAGCCACGCCTGGGCGGCCTGGAGGTCCTGCATCTGCTTGTCCCACTGGTCGAGTTCCTCGACGAAGGCCTCTCGGGCCTCGCCCCGCCAGGTCAGGACGACCTTCTCCGTGCGCCCGTACAGCGTCTCCAGGCGCTGGTTGAGCTGCCGGAGTATGTCTTCCAGTTCGCCTGCGGCCTCGCGCAGTGTGCTGAAGCTGACGCCTATGTAGTCGTCGGCCATGCTTGTTTGCCCCCGTGTGTGAGTCGACGTCAGATGTCGAGTATTCGGCTGGTGGGCGTCGTGGTTCCCTCGGACAGCGCCTCGGCCTCGCGGGTCACGTCGACCTTCGACTCCGCCGACCGCATCCGGCGGAGGGTGTCCAGTTCCTGCTGGGTGAATCCGTCGCGGCTCATCCGCAGGGCCTCCTCCAGGACGCGCAGGATCTCCCTGATACGGACCGCGTCCTCGGCCACGCCCCGGTGCAGCGATCGATAGCCCCGGGCCGCGTCGCTCTTCCAGCCCGCCTCGATGCGGTCGACGACCGCGTCCATGCGCCGGACCTGGCCGTTCAGGTGTTCCTGCATCGCGTCGAGGTCTCCGGCGAGTCTGGTCAGATCGCTGTCCGAGACGTCGAGATCGGCTTTGCTCACCGCGCCGCCCTCCCCCTGAGGTTCCATCAACTTGCCTCCTGGAAGCTTCAGTCGACCCTAACAACGTGGCACGCGCATGCGAGGTCCGGGATCAGCGCGCCGGACGTGACCCCCGTTACGTCGGGGCGTACGGGAAGGGCCCCGCCGTCGCCCGGCGGGGCCCTCTCTCGTCCGCACGTCGTTACAGCATGCCCAGCTTGATCAGCGACAGCAGCGCGACCAGCTGGATCGCCGACGCGCCCAGCGCCTTCGGCCACGGCAGGTCGTGCGAGCGGCTCACCATCGTCGTGAACAGCGCGGCCGCCGCCAGCCAGGTGATCCAGCCGATGACCTGCACCAGGCCGTTCTCGCCGCCCAGGAAGAGCGCGAAGACCAGGCGGGGCGCGTCCGTGATCGACATGATCAGCATCGACAGGCCCACGGTCGGCTGCCAGGTGCCGTCGCCGCCGAGCTGGCGGGCCAGCGTGTGCGTGACCGCGCCCAGGATGAAACCGCCGATGACGAAGCCGACGCCCGTCATCAGGACGTACGGGATCGCCGTCGACAGCGTCGCGTTGATCGCCTCGTCGCGCGCCTTGTCGAAGCCGAAGATCGCCAGCAGCCCGTAGAGGAAGGTGACGATCAGCGCAGGGCCCCAGACGGCGTGGTCCCGCATCTGCAGGAACGTCGGCGCCGGGCGCAGCACGATGCCGCTCAGCAGGGCCTTCCAGGGCAGCCGCGGGCCCGTGGGGGCGGGGGCGGCGCCGGCCTGGTAGGTGGCGCCGGCGCCGTAGGGGTCCTCGTTCACGCTGAACATCTGCGTGTGCCCAGGGGTATTCGCCGCGTAGTGCTGCTGCTGTTGCTGCTGCGCCGCGTGCGGGTCCCCGAAGTACTCCGGCTCCCCGTACCCGCCGCCACCCTGCGGGGCCTGCTGAGGCCACTGCTGCTGCGGGTGGGGCGGCGGGGCCGCGTTGTACCCGTACGGCGCCTGCTGCGGTTGTTGTTGCGGGGGGCGGTTGTCCCGGCCGCGTCCGTTCCTGAATCCAGCCACGTAGTCGAACGTACCCGTTTCCGCTGTGAGGGCGCTCATTTGGGCCCGTGCTGCCACTGAGCTGTGACATCCCCTAGGGGGCCTCAGGGGGCTCTGCGGGCCTTTACAAGGTCGGTGCTCAGCTCTGTGGCCTTCGTTACAAGTCCGATGGTCTACGCAAACATCCCATCCGTAGCTTCGTGGATGTCGCAGGACGAACCGCACGAAAACGACACACGAGGGACTTCTCATGCGCGCCACCCGTCGCACCATCCGTACCGCCGCCATCGCCACCGGCACCATCGCCGCCCTGGCCCTCCCGGCCGCGGGCGCCTTCGCCGCCGACAACCCGGCCCCGGCCCCCGCGCCGAACGACCAGCAGGTCGCCACCCAGGACCAGGGGACGGACGCGCAGGGCGCCGACCAGGAGCACGGCACGGACGATCAGGGTGTGAAGCCGGATCAGGCCGACCAGGAGCAGCAGAAGCAGATCGACCCGCCGGTCGAGCGCACCTTCGTCACGTCCTTCAAGCTCGCCGACGGCTCGGTCGCCAAGGTCTACCAGACGGGCACGGACGAGTACGCCGCCGAGATCTGGGCGGGCGGCACGCTGATCGACACCCTCACCACCACGGGCAGCCCCGCTTACGGGCAGAACAACGGCCTGCACGTCGTCCTGCAGCCCGATGGCACCGTCACCTCCTGGGTTGAGGGCGCGCCCAAGCCGAACCCGAAGCCCACCCCCAAGCCGACCCCCAAGCCGACCCCCAAGCCCACCCCGCAGCCCGACCGGAAGACGCGGGCCGACGCGCGCGTCACCATGGCCGACGGCAACATCGCCACGTTCTACAAGAAGGGGCACCGCGTCGAGCTGTTCACGCCGGACGGCCACCGCATCGCCACCCTCGACGCGAAGAACCCCGCCGCCGGCCACAAGGGCTGGACGTACAAGACCGTCCGTGCCGGCAAGGGCTTCTACAAGTTCGTGGTCATCGACACCCCGAAGCAGGGCGGCAACAGCTGGGTCTACGACTTCCACGGCAAGCTGATCGAGAAGTACACCGCGCAGAAGGCCGAGCCGGCGAAGAAGACCGCGTCCCAGAGCGTCACCGTCGTGCCCAAGGGCGGGGTCAGGGCCGGTGCCGAGAACGTCGCCGACTCCTCCCACGAGGCCGCCCTGATCGGCGCGGGCGGCGGTCTGGCCGCCGTCGGGGCCGCCGGGCTCGGGTTCGCGCTGTACCACCGCCGCTCGCAGGAGGGCTGACCGCGGACGACGGAGAGGGCCGCCCCGCAGTTCGCGGGGCGGCCCTCTCGTGGCTCGTGCGTACGGAACTACTCGGCCGGTACGGCCTCCGACACGGACTCCGGCTCCGGCTTCGCCTTCACCGAGTCGAGGAGCAGCTGCGCCACGTCCACGACCTGGACGGACTCCTTCGCCTTGCCCTCGTTCTTCTTGCCGTTGACCGAGTCGGTCAGCATGACGAGGCAGAACGGGCAGGCGGTGGAGACGATGTCCGGGTTGAGGGACAGGGCCTCGTCGACGCGCTCGTTGTTGATGCGCTTGCCGATCCGCTCCTCCATCCACATCCGCGCGCCACCGGCGCCGCAGCAGAAGCCGCGCTCCTTGTGGCGGTGCATCTCCTGCTGGCGCAGGCCGGGCACGGCCGACATGATCTCGCGCGGGGGCGTGTAGACCTTGTTGTGGCGGCCCAGGTAGCAGGGGTCGTGGTACGTGATCAGACCGTCGACCGGCGTCACCGGGATCAGCTTGCCCTCGTCGATGAGGTGCTGGAGCAGCTGCGTGTGGTGGATGACCTCGAACTCGCCGCCCAGCTGCGGGTACTCGTTCGCGATCGTGTTGAAGCAGTGCGGGCAGGTCGCGACGATCTTCTTCGCCGACTTCGGCTTCTTCGTCGACTCGTCCTCGTCGTCCTCGCCGAACGCCATGTTCAGCATCGCGACGTTCTCCTGGCCGAGCTGCTGGAACAGCGGCTCGTTGCCCAGGCGGCGGGGCGAGTCACCCGTGCACTTCTCCTCGCCGCCCATGATCGCGAACTTGACGCCCGCCATGTGCAGCAGCTCGGCGAAGGCCTTGGTGGTCTTCTTGGCCCGGTCCTCCAGGGCGCCGGCGCAGCCGACCCAGTACAGGTAGTCGACCTCGGTGAGGTCCTCGACGTCCTTGCCGACGATCGGGACCTCGAAGTCGACCTCCTTGGTCCACTCGACGCGCTGCTTCTTGGCCAGACCCCAGGGGTTGCCCTTCTTCTCCAGGTTCTTGAGCATCGTGCCGGCCTCCGAGGGGAAGGCGGACTCGATCATCACCTGGTAGCGGCGCATGTCGACGATGTGGTCGATGTGCTCGATGTCGACCGGGCACTGCTCGACGCACGCGCCGCAGGTGGTGCAGGACCACAGGACGTCCGGGTCGATGACGCCGTTCTCCTCGGCGGTGCCGATCAGCGGGCGCTCGGCCTCGGCGAGGGCGGAGGCGGGGACATCGGCCAGCTGCTCCGCCGAAGCCTTCTCGTTGCCCTCCATGTCCTTGCCGCCGCCGGCCAGCAGGTACGGCGCCTTGGCGTGCGCGTGGTCGCGCAGCGACATGATCAGGAGCTTCGGGGAGAGCGGCTTGCCCGTGTTCCAGGCGGGGCACTGCGACTGGCAGCGGCCGCACTCGGTGCAGGTGGAGAAGTCGAGGATGCCCTTCCAGGAGAACTGCTCGACCTGGGAGACGCCGAAGACGGCGTCCTCGGCCGGGTCCTCCCAGTCGATCTCCTTGCCGGCGGTCGTCATCGGCTGGAGCGCGCCGAGGGCGGTGGAGCCGTCGGAGTTCCGCTTGAACCAGATGTTCGGGAAGCCGAGGAAGCGGTGCCAGGCGACACCCATGTTGGTGTTCAGCGAGACCGTGATCATCCAGGTGAAGGACGTGACGATCTTGAGCGCCGCGAAGAAGTAGGTGAGGTGCTGGATCGTGCTCAGGTCCAGCCCGTCGAGGAGCGCGATCAGCGGGTACGAGGCGAAGAAGCCGGGCTCCCAGCTCGTCACGTGGTGCTGGACGCCTTCGAGGGCGCGCAGCGTCATGATGCAGGCGCCGACGATCAGGATGACGGCCTCGACGAAGTACGCCTGGCCGGTCTTGGAACCCGCGAAGCGGGACTTGCGGCCCGCGCCGCCCGGCCGGTTCAGCTGCCGGATCACGATCAGCGTCACGATGCCGACGACGGTCATCAGGCCGAGGAACTCGGTGAAGACCTCGTACGGCAGCCAGTCGCCGATGATCGGGATCAGCCAGTCGGCCTGGAAGAGCTGGCCGAAGGCGTTGACGATCGTGAGCAGCAGCGCGAAGAAGCCGATCGCCACGAACCAGTGCGCGAAGCCGACGATGCCCCAGCGGTTCATCCGGGTGTGGCCGAGGAACTCCTTGGCCAGCGTGAGGGTGCGCTGTGTGGGGTCGCCGGTGCGCGTGCCCGCGGGCACGGGCTGGCCGAGCTTCACGAAGCGGTAGATCTGCGCGATGGCGCGGCCGAACAGCGCGACGGCCACCACCGTGATGGCGATCGACACGATGATCGCGGCGAGTTGCATGAGGGGCTCCTCGGGCGGGCCTGCGAGGCGGAGTGCCGACACTGCCGAGTGTGGCACTACTAAGCGGTAACTTATTCAGTCCGTGCTGAGATTACCGCCTCTCAGTGCCGCGCTGTAGCGGCGCTTGCGGTGATCTGTGTCGCTCAGGCAAGCCTTGCCGGATGCTTCGCCGGGGGCCGTGCCGCGCGACGCCTGTGGACTGCTGGAAGCGTACGCGCCAGGATCGCCAGATCCATCCCCAGCCAGTGATGGTCCACATAGTGGAGATCGAGCAGCTCGCGCTCCTCCCACGGCAGCTCCGAGCGGCCGCTGATCTGCCACAGCCCGGTCATCCCCGGCCGCACGGAGAGCCGGCGGCGTGCCTCGCCCGTGCACTCCCGGTGTCCGGGGGTCAGGGGGCACGGGCCGACCAGTGACATCTCTCCCCGTACGACATGGAGCAGGAGCGGCAGCCCGGCCAGCGGGCTCTTCGTGCGGAACGTCAGCATCGTGAAGGGGTGTCCGCCCCGGCCCGCGACCGTCCGGCGGCGCATGACCCCGCCGGCGCCGGCCGTGGCGAGCGCGAGGGAGAGGGCGACGGCCGTGATCAGCGGGGACAGGACGGTCAGCAGGACGAGTCCGCCGAAGAGGTCGAGTGCGCGCTTGGCCGTCATTCCCCACACCCTTTCGAGGGACATTCATGGGATATTCGTGGGATACGCCCGCTATGCCCGACAGGGGCACCCCGGACTCTCTCACGCGGAGGGGTGTCGGGCCCGGGAATGACGCGCCATCGGCGGCCCTTTGAGCGGATCGCAGGGTGAAGAGTTGAGTCGCCTACGCTCAGCTCTGTTGACGGGTCGGGGGCCGTCGTGCATCCTTGAGTCAGTTCCACTCAAGTCAGTCAGCTGGAGGAATTGAAATGGCACGTGCGGTCGGCATCGACCTGGGCACGACTAACTCCGTCGTCAGCGTTCTCGAAGGCGGCGAGCCCACCGTCATCACCAACGCCGAGGGCGCCAGGACCACGCCGTCCGTCGTCGCCTTCGCGAAGAACGGCGAGGTGCTCGTCGGCGAGGTGGCCAAGCGTCAGGCGGTCACCAACGTCGACAGGACCATCCGGTCGGTCAAGCGCCACATGGGCACCGACTGGAAGATCGACATCGACGGCAAGAGCTTCAACCCGCAGCAGATGAGCGCCTTCATCCTGCAGAAGCTGAAGCGCGACGCCGAGGCGTACCTGGGCGAGAAGGTCGTGGACGCGGTCATCACCGTTCCCGCGTACTTCAACGACTCCGAGCGTCAGGCCACCAAGGAGGCCGGTGAGATCGCGGGCCTCAACGTCCTGCGCATCGTCAACGAGCCGACCGCGGCCGCCCTGGCCTACGGTCTGGACAAGGACGACCAGACGATCCTCGTCTTCGACCTCGGTGGCGGCACCTTCGACGTGTCCCTCCTGGAGATCGGCGACGGCGTCGTCGAGGTGAAGGCCACCAACGGTGACAACCACCTCGGTGGTGACGACTGGGACCAGCGCGTCGTCGACTACCTGGTGAAGCAGTTCGCCAACGGTCACGGCGTCGACCTGGCCAAGGACAAGATGGCTCTCCAGCGTCTCCGCGAGGCCGCGGAGAAGGCGAAGATCGAGCTGTCGTCCTCCACCGAGACGTCGATCAACCTGCCGTACATCACGGCCTCCGCCGAGGGTCCGCTGCACCTGGAGGAGAAGCTCACCCGAGCTCAGTTCCAGCAGCTGACCGCCGACCTTCTGGACCGGTGCAAGACGCCGTTCCACAACGTCATCAAGGACGCGGGCATCAACCTGTCCGAGATCGACCACGTCGTTCTCGTCGGTGGCTCCACCCGTATGCCGGCCGTCGCCGAGCTCGTCAAGGAGCTGACCGGTGGCCAGGAGGCCAACAAGGGTGTGAACCCGGACGAGGTCGTCGCCATCGGCGCCGCCCTCCAGGCCGGTGTCCTCAAGGGTGAGGTCAAGGACGTCCTGCTCCTCGACGTGACCCCGCTGTCGCTTGGTATCGAGACCAAGGGCGGCATCATGACCAAGCTCATCGAGCGCAACACCACGATCCCGACCAAGCGGTCCGAGATCTTCACGACGGCCGAGGACAACCAGCCGTCGGTGCAGATCCAGGTCTACCAGGGCGAGCGCGAGATCGCGGCGTACAACAAGAAGCTCGGCATGTTCGAGCTGACCGGTCTGCCGCCGGCCCCGCGTGGTGTCCCGCAGATCGAGGTCGCGTTCGACATCGACGCCAACGGCATCATGCACGTCACGGCCAAGGACCTCGGCACGGGCAAGGAGCAGAAGATGACCGTCACCGGTGGCTCCTCGCTGCCGAAGGACGAGGTCAACCGGATGCGCGAAGAGGCCGAGAAGTACGCGGACGAGGACCACGCCCGTCGCGAGGCCGCCGAGTCCCGTAACCAGGGCGAGCAGCTCGTCTACCAGACCGAGAAGTTCCTCAAGGACAACGAGGACAAGGTTCCGGGCGACGTGAAGACGGAGGTGGAGGAGGCGCTCACCGAGCTGAAGGAGAAGCTCAAGGGCGACGACACCGCCGAGATCCGTACCGCCACCGAGAAGGTCGCGGCCGTCTCCCAGAAGCTCGGCCAGGCCATGTACGCCGACGCGCAGGCCGCGCAGGCCGCCGGCGGCGACGCCCCGCAGGGCGAGGCCAAGGCCGATGACGACGTGGTCGACGCCGAGATCGTCGACGACGAGCCCAAGAAGGGCGGCGCTGTCTGATGACGGAGGAGACCCCGGGCTTCGAGGAGAAGCCCGACGTCCCCTCCGGCGCCACCCCTGACGACGCCGCCGACGCCGCCGAGGCCCCCTCCACAGAGGAGGGCTCGGCGGCCCCGGCCGGGGACGCAAGCAGCAAGAGCTCGGCCGAGACCGCCGGTCTCACCGCCCAGCTGGACCAGGTCCGCAGCGCGCTCTCCGAGCGCACCGGGGACCTCCAGAGGCTCCAGGCCGAGTACCAGAACTACCGCCGTCGGGTGGAGCGGGACCGGGTCACCGTCAAGGAGATCGCGGTCGCGGGCCTCCTGACGGAGCTGCTGCCCGTGCTCGACGACATCGGTCGGGCCCGGGACCACGGCGAGCTCGTGGGCGGCTTCAAGTCGGTGGCCGAGTCGTTGGAGACGGTGGCCGCCAAGATGGGGCTGCAGCAGTTCGGCAAGGAGGGCGAGCCCTTCGACCCGACGATCCACGAGGCCCTGATGCACTCGTACGCGCCGGACGTCACCGAGACGACCTGCGTGGCGATCCTGCAGCCGGGGTACCGGATCGGCGAGCGGACCATCCGGCCCGCGCGCGTCGCGGTGGCCGAGCCCCAGCCCGGGGCGACGCCGGCCGCGAAGGACGAGAAGTCGGCAGACGAGGAGAGCGGTGGCCCCGAGGAGGGCTAGCGCGAAGATCGTCCGAGAGGAGGGACGTCGATGAGCACGAAGGACTTCGTCGAGAAGGACTACTACAAGGTTCTCGGCGTCCCCAAGGACGCCACCGACGCCGAGATCAAGAAGGCGTACCGGAAGCTCGCCCGCGAGAACCACCCGGACGCCAACAAGGGTGACGCCAAGGCCGAGGCGCGCTTCAAGGAGATCTCCGAGGCGAACGACGTCCTCGGCGACCCCAAGAAGCGCAAGGAGTACGACGACGCCCGCGCGCTCTTCGGCAACGGCGGCTTCCGCGCCGGAGGCCCGGGCGGCGGCAACTTCAACTTCGACCTGGGCGACCTCTTCGGCGGCGCCCAGGGTCCCGGCGCGGGCGGGGCGGGCGGCTTCGGCGGCGGCCTCGGCGACGTCTTCGGCGGACTGTTCAACCGCGGCGCGGGCGGCGGCGCGGGTACGCGTACGCAGCCCCGCCGCGGTCAGGACATCGAGTCCGAGGTGACGCTCAGCTTCACCGAGGCCGTGGACGGCGCCACCGTGCCGCTGCGGATGTCCTCCCAGGCGCCCTGCAAGGCCTGTTCGGGCACCGGCGACAAGAACGGCACGCCCCGCGTGTGCCCGACCTGCGTCGGCACCGGCCAGGTCTCGCGCGGCGGCAGCGGCTCGTTCTCGCTCACCGACCCGTGCGTGGACTGCAAGGGCCGCGGCCTGATCGCCGAGACCCCCTGCGAGGTCTGCAAGGGCAGCGGGCGGGCCAAGTCCTCCCGCACCATGCAGGTCCGCATCCCCGCCGGGGTCTCCGACGGCCAGCGGATCCGGCTGCGGGGCAAGGGCGCGCCGGGCGAGCGCGGCGGCCAGAGCGGCGACCTGTACGTCGTCGTCCATGTCGACGCCCACCCGGTGTTCGGCCGCAAGGACGACAACCTGACCGTCACCGTGCCCGTCACCTTCGACGAGGCGGCGCTCGGCGGCGAGATCAAGGTGCCGACCCTGGGCGGCCCGGCGGTCACGCTGAAGCTGCCCGCCGGCACCCCCAACGGCCGGACCATGCGCGCCCGCGGCAAGGGCGCGGTCCGCAAGGACGGTACGCGCGGCGACCTGCTGGTGACGGTGGAGGTCGCGGTGCCCAAGGAGCTCGACGACAAGGCCCGCGAGGCCCTCGAGACCTACCGTCAGGCGACGGCGGGCGAGGACATCAGGGCAGAGTTGTTCCAGGCCGCGAAGGGAGCTTGACCCGATGGACAGCCGACCGGGACGCAGCCGCAATCCGTACGAACTGACCGACGAGAGCCCTGTGTACGTCATCTCGGTGGCGGCCCAGCTCTCGGGTCTGCATCCGCAGACGCTCCGGCAGTACGACCGCCTCGGTCTGGTCTCGCCCGACCGCACGGCGGGGCGGGGCCGGCGCTACTCGGCCCGTGACATCGAACTGCTCCGTACGGTGCAGGCGTTGTCGCAGGACGAGGGCATCAACCTGGCGGGCATCAAGCGCATCATCGAGCTGGAGAACCAGGTCGCGGCGTTGCAGCAGCGCGTCGCCGAGCTGTCGGCGGCCGTCGAGGGCGCCGCGTCGGCGATGCGCCAGCGGGAGGCCCAGGTGCACGCCTCGTACCGGCGCGATCTGGTGCCGTATCAGGACGTCCAGCAGGCGAGCGCGCTGGTGGTCTGGCGGCCCAAGCGCCCCGAGTAGCTGTTCTCGTACGACGAAGCCCCCTCCGCTTCCCGCGGAGGGGGCTTTTTCGGCTCTACGGGATCAGTTCGGCGGCGATGTTCGCCGCCGTGTCCCACCAGGGCGCGGCGCCGGTGCCGAAGGCGGCGGCCAGGGTGTGGCCGACCGCGATGTCCTGGGGCTCCGGCTCCACGCCTGCCGCCCAGTCGGCGTCGACGGCGCCGTCCCCGGCGGACTCCAGGGTGCCGAGGGGGCGTCCGTCGCGGAGCAGCCGGCTCTCGATGTACGAGCAGGGCACCAGCCGGTAGCGCACGCCGGCGACCACCGCGTCGACCCGGTACGAGCGCCGCAGGAGCCGCCCGCGCCCGGGGCGGATGCGCGCGGGCGCCCCGTCGACGGTCAGGGTGAGCCGGTCGGCGGCGCGGGTGCCGATGGGGACGAGCGGGTCGGGTTCGTCGCCCGCCGCCCGTACGAGCTCCATGGTGGGCATCTCGTACCCGGAGACCCGCAGGGTCCCTGCGGGGCCGTCCAGGTCGATCTGTACGTACACGATCAGTGGTCCTGCTCCAGGATTCCGGACTGGGCGATGAGATAGCCGAGTTGGGCTCGGCTGCCGCTGCCGAGGGCGGCGGCGAGCTTGGCGATGTGGGCGCGGCAGGTACGGACGTTCATGCCGAGCCGGCGGGCGATGGCCTCGTCGACGTGGCCCTCGACGAGGAGTTTGGCGATGGAGCGCTGGACGCCGCCGATGCCGTCCACGGAGGGGCTGTACGGGATCTCCTCCTCCCACGGCACGCCGTGGAGCCAGAACTGGTCGAAGACGCCGACCAGGTACTGGACGAGGCCTTCGTGGCGCAGTTCGAGGGCCACCCGCCGGTCGCTGCGCGCCGGGACGAAGGCGATCTTGCGGTCGACGATGATCAGCCGGTCGATGATCTCCTCGAGCGTGCGCACCTCGAGCCCGTACGGGGCGATCCGCTCCACGTATCCCATGGTCGCGGAGTGGTGCCGGGCGGTGTGCTGGTAGAGCGTGCGCATCCGGATGCCGCGGTCGAGCAAGGGCTCGACGCGTCGCAGCCCGGCCTGCACCACCTCGGGCTTGCGGCCGCTGCCCGGCTGGATGGTGAGCAGCTCCTCGGTGCACTCGTTGATGACCCGGTCGAGCGTGGCGTTGATGAGACTGAGGCCCTCGAGGACGGTGATCGCCTGGGTGGCGTGCGGGTCGGGGGCGTTGATCGTCATGAATGGCTCGAACGTGTCCGCGAGCGAGATCGCCAGCTGTCGGCGCTGTTGGATCTCCCGCTCGATGGGGTGTATGAGCTTGTTCAACGCGATGGACGGCGGGATCGGCCGCAGCCACTGGGAATCGTCCGGATCGGGGTGCAGCAGCGCCAGTTCGATCAGGCAGGGGACCGATTCCACCTCCGCGCGGGAGATCCTGCCGGCCCGGAGTGCGGTCGCGTAGAGGCGCCTGCCCGCATCGCACAGCTCGCCCGGACCGTGCCCAGTGTCCCCATCACCCTGTTTCGGCTCCATTTGCACCCCCCTCAGGGTCCTGAATTACAGGAACATGATGCCTGGCACCGCTGGTGGAAGGGTTCGGAGTGAGCCATCGTCTTATTCGCGGGGGAGGAGGTAATGATCAAAAGAGGTGGAGATCGGCCATGACCAGGATGGTTCGTGCACTTGGCGCCATAGCTTTCGCTGCTGCGGCTGCTCTCGGCGCTCTCGCCCTGAACGGCGAGCCGACATGGGACACGCCGCCGGCGAACAACGTTGTCGCGTCTCCGGGTGAGCCCACGTGGGACTCCGCTCCGACTGTCGCGGGCGAGCCCACGTGGGACTTCGCTCCGGCGGCCGCGGGTGAGCCCACGTGGGACTCCGGCACGACCGGCGAGCGTGAGCCGACATGGGACTCTGCCCCGGCGGGCGCGGTCGCATGACCGTGCCGCCGGACGACCGGGTCTTCCGGCGAGAGATGGCCTCGGCCTATCGATCCGGGTGGCATTTCATCGATCTCGTCACGGCCATCCCCCACCGTGGTGATTCGTTGATGGTCACCCTCTTCGGAGAACCGATCGTCGTCGCTCGTGAGCAGGACGAGGACGTTCGCGCCTACCGGTGTCTGCGCCGGCCCCGCGGAGCCCCGCAGCCCGTTCGCTGTGCCATCCGGTACGGCATGATTTTCGTCAATCTCGACCAGCGGGACCACCAGCTGCTCGAGCCCGAGACCACCACCGCCACCCCCCGCAGTGCCTGAGCGGTTCCCCCGTCGTTGTAGATCGCTCAGGTGCTTCCCCCACACAGCGGCGCCATCGCGGACCTGAAACGCGATGGCGCCGCTGTGCTGTGCGCGTACGGAAGTGGGTGGGGGCGTGAGCGCCAGGGCCTGTCCGGCGGATCAGGCCCTAGGCCCGGCCCATGGCCCGCGTCAGCGCGATCTCGATGACCACCCGGTCCGGGTTCGGCGCCGGGACCCGGCCGTAGCGCGTCGCGTAGCGGTCCACCGCGTCCGCGACGACCTCCGCCTCCGTGCGGATGCGCGCCACGCCCTCCAACGTCGCCCAGCGCCCCTTGTCCACCTGGCAGACCGCGACGCGCGCGCCCTCCGGGCCCGCCGCCAGGACGTTGGCGACCTTGTGGCTGTGCTTGTTGGTGATGACCCGGGCGATGCCGTTCTCGCCGCCCTCGGGGTCGTACGTCACGCCCACCGCCACCACGTGCGGAGTGCCGTCCGGGCGGGGGGTCGTCAGGGTGGACATGTGGTACTCGCGCCAGAAGCTGAGATACGAGTCGTCCGGGTTCCTCGGGTCAGTCGCCATGCCCGGAACCTACCCGTGGCACGGGCGTGCGCGACACCTTGAGCGGAATGGACTCAACTTTGTGTACGCTGGACGAGTCATAGAAGTCGTCATGGCCTTGCCGCACGCACGAGAGAGGAGACAGCGCACGTGGACGCCGAGCTGACCAACAGGAGCCGAGACGCGATCAACGCGGCCACCAGCCGCGCCGTGTCCGAGGGGCACCCCGATCTGACCCCCGCCCATCTTCTGCTCGCGCTGCTCGCGGGTCAGGACAACGAGAACATCATCGACCTGCTCGCCGCCGTCGAGGCCGACCAGGCCGCGGTACGGTCCGGTGCGGAGCGGCTGCTTGCCGCCCAGCCCAGCGTGACCGGCTCCACGGTCGCGCCGCCGCAGCCCAACCGCGAGCTGCTCGCCGTGATCGCCGAGGCCGCCAAGCAGGCCAAGGAGCTCGGGGACGAGTACCTCTCGACCGAGCACCTGCTCATCGGGCTCGCGGCGAAGGGCGGACAGGCCGGCGAGGTGCTGGCCCAGCAGGGGGCGAGCGCCGCGCGGCTGCTCGACGCGTTCGAGAAGGCAAGGGGAGGACGCCGGGTGACCACACCCGACCCGGAGGGTCAGTACAAGGCGCTGGAGAAGTTCGGCACGGACTTCACGGCCGCCGCGCGGGAAGGAAAGCTGGACCCCGTCATCGGGCGCGACCAGGAGATCCGGCGCGTCGTCCAGGTGCTCTCCCGCCGCACCAAGAACAACCCCGTCCTCATCGGCGAGCCCGGCGTCGGTAAGACCGCCGTCGTCGAGGGCCTCGCCCAGCGGATCGTGAAGGGCGACGTCCCCGAGTCGCTCCGCAACAAGCGCCTGGTCTCGCTCGACCTCGGCGCGATGGTCGCGGGCGCCAAGTACCGCGGCGAGTTCGAGGAGCGCCTGAAGACCGTCCTGTCCGAGATCAAGGCGAGCGACGGTCAGATCATCACCTTCATCGACGAGCTGCACACCGTCGTCGGCGCGGGCGCCGGCGGCGACTCCGCCATGGACGCCGGCAACATGCTGAAGCCGATGCTGGCCCGCGGCGAGCTGCGCATGGTCGGCGCGACGACCCTCGACGAGTACCGCGAGCGGATCGAGAAGGACCCCGCCCTGGAGCGCCGCTTCCAGCAGGTCCTGGTCGCCGAGCCGAGCGTCGAGGACACGATCGCGATCCTGCGCGGACTCAAGGGGCGGTACGAGGCCCACCACAAGGTCCAGATCGCCGACTCCGCGCTGGTGGCCGCGTCCGCCCTCTCCGACCGGTACATCACCTCCCGCTTCCTCCCCGACAAGGCCATCGACCTCGTCGACGAGGCCGCTTCCCGGCTCCGGATGGAGATCGACTCCTCCCCCGTCGAGATCGACGAGCTCCAGCGCTCCGTGGACCGGCTGCGCATGGAGGAGCTCGCGCTCAAGAACGAGACCGACCAGGCCAGCAAGCAGCGCCTGGAGAAGCTGCGCCGCGACCTCGCCGACCGCGAGGAGGAGCTGCGCGGCCTGACCGCCCGCTGGGAGAAGGAGAAGCAGTCCCTCAACCGCGTCGGCGAGCTCAAGGAGCAGCTCGACGAGCTGCGCGGCCGCGCCGAGCGTGCCCAGCGCGACGGCGACTTCGACACCGCCTCCCAGCTGCTCTACGGCGAGATCCCGGCCCTGGAGCGGGAGCTGGCGGAGGCGTCCGAGGCCGAGCAGGAGGTCTCGAAGGACACCATGGTCAAGGAGGAGGTCGGCCCCGACGACATCGCTGACGTGGTCGGCGCCTGGACCGGCATCCCCGCCGGCCGCCTCCTGGAGGGCGAGACGCAGAAGCTGCTGCGCATGGAGGACGAGCTCGGCCGCCGTCTGATCGGCCAGACCGAGGCCGTACGGGCCGTCTCCGACGCCGTGCGCCGTACGCGCGCCGGGATCGCCGACCCCGACCGTCCCACCGGCTCCTTCCTCTTCCTCGGCCCGACCGGTGTCGGCAAGACCGAGCTGGCGAAGGCGCTCGCGGACTTCCTCTTCGACGACGAGCGGGCCATGGTCCGCATCGACATGTCGGAGTACAGCGAGAAGCACTCCGTCGCCCGGCTCGTCGGCGCGCCTCCCGGCTACGTCGGCTACGAGGAGGGCGGCCAGCTCACGGAGGCGGTGCGCCGCCGCCCGTACAGCGTGGTGCTGCTCGACGAGGTGGAGAAGGCCCACCCGGAGGTCTTCGACATCCTGCTCCAGGTCCTCGACGACGGCCGGCTGACCGACGGCCAGGGCCGGACGGTGGACTTCCGCAACACCATCCTGATCCTGACGTCCAACCTGGGCAGCCAGTACCTGGTCGACCCCCTGATCGGCGAGGAGGAGAAGAAGCAGCGGGTCCTGGAGGTGGTGCGGGCCTCCTTCAAGCCGGAGTTCCTCAACCGGCTCGACGACCTGGTGGTCTTCTCCGCCCTCGACAAGACCGAGCTGGGGCGGATCGCCCAGCTCCAGATCGACCGGCTCGCCAAGCGGCTGGCGGACCGCCGCCTCACTCTGGAGGTCACCCCCGAGGCCGTGGCCTGGCTCGCCGACGAGGGCATGGACCCGGCGTACGGCGCCCGGCCGCTGCGCCGCCTGATCCAGACGGCGATCGGCGACCGGCTGGCGAAGGAGATCCTCGCGGGCGAGGTCCGCGACGGCGACACGGTCCGGGTGGACCGTCCCCAAGCTCTTAATGAGCTGGGGGAGACCCCACCCGAGGACGGCCTGATCGTGGGCGCGGCGCAGTAGCGCGTTCGCTCGCGTCCGCTCACACCGTGAACGGCATGACGTGTACGAGGGCGGTGCCCCCGTCCTCGTACGTCACCTTCACGTTCACCGCCGCCGGGCCCCCGGGGTCCGGCGGCATCTCCTGGACGTCCACGCACAGGTCCGTGTGGCAGTACGAGCGGATCTCCCCGCCCGGATAGGTGCCGGCCAGCCAGCCCGCGACCTCGGCGCGCGGCATCCGGAACTCCGCCTTCACCTGGGTGTCCAGCCAGCTGCTGACCGTGCAGTGCGGGTCCTGCGCGCTCTTCGGCATGGTCGCGTGCGCCCAGTCCATGGCCTCGGCGCAGTCCATCGGCTTCGGCTTGCCCATCTCGTCCCAGGCCATCGCGCCCCAGACCAGCAGGGCGATCGGGCCCCCGCAGATGAACGAAACGAGCGCCGAGACCCAGATCCACGTCGACGGTCGAGGCCGTACCGGCCGCACTTTGTCCCCCATAGGCACCAGATCTTGTCAGCCCGCAGCGGATCGCGGGAGGTGGGGCTTGCGCCGTACCGCCCGGCATGGGAGAGGATGGCGGCAACCGTACGAAGGGATATTCACGGTGAGCATCGACCCGTCCTCGATTCCGAATTTCGGGGGCCAGCCCCAGCCTCAGGCC
Source organism: Streptomyces sp. NPDC059875 (assembly GCF_042731085.1). Lineage (NCBI taxonomy): Bacteria > Bacillati > Actinomycetota > Actinomycetes > Kitasatosporales > Streptomycetaceae > Streptomyces > Streptomyces sp. NPDC059875. The sequence goes on from NZ_JBHWJZ010000014.1 coordinate 170,415, forward strand.
GCAGGACCGGCGGGCCCCGTCGTCCCCGACCAGGACCTGGTCAAGCAGCTCCTGGACCAGATGGAGCTGAAGTACGTCGTCGACGACGAGGGTGACCTCGCGGCGCCGTGGGAGGAATTCCGCACGTACTTCATGTTCCGCGGAGAGGAGGACCAGCGTGTCTTCTCGGTGCGGACGTTCTACGACCGCCCGCACTCCGCCGACGACCGCGCCAGGGTTCTCGACGCGATCGACGACTGGAACCGCCGCACCCTGTGGCCCAAGGTGTACACGCACCTGCACGAGGAGGAGGACGGCTCCGCCACCCTCCGCCTCATCGGTGAGGCCCAGATGCTGATCGGCACCGGCGTCGCGCTGGAGCACTTCGTGTCCTCCACCGTCAGCTGGGTCCGCGCTTCCATCGAGTTCGACAAGTGGCTCGTGGAGCAGTTCGGCCTGGAGTCCCCCGAGGACAAGGAGCCCGAGGGCGAGTAGTCCCTCGGGCCTTCACAGGGCCATGCGCGCGAGTGTCAGCGCGTACACCCCGTAGCTGAACGACAGCCCGGCCAGGGCCGTGATCACCACGATCGCGGCTCTCGGCCGGGCTTTCGTCAGTGCGTGGGCCAGGGGGAAGAGCAGCGGGAACGCGGGCAGCAGGAAACGCGGCTTCGACTCGAAGAAGCCGGATCCGCAGACCGTGATGACCACCAGCACGCCCGTGTAGACCAGGATCGGCAGCGGCGGCCGCTCCACCAGCGCGAGCAGGGCGAACAGCAGCACCCCCGCGCCCGTGATCAGCAGCGCCATCGCGAAGCCGAACTGGGTCGGCCCCCGCAGCATGCCCCGGACGAAGGCCAGTGCCCCGACCCCGAAGTCGAAGCGCGAGGTCCAGCCGTCCTGGACGGCGAAGTAGCCGCCGAGCAGGTCGCCGCGCCGGGCACCGACCCAGAGCAGGTACGAGAGCCAGCCGGCCGGAGCCAGTACGGCCCCGGCCCACAGCCGCCCCGCCATCCGCCCACGCCCGCGCCACAGCTCGTACCCCGCCACCACGAGCACCGCCGCGGCGATCGCGACCCCGCTGGGGCGGGAGAGGCCGGCCAGGGCGGCCAGCGTGCCCGCCCACAGCGGGCGCCGGGTGAGCAGCGCGTACAGCGACCAGGCGGCGAGGGCCGTCATCAGCGGCTCGGTGTACGCCATGGTCAGCACGATCGAGTGCGGCAGCAGGCCCCAGAGCAGCACCAGGACGACGGCGGTGGGTCGTCCGTACAGCCGTTCGCCGATCAGAAAGATGCCCCAGGCCGCGGCGCCGGCCGACAGCCAGGACAGCAGCAGGCCGGCCGTACCGCCGGTCACCGGCAGGACGGTGGTGACGGCCCGGACGAGCCCCGGGTAGAGCGGGAAGAAGGCCAGGTCGGACTGGACGACGCCGTCGGGCCAGTGGAGGGTGTGGCCGTAGCCGTGCGCGGCGATCCGGATGTACCACTCGGAGTCCCAGGACTTCGCGAGCAGCGCCCGCGGCGAGCGTCCGGTGTGCCAGGCCCAGCCCGCGAGGACGAGCATCCCGGTCAGCCGCGCGGCGGCGAACATCCCGAGCGCGGGGGCGGCGCGGTGCAGTGAGACCCACCGGCGGGGGACGCTCCGCACAAGGGCGGGCGAGGCCGGGCGGTCGAGAGTCTCGGCGGACAGGGTGCACCTCCGTGCGCACGGGAATCAGGTCGGACCGACAAGTCGATCTACCCGACAATCGGCGCGGCACGGAGGGGGCGCGCGAGCGAGGTGGGCCCAGCCGGGTGAAAGTTTCCCCGGCCGGGCGTGGACCCGCTGCCGTCAGAAGCGACGTACGACCCGCAGCGAGTTGGTGTACACGTCGCCCTTGTCGTCGTCGGAGACCCACCTCTTGCCGTTGAGGATCGACTTGGCTCCCAGATCGGCCATGGTCGGCCCGTTCGGCGTCTTGCGGCTGGAGACGAAGCGCAGACCGCCGTGCTGGTCGGGGCCGATGTAGATGCCGGTGTGGTCGACCACACCGTCGTAGGTCTCGGGGTCGTCGGGATCGGCGTTCGTGGCGTCGAAGAAGACCACGTCGCCGATCCGCAGCGTGTCGAGTGCGGGGGGCGTGCCCGTGCCCTGGGCCACGACCACGCCGGGGCCTTGGGCGGACTGGCTCTTCGAGGTGCGGGGCAGGTTCCGGCCGTCGTAGTTCTTGTAGAGGACCATCGGGATGCCCATGTGGTGCCCGTAGACCATCCGGACGAAGCCCGAACAGTCGAGATTGGGCTTGTCCTTCATCCCCTCGTCCGGGGTCGCGCTCTCGCCGCTCGCGGGGAAGGTCCAGGGAAGCCCCAGGTAGTCGTGGAAGTCGCCGCCGATGGAGCGCAGCCCGGCGCCGTCGGCTTCGCTGTACTCGGCCTCGCCCAGCACCTGAGCGCCCTGGAGCGCGGGGTCGGTCACGGCGGGGGCGAAGGGCCGGAACATCGAGGCGTACGCCAGGGCGTCGGGGGAGGTGTCGCCCGCCCAGGCACGGATCTGCTGTTCCAGGGAGGGGGTCCAGGTGCCGTCGAAGGGTGCCGCGAGCAGCCGTACCCAGGTGTCGTGGCAGACCACCGGCGGGTCGACCCACTCGGCCGAGGTGACCTCGAAGTCGTAGACCCGCGCTTCCAGCGGCACCGTGGCGCCGCTGGAGGCCAGCGCCCGGACTCCGAGGGTGCCCGAGTCGAAGACCTTGGCCGGGTCCTTCTCGGGGTCGCGCACGCTGTGGTGCCAGGTTCCCGTGGGCTCCGCCGTGCCCAGGCCCTGCCAGGCGCGGGCGCGCAGCAGGGCGCCGGTCTTCTCCACCCGGACCCACCAGTGGTCGAAGGCCTGGAATCCGGTGCCCACCGTGACGGCCGGGCTCAACGTGCTCGCGCGGTCCTCCAGTTCCTTCTCCAGGACGAGCTGGACCTCGCCGGCGGGAGTGACGGACAGCCGGGCCCGGTAGTGGTTGTTGACGTCCTTGGCCCCGAAGGTGACGGCGAGCGACACCGGCGCCCCGGTCGGGACCTTGCTGAAGGAAAGGCGCGCGCGGGCGCTGACGTCACCGACGGCCTTGTCGGGGAGCAGCGCGTGGCGGCTGAGGTCGGTCGTGGCGAGCTGGATGACGGCGCGGCCGGCCTCCAGGTAGTAGTCCGCCTTCTCTCCGTTGACGGTGTACCACTTGCCGCCCGCGGGAGAGGGGCCCCAGCCGGTGCTGCCGGCGGACAGGGTCCGCGCGAAGTCGTCGGCGAATGCTTTCTTCTGCTCGGTGAACCAGCGCTTGGGTCCGCGCAGCGTGACCGTCTTCGCGCCGGCGGTGAGGGTGGCGAGTACTCCCCGGTCGTCCGACACCTCCAGGCCTCCTGGGGTGCCGGCGAGCGTACGGGTGGTCAGCGCCCCGGCCGGGTGGGCGCCGAAGTGCCACGGGTCGCAGGGGTCGGTCACCATCGGGAGGCGCCCGCCGGGGACCTCCGGCACGGCCGTCGTGGCCGTCGCCATCGCTGTGGCCGCCGCCGTCGGCGTGGCCGCGAAGGCGGACGGCGCGAGCGGCAGCGCGCTGCCCGCCGCCACCCCGGTCAGGGCGGTGAGAGCCGATCTGCGGCTCAGTGAGAACTTCGGTGACGACATGGTGGGTACCCCCCGTGGCAGGACAGGCGCTGATGCGAGGGGGACCTTACAAGTGCGGTGCTCGCCGGCGCCGACCGGCCCGGTCGGAGGTTTCCCGTCCTCAGGGAGCGAGCTGCCGGAGGCGCTCCACCGCCTCCTCCAGGACGTGGCGCTGCTTGCAGAACGCGAAACGTACGAAGGGTTCGCCCGCCTTGCGGTGGTCGTAGAAGACCGCGTTGGGGATGGCGACGACGCCGGCGCGCTCGGGGAGGGCGCGGCAGAACGCGAAGCCGTCGGACTCGCCGAGCGGGCGGATGTCGGTGGTGACGAAGTACGTGCCGGCCGGGCGGTAGACCTCGAAGCCGGCCCGGGCGAGGCCGTCGCTCAGCAGGTCGCGCTTGGCGAGCAGATCGGCGCGCAGGTCGTCGAAGTACGTGTCGGGCAGGCGCAGCGCCTCGGCGACGGCGTACTGGAACGGGCCCGAGGAGACGTACGTCAGGAACTGCTTGGCGGACCGGACGGCGGTGGTCAGCGCGGGGGTCGCGGTGATCCAGCCGACCTTCCAGCCGGTGAAGGAGAAGGTCTTGCCGGCCGATCCGATGGTGACCGTGCGCTCGCGCATCCCCGGCAGGCTCGCGATCGGCAGGTGCTCGGCGTCGTCGAAGACCAGGTGCTCGTACACCTCGTCGGTGACGACGAGCAGATCGCGTGCGACGGCGAGCTCCGCGACGGCGGTGAGTTCGGCGCGGGTGAGGACGGTGCCGGTGGGGTTGTGCGGGGTGTTGAGGAGGATGAGCCGCGTCCGGTCGGTGACGGCGGCCCGCAGCTCGTCCAGGTCGAGGACGTAGCGTCCCTCGTGCGGGTGGAGGGTGACCGGGACACGGGTGCCGCCCGCCATCGCGATGCAGGCGGCGTAGGAGTCGTAGTACGGCTCCAGGGCGATCACCTCGTCGCCCGGTTCGAGGAGGGCGAGGAGCGAGGCGGCGATGGCCTCCGTCGCGCCGGCGGTGACCAGGACCTCGGTGTCGGGGTCGTAGGCGAGGTCGTACCGCTTCAGCTGGTGCTCGGCGATGGCCGTGCGCAGCTCGGGGACGCCGGGCCCCGGCGGGTACTGGTTGCCGCGTCCGTCACGCAGGGCGCGGACCGCCGCTTCCCGGATCTGCTCCGGGCCGTCGGTGTCGGGGAAGCCCTGCCCGAGGTTGATCGCCCCGGTCCGGACGGCCAGCGCGGACATCTCGGCGAAGATCGTCGTCCCGAACTCGGCGAGCCGGCGGTTGAGCAGCGGTCGTGTCATGCCCGCCATCCTGCGGGGAAGCTCTGGACTTCCTCAAGTGCGCTTTGGGCCGGAGCCGGGAGGGGCATCCCCCTGTCACACAAGACCTACGGGGGTGACACGGATGGAAGTACTGATCATCGGATTCATCGTTCTCATCGTGGTGATCGGCCTGGTTTCCGGCCGGAGCGGTGGGCGTCGCGGTGGCAGGGGCGGTCGGGGCGGCTGGTCGAGCGGTGGTGGCGGCGGCTGCGGCGGTGGCAGCAGCTGCGGCGGTGGCGGCGGCTGCGGTGGTGGCGGCGGCGGAGGCGACTGACACGGGGCAGTCGACTCCGCGATCACCAGGTGCCCGGCCGGTCCAACGTCCGCCGGGCACCTTCGTGTTGGAGCCCCCGATCGATTCCGATTGAACAATTGAACTGTGGGGTCCCCGAAGGGGATGGAAACCAATGCAAGTTGGGTAAAAACGCTGCGAGTCGCTCGAAGTCCATGATTCCCTCGCTGTTGATAAGAGACAGCCCTCGGACCGTGTGTGGACCCGAGCCGGCGATCCCCCACTCCCGTTGAACCCTTTCTCCGGGGCGCCCCCGGCCCACCCGTCAAACCGTGTTTGCGGAGCCGACCCATGCTCACGACCCTGAAGACCACCTACACCGACACGCGTGCGGCCGACCTGGCCTGGGCACTGGGGCGCGAGCCGCTGCCCGCCCTCGCCGTGCTCGACCTCGAACTGACCGGTGCCAAGCTGCAGTTGCGGCTTCTCGGCGCCTCCCATCAGGTGCTTCTGGAGGAAGAGGAGCGCAGCTGCTCGGAGACCGTCGCCTGCATGCCCGGCAGCAGTACGCCGCTGCCGCTGGGCGTCTCCAAGCGCTTCGGCGCATGGGAGTACGAATTCGCCGCGCGCGTCGAAACGTTGTCCCACGGCTCGTTCGCGGGCCGCGCGCAGGAGTTGCTCGCGCTCGTCGCCGACCATCCCAACGGCCTTGCGGGGACGTTCCCCGGCTCCCCGCACGCCTTCACGGCGATGCTGGCGCAGCGCCACGAGGGCCAGGTGCGGTGGCGCACCTGGCATGCGTACCCGCAGGAAGGGCAGTTGGTGGTCACGAGGACGCGCATCGGCGTTCGTATGCCTGCAACGATGTAACGCGCCGCCCCAGAGCCTCAGGTGCACTCGTGTGGGTGACAAGCGGCGACAGTTGTGTGACGTAGCGTTACGAACATGATCGATTCGCCCGTGACCATGCCACCCAAGAGGGTGACGCGGCTGCCCGAGCGGCCCAGCGCGGTGCGGTATCCGGTCCTCGCAGTGGTCTTCGTCTGTGCCGCGTGCGGACTCGTCTACGAGCTCGAACTGGTCGCGCTCGCCTCGTACTTGATCGGCGACTCGGTCACCCAGGCCTCCGTCGTGCTGTCCGTGATGGTCTTCGCGATGGGCGTCGGTTCGCTGCTCGCCAAGCGGTTGCGCTGCCGTGCCGCCGTCGGCTTCGGCCTGGTCGAGGGCGGGCTCGCGCTGATCGGCGGCTGTTCCGCCCTCGTGATGTACGCCGCGTTCGCGTGGCTCGGCGAGGCGCGGTACGTCCTGGTGGGGTTCTCGCTCGCCATCGGGGTGCTCATCGGGGCGGAGATTCCGCTCCTGATGTCGCTGATCCAGCGGGCGGAGTCGGCGCGCGCCGCCGGCGCGCGGGAGAAGGAAGGCGCCCCGGACCCCGCCGGGACCGATGCCGGGACGTATCCCGCCGGTAGGGACTCTGCCGGTACGGACCCTGCCGGGACGGATCCCGCCGGGACGGTCGCCGACCTGTTCGCCGCCGACTACGTCGGCGCGCTGGTCGGCGGACTCGCCTTCCCGTTCCTGCTGCTGCCCTGGCTCGGGCAGCTCACCGGCGCGCTCGTCACCGGCGCGGTGAACGCGGTGGCGGGCGGCGGCCTGGTGCTCTGGCTGTTCCGGCGCGACCTGACCACCCGCTCCCGCGCGCTGCTGATCGCCACGAACGTGACGGTGCTCGCCGTCCTCGCCACCGCCACCGTCCTCGTCGACGACTTCGAGCGGGCGGCGCGGCGCGCGGTGTACGGCGACAGCGTGCGGGTCGCCGTCCAGACCGACCTGCAGGAGGTCGTGGTGACGGGGGAGCGCGGCGGACCGCCGGACCTGTTCGTCGACGGGCGGCTGCGGGTCGGCGGACAGGACGAGTACCGCTACCACGAATCGCTGGTGCACCCGGCGATGAACGGGCCCCACGCACGGGTGCTGATCATCGGCGGCGGTGACGGCCTCGCGGCGCGCGAGGTGCTGCGCTACCCCGGCGTCCGCTCGGTCACCGTGGTCGAACTCGACCCCGGAGTCGTCCGACTCGCCCGGACCAACCCCGATCTGGCCACGCTCAACGACCACGCCTATCGGGATCCGCGCGTACGGGTGGCCTTCGCGGACGCGTTCCGCTGGCTGCGCGGGGCGGCGGAAGGCGGGCGGTACGACGTGGTGATCTCGGACCTGCCCGATCCGGGGATCTCCGCCAGCACCAAGCTGTACTCGGAGGAGTTCTACGGGCTCGCGTCCCGGATCCTCGCCGACGGCGGACGTCTCGTCGTCCACGCGGGCTCGGTCTCGGCCCGCCCCCGCACCTTCTGGACGGTGGACTCCACCCTGCGCGCGGCCGGTTTCGCGACCCGGCCCTACAGCGCGCGGGGTCGGGGGGCGAGCCTCGCCGCGGGGCCCGACCGGGCCGAGCGGGCGGACCGTTCCGGCGACGCGGACGCGGACGGGGGCGCGGACGGGGGCGCGCAAGCGGGCGCGGGCGCAGGGAGGGGTGCGGGTGCGGACGCCGGGACGGGTGCGGGTGCGGGTGCGGACGCCGGGACGGGGGACTGGGGGTACCTCCTGGCGGTCGCGGGCAGCTACCCGCCCGACCTGGGCCTCGCTCCCGACGCGCCCCGGCTGCGGTCCCTCACCGCGGACGGTCTGGCGTCGGGGGCACGTGCCGCGGAGCTGACCCGCGACGCCGAGGGGGCCGGACCGCCGCCGTCGACTCTCGTGCACCCGCGCTACGGCGGCTGAGTGCCGCCGGGAAGCGCACCCTGGACAAACAGGCGACGCCGACGCCCGGTCTGAGTAGGCTCGGCTTCCATGGAGCATGAGGTGTTCGTTCCGGTACCGGCCGACGTTCTGCGCGAGACGCTGACGGACCCCGCGCGGGTGGCGCGCTGCGTTCCCGGTCTCCAGCAGGACGCCGACGCGGAGGCGGGCCCGCTGTCGGGCCGGTTGAAGATCCGCGCCGGCGGCAACACGATCACCTACCGGGGCGCGCTGCGCCTGGTCGAACGGGACGGCGTCGTCGCCGTCGAGGGCAAGGGCAGCGAGGTGCGCGGCAAGGGCTCCGCGGAGCTGTCCCTGGCGATCACGCTCACCCCGGTGGCGGACGGGACGACGCTCACCTTCACCGGCACCGTGAAGCAGGCCGGCCGCCTCGCGGACCTCTCCGAGGAGACCCGGGAGTCGGCGGCCGTGCGGCTGATCGAGAAGTTCGTCGCGGGCCTGGCCGCCGTCGCGGAGCTGGAGAAGGCCGTCGACGAGGACGAGGACGCGGGCACGGACGCCGACGCCGACGCGGATGCGGACGACGAGGCCGACAGCGACAGCGACGGGGTCGACGACGGCGTCGAGGAACCCCACCGCCCGACGGTCTTCGAGACGCCGGTCCCGCCGCCGTCCCTCGACCCCTTCGTGAGCGGGGACTTCGAGGACGCGCCGGTCGAGTACCCGGCCGAGCCGCCCGCCGCCGAGGCCGCCCACGCCCGGCGGACCATGATCGGGCGGAGCGCCGAGGAGGTCGACCACGCCCCGCCGCGCGGGCGGTACGCGCCCGTCCCGGCGCCCGAGTCGGCCACCGCGGGCGCCACCCTGCGCTGGATCGCCCCCGCCGCCGCGCTCGCGCTCGCCTCCGCGGTCGTCGTCGGCCGGGCGCTGCGCCGCCGGCGCTGATCCCCGTCTACTGTCGGAGCCGTGAGCGAGCTGACACGACTGACGGCGGGCGACGCCGAGTTGACCATCAACCCCGACAACGGCTGCCGGATCGAGAGCCTGCGGATCGGCGGAACGGAACTGCTGCGCCAAGGCGAGCGGTACGGGTGCTTCCCGATGGTGCCGTGGTGCGGGCGCACGGCGCACGGGCGCTTCCAGGACGGCGCGACGAGCCACCAGCTCCCGCTCAACTCGCCCCCGCACGCCGTCCACGGCACCGGCCGCGACACGGCGTGGAGGACCGCTCGCGCCGGTGAGCGCGAGGCGGCCTTCACCTACGAGCTCGGGGACCCCTGGCCGTACGCCGGTCGGGTCACGCAGCTCTTCGAGCTGACCGAGGACGGGCTGACGCTCACCCTCGGCGTGGAGACGACCGGCGACTCCTTCCCCGCCCAGGCCGGCTGGCACCCGTGGTTCAACCGGAAGCTCGGGGAGGACGGCAAGGACGTCCGTATCGACTTCACGGCCGACTGGCAGGAGGAGCGCGGCGCCGACCATCTCCCCACCGGGCGCCGGATCGGCCCCACCCCGGGCCCCTGGGACGACTGCTTCGGCATGCCCGACGGCGTGGACGTCACCCTCACCTGGCCGGAGCGGCTGGAGCTGAAGGTGACCAGCCGCGCGGAGTGGGTGGTGATCTACGACGAGCAGGAGGCGGCGGTGTGCGTGGAGCCGCAGTCCGGTCCGCCGAACGGGCTCAACACCCACCCGCGGTACGTGACCCCGATCGAGCCGCTGGAGATCGCGGCCACATGGGCCTGGCGGCGGCTTTAAGCTCATGAGCATGACTGACGTACGCGCTGACCTGCTCCAGCAGATCAAGGACAAGGCCGTGGTGCACGGCAAGGTGACCCTCTCCTCGGGTCTTGAGGCCGACTACTACGTCGATCTGCGCCGGATCACGCTGGACGGCGCCGCCTCCCCGCTGGTCGGTCAGGTCATGCTCGATCTGACCGCCGACCTCGAGTTCGACGCCGTGGGCGGCCTGACGCTCGGCGCCGACCCGGTCGCGACGGCGATGCTGCACGCCTCCGCCACGCAGGGGAAGCGCCTGGACGCCTTCGTGGTCCGCAAGGCCGCCAAGGCGCACGGGATGCAGCGCCAGGTCGAGGGCCCGGACATCAAGGGCCGCCGTGTCCTGATCGTCGAGGACACCTCCACCACCGGTGGCTCTCCGCTGACCGCCGTCGAGGCGGCGCGGGCGGCCGGCGCCGAGGTCGTCGCGGTCGCCACGATCGTGGACCGCGCGACGGGCGCGGGCGAGAAGATCAGCACCACGGCGGGCGTGCCGTACCTGTACGCGTACGCGCTGGACGAGCTGGGTCTCGCCTGACCGAGGCGAAGTCGTGACTTAGGTCCTTGGGGCCGTTCGGCGGCGCCTCTGACCTGGGGCTTTGGCAGGGGGCGGAGTGTTTCACGTGAAACACTCCGCCCCTTCGTCATGGTGTCCACGGAAGAGTCTGGAAAGATGGGCCCCGACGATGACGTCGCCCCAGGTCAGGGTCAAGTAACGCACCCACCCGCACATCACAAGGAGCGGACGAATGCCCATCGCAACCCCCGAGGTCTACAACGAGATGCTCGACCGGGCGAAGGCAGGCAAGTTCGCCTACCCGGCCATCAACGTGACCTCGTCCCAGACCCTGCACGCTGCGCTGCGCGGCTTCGCGGAGGCCGAGAGCGACGGCATCATCCAGATTTCGACCGGTGGCGCCGAGTTCCTGGGCGGCCAGTACAACAAGGACATGGTCACGGGCGCGGTCGCCCTGGCCGAGTTCGCGCACATCGTCGCCGCCAAGTACGACATCACGGTCGCCCTGCACACCGACCACTGCCCGAAGGACAAGCTGGACGGCTACGTCCGCCCGCTGCTCGACATCTCCGCCGAGCGCGTCAAGGCCGGTCAGAACCCGCTGTTCCAGTCCCACATGTGGGACGGCTCGGCCGAGACCCTCGCGGACAACCTGGCCATCGGCCAGGAGCTGCTCGCCAAGGCCGTCGCCGCCAAGATCATCCTCGAGGTCGAGATCACCCCGACCGGTGGCGAGGAGGACGGCGTCACCCACGAGATCAACGACGAGCTGTACACCACCGTCGAGGACGCGATCCGCACCGCCGAGGCCCTGGGCCTGGGCGAGAAGGGCCGCTACCTGCTGGCCGCCTCCTTCGGCAACGTGCACGGCGTCTACAAGCCGGGCAACGTCGTGCTCCGCCCCGAGCTGCTCAAGGACCTGCAGGCGGGCGTCGCCGAGAAGTACGGCAAGGTCTCCCCGTTCGACTTCGTCTTCCACGGCGGCTCCGGCTCCACGGCCGAGGAGATCGCCACCGCGCTGGAGAACGGCGTCGTGAAGATGAACCTCGACACCGACACCCAGTACGCCTTCACGCGTCCGGTGGCGGACCACATGTTCAAGAACTACGACGGTGTCCTGAAGGTCGACGGCGAGGTCGGCAAGAAGTCCACCTACGACCCGCGCACCTGGGGCAAGCTGGCCGAGGCCGGCATGGCCCGCCGCGTGACCGAGGCGTGTGCCGCGCTGCGCTCGACCGGCACGAAGCTGAAGTAAGCGCCCATGCCACTGAGGGGCCCGGCACCACTGCGGTGGTGCCGGGCCTCTTCGTCTTTCCAGGAGGCCTGAGTGACGACGTACGACTTCGACCGGGAGATCGACCGCCGGGGCACGTGGTCGGTCCAGTGGGACGGGATCGCGGACCGCTTCGGCGTCGGCGAGCTGCTCCCCTTCACGATCTCCGACATGGACTTCGCCTCCCCACCGGAGGTGCTCAGCGCGCTGCGCGAGCGGGTCGAGCACGGGGTGTTCGGCTACACCGACTGGCGGCTCGGCGAGTTCCGGGAGGCGGTACGCCACTGGTACGCGACCCGCTACGACACCCCGCTCGACGTCTCCACGCTGGTGTACTCCCCGTCCGTGCTGAACCAGCTCTCGCAGCTGCTCCAGATGTGGACGCAGCCCGGTGACGGCGTCGTCGTGCACACCCCGACGTACGACGGCTTCCGCAAGGCCGTCACCGGACTCGGGCGCGAGCTGCGCGGCGTACCGGTGGGGGACACCGAGGCGCTGGAGGCGGAGCTGGCGCGGCCGGACAGCCGGATGCTGCTGCTCTGCTCGCCGCACAACCCGACCGGCCGGGTCTGGCGGGAGGACGAGCTGACGGAGTTCGCGCGCCTGGCCGAGCGGCACGGTGTCGCGATCGTCAGCGACGAGATCCACGCGGACCTGGTGGCGGACGGCCGGCGCCATCTGCCCTTCAGCCGGTTCGTCGAGGCGGGGCGCGGCCGGCGGTGGGCGCTGATCACCTCGGGCACCAAGGCCTTCAATTTTCCGGCCCTGAGCGGCTCGTACGGGATCATCGGCGACCCCGACGAGCGGGGGGCGTTCGTCCGCCGCATGGAGACCGGTGAGGGGCTCGCCTCGCCGGCCGTGCTCTCGCTGACCGCCCACATCGCCGCGTACCGGCAGGGCGGTCCCTGGCTGGACGAGCTGCGGGCCTATGTGGCGGGCACCATGCGGCTGCTGGAGGCGCGGCTCGCGGAGGGACTGCCGGGCGTGACCTGGACGCCCCCGCAGGCGGGCTATCTGGCGTGGATCGACCTGCGGCCGCTCGGCATCGACGAGAGCGCGCTCCAGCGGGAGCTGGTGGAGGTCGAGAAGGTCGCGATCATGCCGGGCGGGGTGTACGGGTCGCCGGGCTTCGTCCGGCTGAACGTCGGCTGCCCGCGGAAGAAGGCGGAGCGCGGGGTGGAGGCGCTGGTGAGGGCGGCGACGAGGCTGCGGACACGGTGAGGAACCGTGGAGCGGATACCGGGGAGCGCGGTGTCGGCGCGATGATCTAATCTGCGCTCACCGGCCGCTGGAGCAACGCGGCCGGAGACCATTGGGGGGTCACATCATCGTGCGCAAGCGCACTCTCTCGGCCGCGACGTCGCTCGCGGTCCTCTTCAGCTCCGCGGCACTGGTCGCGGGTACGGCAGGCCAGGCGGCCGCCGACAGCAGCAAGGTTCTTCCGGTGTCGTCCGTGGGCGACATGGTGGTGGACGGCGTCCACCAGAAGATCTTCATCAGCGACCCGTACCTCGGGACGGTCGTCGCGACCGACTACGCCGGTACGGTCCTGGCCACGGTCACCGGCCTGCCGGGCGTCACCGGTCTGGCGCTCTCCGGGGACGCGGGGAGCCTGTACGCCGCGGTTCCGGGCGCCGACGCCGTCGTCTCCCTGGAGACGCAGACGGTCACCGAGACCGCCCGGTACGCGATCGGCGAGGGCACCGACCCGCAGCACCTCGCGCTCGCGGGCGGCAAGATCTGGTTCGGCTACGGCAACGGCGACCACGGAGACATCGGCTCGCTCGACGTCTCCGGCGCCGAGCCCGTGGTGACCCTGGCGCAGGACGCTGAGACGAACTACTCGGGCGCCCCGAGGCTCGTCGCCTCGCCGACGGACCCGAACAGCATCGCCGCCGCGTCGTCCTACTACCACCGGTTCAAGGTGGGCACGTACGACGTGGCCGCGGGCACGGCGAGCCGCACCGCGCGGACCGCCGACAGCGTGAGCAATCGCAGCATGATCAACGATCTCGCGTACACCCCGGACGGCAGCCGTCTCATCACGGCCGGCGCCGGAAACCAGCACTTCGTGTGGCAGGCCGCGGACCTCACCGAGGTCGGCGCCTACGCCAGCGACCACCACGGCGCGGCCGTTGCCGTCGCACCCGACGGCACGGTCGCCGCGGGCTCCGACTCGTCGTACGGCAAGGACGTCTTCGTCTACCGGCCCGGCGAGACCACCTCCGTGCGGCAGTACGACTTCCCCGGCACGGGCACTTCCAGCGGCGGGGACAACCTCGCCGACGGCGGTCTCGCCTGGGAGCCGGGCGGCAGCCGCCTCTTCGCGGTCACCACCGCCTATGGGGCGAACGCCCGCCTGCACGTCCTGGACACGCCGACCATGTCCGCGCCGGCCGTCACGGTCAAGGTCCCCGCGACCGCGCCCGTGCTCAAGCCGCTCACCGTCTCCGGTACGGTCACGGCGTCCCTGCCCCTCCCGGCCGGCACGCCGCTCACCGTCACGCGGTACGACGTCGAGGCCCCGCAGGGCAAGGCGCTCGGGACCAAGGCGCTCGGAGCGAACGGGGCCTTCTCGTTCACGGACACGCCGACCGCGGGCGGTGGCGTGACCTACAAGGTCGAGTACGCCGGCGACGCCACGCACAACGGCGCCGCCGCGAAGGCCCAGGTCGAGGTCGTGCGGAACAAGACCGCGCTGACGCTGGACCGCAACGGGCTCAACGTCAACTTCAACACCCCTGTCTGGTACACGGCCACGCTCGGCCCGACGTACAAGAACCGCGTGGTGGAGATCTGGGCCGACCCGATCGGCCCGGAGCCCAAGCGGCTGCTCCGGCGCGGCACGGTCAACCCGGAGGGCAAGCTGGCGGCGCAGCTCAAGATGACCCGCGACACCTGGGTGTCCGTGACGTTCGCCGGTGATACCCGCTCCGCCCCGGCCGAGGCCCGCTCGGCCGTGTACACGCGGGCGGGGCTGGTGACCACACTGTCGCGCCACTACACGTCGACGAAGATCGGCTCCACCTGGTACCAGACCTACCACCAGACGACCGACCCGATGATCTCCGCGTGGCACAACTCCTACCCGGGCCGCAAGACCCGGCTGGACCTCCAGATCTGGTACGGCGGTGCCTGGCGTCACGTTGCCTCGGACTACTTCCAGCTGAACGCCAACGGCATGGCGTACGTGACGGTGGACGGCGACGGGGCGGCCGGCTACCGGTTCCGCGTCCGCTCCTCGTACCTCGACGGCTCGTCCGGAGACAACGTGAACACCACGAACTACGGCCCCTGGAAGTACTTCAACTTCACCCGCTGAGGCGCTCCGGAAGCGACTTGTCGAGCCCCGTCCGCCGTTCCGGCGGGCGGGGCTCCGTGGTTCGCGGGACCATGCAGGCATGGACATCCGGCTGAGCTCCGGCACAGGGCGGTGGATCGTCTTCACCACCGTCCTCGGGTCCGGGATGGCGCTGCTGGACTCCACCGTCGTCAATGTCGCCCTGCCCCACATCGGCGAGGACCTCGACGCCGACATGGCCGTGCTCCAGTGGACGGTCAACGCCTACATGCTCACGCTCGCCGGTCTGATCCTGCTCGGCGGGGCGCTGGGCGACCGCTACGGGCGGCGGCGGGTGTTCGTGGTCGGTGTGGTGTGGTTCGCCGTCGCGTCGCTGCTGTGCGGGCTCGCGCCGAACGCCGGCGTGCTGATCGCCGCCCGCGCCCTCCAGGGCATCGGCGGCGCGCTGCTGACCCCCGGCTCCCTCGCGCTGATCCAGGCGAGCTTCCACCCGGACGACCGGGCGAAGGCCGTCGGGCTGTGGTCCGGGTTCGGTGGGGTCGGCGCGGCGATCGGGCCGTTCGTCGGCGGGTGGCTGGTCGACGGGCCCGGCTGGCGGTGGGTGTTCCTCCTGAACGTGCCGCTCGCCGCGCTGTGCGTGCCCGTGGCGCTGCGGCACGTGCCCGAGTCGCGGGACGAGTCGGCGCACGGCCGTTTCGACGTCCTCGGCGCCGTTCTCGGGGCGGCGGGGCTCGGCCTCGTCACGTACGCGCTGATCGCCGAGGCATGGTGGCCGGGGGCGCTCGGTCTCGTGGTCGCGGCGGCGTTCGTCCTCGTGGAGCGGCGACGGGGCGAGACCGCGATGGTGCCGCCGTCGGTCTTCGCGTCCCGGCTGTTCACCGCGGTCAACCTGGTGACGTTGTGCGTGTACGCGGCGCTCGGCGGCTTCTTCTTCCTGGCCGCGCTCCAGCTCCAGGTGGTGTCGGGCTACTCGGCGCTCGCCGCGGGGACGGCGCTGCTGCCGACCACCGTGCTGATGCTGCTGCTCTCGGCGAAGGCGGGGGAGCTGGGCGAGAAGATCGGCCCGCGGATCCCGCTGACCGTGGGCCCGCTGCTGTGCGCCGCCGGGATGGTCCTGATGCTGCGGGTGGGCGAGGACGCCTCGTACGTACAGGACGTGCTGCCGGCGATGGTGGTGCTCGGCATCGGTCTGACGGTCCTGGTGGCCCCGCTGACGGCGACCGTCCTGGCCTCGGTGGACGTGGCCCGGGCCGGTCTGGCGAGCGGGATCAACAACGCGGCGGCCCGGGCGGCGGGGCTCCTCGCGGTCGCGGCGCTGCCGGCGCTGGCGGGGATGGGGCCCGAGGCGTACCGCTCGGCGGAGGAGTTCGGGGAGACGTTCCGGCGGGCGATGCCGATGTGCGCGGGGCTCATGGTGGCGGGCGCGGTCCTGGCCTGGGCGATGGTCCGGGTGCCGGTCGGGGAGGCCGACTGCCACCCCGAGTGCAAGGTCCACTGCGGAGTGACGTCACCGCCGCTGGACCCGGGTGAGCGCTCGGCCCGGGGCGGCGACGCGGGTGCGGCGGACCGGGCGGACCGGGGCGATCGGTGAGGGAGTGCTGAGGCAGACTGGCCCCATGGCCATCCACGAGAACCTGCTGGGGGGACCGCCCCCCACCCACCTGCCCGACGATCCCGAGCCGCGCGAGCTGCTCGCGCAGGGCACGGCGCCGGCGGACGTCGCCGCGAAGTACCCGACCTCCTCGCTGGCCTGGGCCCAGCTCGCCGACGAGGCGTACGAGGGCGGCCGCGTCATCGAGTCGTACGCGTACGCCCGTACCGGATACCACCGCGGCCTGGACGCCCTGCGCCGCAGCGGCTGGAAGGGACACGGCCCGGTCCCGTGGGAACACGAGCCGAACCGCGGCTTCCTGCGGGCGCTGCACGCGCTGGCGAGGGCCGCCGGCGAGATCGGCGAGAAGGACGAGTACGAGCGCTGCTCGACGTTCCTGCGCGACTCCTCCGAGACGGCGGCCGAGACGCTCGGCTGACACGCGGCCGAGACGCCCGGCTGACGCCCGGGGCGCCCCGGGCGCACGGCGTCCTGCTCCGCGGTTGACGCTCGGTTCCCCCTGTCCGAAGGGGCAGGGGGAAACCGGACATAGTCCCGAGTTCGTTCGAAGGCGTTCGAAGCGGCGGTTACGATCCTCCGGACCGTTGTACCGAGCCGCCGGCGCCAGAGGCCCCACCCTCTTCCCCCACTCCGGCCGACGCAGGGGAGAAGTCTGTCTTGGGCAAGCGTGCCGCCGCACCCGCAGGCCGAGGACGCGCACAGAGCCGTCGGCGGGGCCGGGGTCGCTCCCAGCGCCGCCCCAAAAGTCCCATAAGACGTCTCGTCCTGCCGACGCTCGCGCTGGTCGCGCTCTCTCTCGGCGGCGGCGCCGCCCTCGCCCACTACAACAGCGGCCAGGACGCCGATCCCGCCGACACCGCCGCCCCCACGGTCGACCGGACCACCCTGCCGCCCCCTCCGCCGGCCACGACGCCCACGCCGAAGCCGAAGCCGAAGCAGACCACCCCCAAGCCGAAGCCGACGCCCACGCCCAAGAAGACGACGGTGCCGGCCTCCGGAGCCGGTACCTTCACCACGGCCCAGTCCTCCGGCGAGGCCTTCGGCACCGGCGGCACCCTGCGCCGCTACCGCGTCCAGGTCGAGGACGGCATCGACCTCTCCGCCCGCGAGGCGGCCGCCGAGATCCAGCAGATCCTGGCCCACCCGCGCGGCTGGGCCGCGCACGGACGTGGCCGGTTCCAGCTGGTCTCCGAGAACGCCGACTTCGTCATCCGGATCGCCACCCCGAAGACCGCGGACAAGCTCTGCCTCGCGCAGGGCCTCAACACCCGAGGCGAGCTGAACTGCGAGACCACCCAGGGTGTCGTGGTGAACCTCAAGCGCTGGATGCTGGGCTCCCCGACGTTCACCGGCACGCCCGCCGAGTACCGGCATCTGATCATCAACCACGAGGTCGGACACGAGATCGGCATCCGGATGCACATGAGCTGCCCGGGGCCGGGCAAGCTCGCACCGGTGATGATGCAGCAGATCAAGGGCCTCAACGGTTGTCGTTCGAACGCATTTCCGTATGACGAAGACGGTAGCTACATCGAGGGTCCGATCGTGCCATGATGCGCATGGGGCCGCGCGCGACGAAGCGGGCGGACCCGAGGGGACCGGGGCTCCACTTGCCACACGGAAGGAGCGGACCGCTACCCGGTAGTTGCGTATCGAGGAGACAGCGATGTCCACCTTCCCCGATGCCTCCGGAGCCGGTTCGGTCGCAGACCCGAACCTCGACTTCGCGGGCACGACGCCGTACGAGGACTACGTACAGGCGGACGTACTCACCCACCTCCAGCACCTCCGCTCCGACGATCCGGGCGAGATGGTCTTCCTGGTCACCACCCAGGTCATGGAGCTGTGGTTCACCGTCATCGTCCACGAGTGGGAGACCGCGGGCCGCGCGCTGCGCGAGGACCGCATCCCGGTGGCGATGGACGCGCTCAAGCGCTCCGTGCGCGAGCTGGAGGCGCTGAACCAGTCCTGGCGGCCGCTCGCCCAGCTCACCCCCGCACAGTTCAACTCCTACCGCGCCGCCCTCGGCGAGGGCTCCGGCTTCCAGTCGGCGATGTACCGGCGGATGGAGTTCCTGCTCGGCGAGAAGTCCGCGTCGATGCTGGTGCCGCACCGCGGCGCGCCCCGCGTCCACGCGGAGCTGGAGAAGGCGATCCAGGAGCCGAGCCTGTACGACGAGGTGCTCAGGCTCCTCGCCCGGCGCGGCCTGCCCGTGCCGGAGGCCGTGCTCGGTCGCGACCTGGCGAAGAAGTACGAGCCGTCGCCCGAGATCGAGCAGATCTGGGCCGGGATCTACGCCGACACCGATCAGAACGCCGAACTCGTCCGGCTGGGCGAGGCGTTGAGCGATGTCGCCGAGCTGATCTGGCGCTGGCGCAACGACCACCTCGTCGCCACCCGGCGGGCCATGGGCTCCAAGACGGGCACCGGCGGCTCCGCGGGCGTGGCCTGGCTGGAGAAGCGGGCGCAGAAGAACGTGTTCCCCGAGCTGTGGACGGCGCGCAGCCATGTCTGAGTCCTTGCGCGAGAACGCGCTGCGCAGGGACGCGGAGGACCCGCTGGCCAAGCTGCGCGAGAAGTTCGCCCTCGACGACGAGACCGTCTACCTCGACGGGAACTCGCTGGGTGCCCTGCCCGCGCACGTGCCCGCCCGGATGGCCGACGTCATCACCCGCGAGTGGGGGCGGCTGCGCATCCGCTCCTGGGACGAGAGCGGCTGGTGGACCGCGCCCGAGCGGATCGGCGACCGGATCGCCCCGCTCGTCGGCGCCGCCCCCGGACAGATCGTGGTCGGCGACTCGACCAGCGTGAACGTCTTCAAGGCGGTCGTGGCGGCCACCCGGCTGAGCACGGACGACCGGGACGAGATCCTCGTCGACGCGACGACCTTTCCCACGGACGGGTACATCGCGGAGTCGGCGGCGCGCATGACCGGGCGCCGGATCGTGCCGGTCGCGCCCGCCGAGATGGCGGCCGCCGCGGGGCCGCGCACGGCCCTCGCCCTCGTCAACCACGTCGACTACCGCACCGGCCGGCTGCACGACCTGCCCGGCATCACCGCCGCGCTGCACGCGGCGGGTGCGCTCGCCGTCTGGGACCTGTGCCACAGCGCGGGCGCCCTGCCGGTCGGTCTGGACGCGCACGAGGTCGACCTGGCCGTCGGCTGTACGTACAAGTACCTCAACGGCGGCCCCGGTTCGCCCGCGTACCTGTACGTCGCCGAGCGCCACCAGGCGGCCTTCGACTCGCCGCTGCCCGGCTGGAACTCGCACGCCGACCCCTTCGGGATGACCCCCGGTTACGAGGCGGCGGCGGGCGCGCTCCGGGGCCGGGTCGGTACCCCCGACATCCTGTCGATGCTGGCGCTCGAAGCGGCACTGGACGTCTGGGACGGCGTCGACATCGAGGACGTGCGGGCCAAGTCGCTCGCCCTGACGGACTTCTTCCTGGAGTGCGTACGGGAGTACGTTCCGGCCGGCCGGGTCGGGTCGCTCACGCCGGAGCCGCACGGGGAGCGCGGTAGCCAGACCGCCCTGAGCTGCGCGGACGCGCCTGCCGTCATGGCGGAGTTGATCCGGCGCGGGGTGGTGGGCGATCTGCGCCGCCCGGACGTGCTCCGCTTCGGCTTCACGCCGCTGTACGTCGGCTTCGCGGACGCGGAGCGGGCCGCGCGGGTCCTCGCGGAGGTCCTGACCGACGTTTCGGGCTCGTAGGTCCGATGATCGCTTGATCTGTGGGGGGCGTCAGTCCTGGTACGGTCCCCGCAGGTCAGGCCAATTCGGCCGCGTCCCCGAGAGGTTGGAACAGAATGCCGGACCCCGCCGCGCGCGACGCCGCCGAAGAAGCATCGGCCTTCTCGCACCCGGCCGTCGCCCCTGATGTGTCCGCCGCGTACGGCGAACACCCCGACCAGGTCGTCGACTTCTACGCGCCGCGCGACGGCCGGCAGCGGGCCCCGCTCGTCGTGGCACTGCACGGCGGTGCCTGGCGGGCGCCGTACGACCGGCAGCACCTGACTCCTTTCGTGGACTTTCTGGCCCGCCGGGGTTTCGCCGTCGCCAACGTCGAGTACCGACGTGGCAGCGCCATCCCCCGGCAGGGCGGGACCGCGCCCGTCGCGGGGCGCTGGCCCGAGACCCTCGACGACGTGGCCGCGGCGCTGGACGCCGTACCGCGGCTGGCCGCCGAGCATCTGCCGCAGGCCGATCCGCGCCGGATCGTGCTCACCGGCCACTCCGCGGGCGGTCATCTCGCCCTCTGGGCCGCCGCCCGACACGTACTGCCCCCCGACGCACCCTGGCGGCTGCCCGCCCCGCCCGAGCTGCGCGGGGTGGTGGCGCTGGCCCCCATCGCGCACTTCGACCGGGCGGTGGAGCTCGGGGTGTGCGGCGGCGCCGTGACCCAGTTCCTGGGCGGCGAGGGCGAGTTCGACGTACGGGCACGGCACGCGGACCCCGCGCTGCTGCTGCCGACCGGGATCGCCACCGCGGTCGTCCAGGGCAGGGACGACATCGTCGTCCCGCAGGCGGTGGCCGACGCCTATGTGGAGGCGGCGGCGAAGGCGGGGGAGACGGTCGGCTTCACCCTCCTCCAGGACGTCGGCCACTTCCCCCTGATCGACCCGGCGGCGGACGCGTGCGCGGTGGTCGCGGAGGAGATCGCCCAGCTCGCGTTCTGAGCGGGCCCCGGCGCGTACGGCCGCGTAGTACTTGGGACGGATGCGGGAGGATCCATATTCATGGTGACGACCGCGTCCGCCCGTCCCCGTACCTTGGCTGATGTGACCGACACCCGTGAAACGAGCCGCAGCCCCGAGTTCCGCCTGGCCCAGGGCGCGCTCGGCGGGCTGCGCCAGGACCTCTTCCACAACGCCTTCGAGTACCGCCCCCTGCCGCCGATGGCGGTCGACGGCGTGCTGACCCGGCGGCTGCCGGAGCGAATACGCAACAAGGCCCGCTGGACCCCGCACGCGATCGTGGTCGGCTTCGCCTTCTTCCTCTTCGCGGTGGGGACGACCGTCGCGTCCGGCAACGGCCTGTTCGTCCTCGCGTTCGCGGGGCTGCCCGCGGTCGTCGTGCTGCTGACCCTGGTCCGCCCGGTCCTCGCCTTCTGGGCGTCGCTGGCCATGACGCCCTTCGTCACCGCCCTCGGCTCGTACGGGGACGACTGGCCGTGGGGCCCGACCTCGGGCACGGCGCACGTGGTGGTCATGACGGTGGTGGCCGCCCGCACCCGGCCCCGTACCGCCGCCTGGATGTGGGCGGTCTCCGCCGCGTACGCCTTCCTCGCCACCGGCCTTCTCGCCCGGGGCACCGGCCCCGACGCCTTCGCGGTCCTCTTCCCCTCCGCGCTCGCGCTGCTCGTCGTGACCGTCCTGCAGGTCCGCCGCGAGGCCGAGAAGACCGTCACCGCCCAGCAGACGGTGACCGCCGTGGAACGCTCCAAGCGGACGTTGCTCGAGGAGCGCACGACCATCGCCCGTGAGCTGCACGACGTCGTCGCCCACCACATGTCCGTGGTCGCCATCCAGGCGGAGGCGGCCCCCTACCGGGTCGAGAACCCGCCGCCGGAGCTGGAGCAGGCCTTCGTCACCATCCGCGAGAACGCGGTGGCGGCCCTGACCGAGCTGCGCCGTGTCCTCGGGGTCGTACGGGCGGAGGACTACGAGGCCCCCGACGCCCCGCAGCCGACCCTCGCCGATCTGGAGGGGCTGGTCGCGAACGTCCGCGAGGCCGGGCTCGACGTCGAGAAGACGGTGACGGGAGCGGTGCGGGAGCTGCCGCAGGGCGTGGAGCTCTCGGCGTACCGGATCATCCAGGAGGCGCTGAGCAACGTGCTGCGGCACGCGCCGGGCGCCGGGGCGAAGGTCGAGGTCAGCTACGTCCTCGGCGGACTCGGCCTGCGGATCGTCAACGGCCCGGCGCGAGGCCTCGTGAAACCCTCGCAGGGCGCCGGCCACGGCATCACGGGGATGCGCGAGCGGGTGACGATGCTGAACGGCGAGATGACGGCCGAGTCGACCGAGGACGGCGGCTACGAGGTCACGGCGTTCATCCCCGTGACGCGTGAGGAGACGGACCAGTGATCCGGGTACTGATCGTCGACGACCAGATGATGGTCCGCGAAGGCTTCTCGGTGCTGCTCGGCGCGATGCCGGACATCGAGGTCGTCGGAGAGGCCGTCAACGGCCGCGAGGCGATCGCCCAGGTGGCGGCCCTGCGCCCGGACGTCGTCCTGATGGACATCCGGATGCCGGAGCTGAACGGCATCGAGGCGACGCGGGAGATCGTCGCGGCGGATGCGGACGCGAAGGTGCTGGTCCTGACGACCTTCGACCTCGACGAGTACGTGTACCAGGCGCTGCGCGCCGGCGCCTCGGGCTTCCTGCTGAAGGACGCGTCGGCGCGGCAGCTGGCCGAGGGCGTACGGGTGGTGGCGGCCGGCGAGGCGCTGCTCGCGCCGACCGTGACGAAGCGGCTGATCACCGAGTTCGCCAAGGCGGCCGAGTCGCCGAGGCCGCCGGCGCTGGCGCAGATCGGGGACCTGACCGAGCGGGAGACCGAGGTGCTCGTGCTGATCGCGCAGGGCCTGTCGAACGCGGAGATCGCCGACCATCTGGTGGTGGCCGAGTCGACGATCAAGACGCATGTGAGCCGGATCCTGGTGAAACTGGGGCTGCGGGACCGGACGCAGGCGGCGGTCTTCGCGTACGAGGCGAGGCTGGTGCAGGTCGGCGGGTAGCGCGGTGCGGGTCGCCGGGTAGCGTCCGGTCATGGACGTTCCCTTCGCACCCTGGTCCCCCGCGTTCGTCGCGGACCCGTACCCGGCCTACGCCGAGCTGCGCGCCGCCGGCCGCGCCCACTGGTACGCGCCGACCCGGCAGTGGTTGATCCCGCACTACGAGGACGTGTCGGCGCTGCTGCGGGACCGGCGGCTCGGCCGGACGTACACGCACCGGTTCACGCACGAGGAGTTCGGCCGTACGGCTCCTCCCGAGGCGCACGAGCCCTTCCACACCCTGAACGACCACGGCCTGCTCGATCTGGAGGCGGGTGACCACACCCGGATCCGGCGGCTGGTGTCCAAGGCGTTCACGCCGAGGACGGTGGAGAACCTGGCGCCGACGGTGCGGCGGCTGGCGGCGGAGCTCGTCGACGGACTGGTCGAGCGCGGCGGCGGCGACCTCCTCGCCGACGTCGCCGAGCCGCTGCCGGTGGCGGTGATCGCGGAGATGCTGGGGATTCCGGAGTCGGACGAGGAGCGGGGGATGCTGCGGCCGTGGTCGGCCGACATCTGCGGGATGTTCGAGTTGAACCCCTCGGAGGAGACGGCGCGGCGGGCGGTGCGGGCGTCGCTGGACTTCTCGGCGTATCTGCGGGAGCTGATCGAGCGACGGCGGAAGGAACCGGGGGAGGATCTGATCTCGGGCCTGGTGGGGGTGGAGGAGCTCACGGAGCAGGAGATGATCTCCACGTGCGTGCTGCTCCTGAACGCGGGGCACGAGGCGACGGTGAACACGACCGTGAACGGCTGGTGGACGCTGCTGCGGCACCCGGAGCAGCTGGCGGCGCTGCGGGCCGACCCGGACGGAATGTTGTCCACAGCTGTGGAAGAAATCCTGCGGTACGACACCCCGCTGCAGATGTTCGAGCGCTGGGTCCTCGACGACATCGAGGTCGGTGACGTCACGATCCCGCGCGGCTCGGAGGTCGCCCTGCTCTTCGGCTCGGCCAACCGCGACCCGGTCCGCTTCGCCCGCCCGGACGACCTGGACCTCACCCGCACGGAGAACCCCCACATCACCTTCGGCGCAGGCATCCACTACTGCCTGGGCGCCCCCTTGGCCCGCCTCGAACTGACGGCGCTCTTCGACGAGTTGCTCCGGAGGACTCCGAGGTTGCGCCTCGCGGCGGAGCCGCGCTGGAAGCCGGGTTACGTGATCAGGGGCGTCCACGAGCTGATGGTGGAGGTCTGACGCGCGCGACGGGAAGGGCCCCCGTTCCCGGGGGCCCTTCCCGTCGAGCCGGCGTCAGGACGTCGTGAGGTCCCGGCGGCGCAGGCGCCAGAGGCCGGTCGTCACGAAGGCCGCCGCGAGGGCCGCGAGGACCAGGACCGGGCCCCACGCCATCTCGCTCCCCGGCAGCTTCGGCAGGTGGCCGAAGGGCGACAGGTTCAGGACCGACTGCGGGAGGTCCAGCGCCGGGCCGATCCAGCCGAGCGCCAGGCACAGACCCGCCACGCCCCACCCCGCCACCGCCGCCTTGGGGAACGCGCCCCACAGCAGCACCGCGAGCCCCGCCAGGGTCCAGATCGCGGGGAGCTGGGCCAGTGAGGCCCCCAGGATCGGGCCGAGGTCCTTGCCGTACGAGACGTACAGACCGAGACCGCTCAGCAGCATGATCAGCGCCGCGCCGCCGAAGGCGATCAGCAGGTGCCCGGCCGCCCAGCGCACCCGCCCCACCGCGTTCGCCAGGATCGGTTCGGCCCGCTGCGAGGTCTCCTCGCCGTTCAGGCGCAGCACCGACCCGACCGCGTAGAGCGCCCCGATCATCCCGAAGAGGCTCACCATCGTCGCGAGGAAGGCGTTGCTCAGACCGGTCCGACCGCCCATGCGCTCGAAGATCTCCCGGGCCTGCTCGTTGTCGCCGACGATGTCCGCCGCGCCCTCGACCATCCCGCCGAAGACGATCCCGCCGAGCAGGAAGCCGATCGACCAGCCGAGCACGCTGCCCCGCTGCAGCCGCCAGGCGAGCGCGCCCGCCGTCCCGAGTCGCCCCGCCGCCGGGCCCGGCCGGGTCGGCAGGAAGCTCATGCCCACGTCGCGTCGGCCGGCCAGTTCGTACGCCACCGCCGCCTGGACGAGCACGGCCCCGGCGATCAGCAGCAGCACCCACCAGCGCTCACCCCCGAACGCGCGGACGTTCTCGGCCCAGCCGATCGGCGAGAGCCAGGTCAGGACGGAGCTGCCTCCCCCTAGGACGCCGTCCTGGGAGGTACCCCCAGCCGTCCCCGCGTCCCCCGCCGCCCGCAGCACGAACGCGAGCCCCAGCACCGCCGCCGTCAGACCCTTCGCCAGCCGTGCGCTCTCCGTCAGCTGCGCGACGATCGCCGCCATCGTGGCGAAGAGCATGCCCGTCCCGCCGACCGCGAGCCCGAGGGCGAGCGCCCCGCCGGGCCCCTGACCGGCGAGGCCGGCCGTGATGAGGAGCGCGACGGCCGCGTTGGCGACGAGCGCCGTGAGCAGGGCGGCGGTCAGTGGCGCCCGACGACCCACGACGGCGGAGGAGAGCATCTCCTGACGCCCGGTCTCCTCCTCTTCCCTGGTGTGCCGTACGACGATGATCAGGCTCATCACGGCGGCGAGCACGGCGGCGAAGGTGCCGAACCGCCAGGCCACGAGCCCGCCGAGGGAGTCGCTGAACACCGGCCCGTACAGCGAGCGCATCGAGCTGTTGGCGGTCATCGACGCGGCCAGCTCGGCGCGCTGCGCCTGGGTCCCGTACAGGCCCTCCAGGGAGCCGACACCGCTGGCGACCATGCCGCCGGTGACCACGGCCCAGAGGGGCAGCATCAGCCGGTCGCGGCGCAGCGCGAGCCGCGCCAGGGACCCGGTCCCGGTCAGATGCACGGCGAGCGTACTCATCGCGCGGTCACCTCCTCCGCGTAATGGCGCAGGAAGAGCTCCTCCAGGGTGGGCGGGGTGCTGGTCAGGGACCGCACGCCCGTCTCGGTCAGCGAGCGCAGCACCGCGTCGAGCTTGTCGGTGTCGACCTGGAGCCTGACCTTGTGGCCCTGGACGGCGAGGTCGTGGACGCCGGGCAGGTGCGCGAGCCCGTTGGGCGGGCCGGCGAGTTCGGCGGTGACGCTGGTACGGGTGAGGTGGCGCAGGTCCGCGAGCGAACCGCTCTCCACCGTCTGCCCCTTGCGGATGATGCTGACCCGGTCGCAGAGGGTCTCGACCTCGCTGAGGATGTGCGAGGACAGCAGGATCGTGCGACCGCGCTCACGCGCCTCGGCGACGCAGCTCTGGAAGATCTCCTCCATCAGCGGGTCGAGGCCGCTGGTGGGTTCGTCGAGGATGAGCAGGTCGACGTCGGAGGCGAAGGCGGCGACCAGGGCGACCTTCTGGCGGTTGCCCTTGGAGTACGTCCGCCCCTTCTTCGTCGGGTCGAGCTCGAACCGCTCGATCAGGTCGGCCCGCCGGGCCTTGTCGAGGCCGCCGCGGAGCCGGCCGTAGAGGTCGATGACCTCACCGCCGGAGAGGTTGCGCCAGAGCGTCACATCACCTGGCACGTACGCGATTCGGCGGTGCAGCTCGACGGCGTCGTTCCACGGGTCGCGGCCGAGGAGCTGGGCGGCGCCGGAGTCGGCCCGCAGCAGCCCGAGGAGGACCCGGATGGTGGTGGACTTCCCGGCGCCGTTGGGGCCGAGGAAGCCGTGGACCTCACCGGTCTCGACGGTGAGGTCGAGGCCGTCCAGCGCGTGCGTCCGCCCGAAGGACTTGTGCAGTCCGGCGATGGTGATTGCCTTCGTCATGCTTCAGAACGTACGCTACTTTCACAAAGTTGTGAAGTTAAGGAAGCGTATAAAGTTGGGGGATGAGCGAGATGACGACGACCAGCGCGGGCGACGATGAAGCCGTGTCCCGTTTCGTGGAGCGCTTCGCCGCCGAACTGGCCGAGGCCGGCATGCAGCGGATGGCGGCGCGCGTCTTCGCGGCGCTGCTCGCCTCCGAATCGGCGTCCATGACCTCCGCCGAACTCGCCGACCGACTGCAGATCAGCCCGGCCGCCGTCTCCGGAGCCGTCCGCTACCTCAACCAGGTCGGCATGGTCAGCCGCGAACGCGACCCCGGCTCACGCCGCGACCGCTACGTCCTCCACAACGAGGTCTGGTACGAGACGCTCACCCGCCGCGACCAGATCCTGACCCGCTGGGAGAAGGTGCTCCGCGACGGCTCGGAAACCCTCGGCCCGACCACGGCGGCGGGCCGCCGGACCGCGGAGACGGCGGAGTTCTTCGAGTTCCTCCAGAAGGAGATGCTGGGCCTCCTGGACCGCTGGCGCGAGCACAAGGCGGCCCAGCGGGTCCAGCAGACCGAGCAGACCGAGCAGACCCAGTAAGACCCGGGAGGCCGAGCAGGCCCGGCAGGCCGCCTCCTAGTCCTTCGGAAGCGTCAGCCCCCACGCCCCTTCCCGCACCGTCCACGTCCTGCGGCGGACCGGACCCGAGACCACCGTGTCCGCGCGGTAGCGGAAGTCCGGGCCCGAGACCGTCAGGGTGCGGGCGTCCGTGTGGAAGGCGGGGGCGGAGGCGGGGTGGACGGTGACTTCCGCCACTCCGGCCACGGAGCGGACGCGCACCCCCTCCACCGGGGCGCTCACGTCGCTGAGCAGGACGCCGTCCGCCTCCACCCGGAGGCGGTGGGTGCGGGTCGCGAGCGGGGGCGGGGCCGGGCGGACCAGGGTGCGGACCAGGGAACGGCAGGTGTCCCAGACCGTCGGCTGGCCGACCGTCCCGCCGCGCACCGCCGGGATGCTCAGGTCGCCGAGCACCACCCCGTCGCTGTCGTCCACCAGCAGGTCCAGGCGGCGTACGGCCCCGTCGAGCACCGCCCGCGCCGCCGTCACCGCGCTCTGCGGCACGCCGAGCGCGTGCGCCACTTCCAGGGAGCCCGGCGCGCCGATCGGGATGAGGGAGAGCGCCCCGT
The DNA here is from genome assembly GCF_042731085.1 of Streptomyces sp. NPDC059875. Lineage (NCBI taxonomy): Bacteria > Bacillati > Actinomycetota > Actinomycetes > Kitasatosporales > Streptomycetaceae > Streptomyces > Streptomyces sp. NPDC059875. The sequence goes on from NZ_JBHWJZ010000014.1 coordinate 198,511, forward strand.
CCGCGAGCTCACGCTCGCGGTGCAGCAGCGTCACCGTCCGTAGCAGCGCACGGTCGTCCCCGACCAGCACGGGGCGACGGGAGCCCCGCCGCGCAAGGGCCCGGGAGAATTCCTCCGGGCTGTCCGGGAGGCAGATCTTCGCTTCTGCTCCCGCACACAACACATCTTTCGCGATCCGTACGGACTCGCCGTCACTTCGGCGGGCGACCGGGTCGATGACCACCAGCAGCTGGTCGTGAGCCGACACCTCGGTCCTTCCTCGGGTAGCATCTTTGTGCAAGAGCCCCTTGCGCTATTGCGCCAGGGGCTTCGTCTATTCCGGGGCACACCGGTGAGGCGGCGTCGGCCCCCTGACCTTGGACATGCCCCGCCCGGAAGGGGTGTACGCCTGTGCCCGCACTTGTGCTGCTCGGTGCTCAGTGGGGTGACGAGGGCAAGGGAAAGGCCACCGACCTCCTCGGTGGATCCGTTGACTATGTAGTGCGTTACCAGGGCGGCAACAACGCCGGCCACACCGTCGTCGTCGGCGACCAGAAGTACGCGCTGCATCTTCTCCCTTCCGGAATCCTCTCCCCGGGGTGCACCCCGGTGATCGGAAACGGTGTCGTCGTCGACCCCGCGGTCCTGCTCTCCGAGCTGAGCGGACTGAACGAGCGAGGCGTCGACACGTCCAAGCTCCTGATCAGCGGCAACGCGCATCTGATCACCCCGTACAACGTCACCCTCGACAAGGTGACGGAACGGTTCCTCGGGAAGCGCAAGATCGGCACGACGGGTCGCGGCATCGGCCCGACCTACGCCGACAAGATCAACCGCGTCGGTATCCGGGTCCAGGACCTGTACGACGAGTCGATCCTCACCCAGAAGGTCGAGGCGGCGCTCGAGGGCAAGAACCAGCTCCTCGCCAAGCTGTACAACCGCCGCGCCATCGACGCCGCGCAGATCGTCGAGGAGATGCTCCAGTACGCGGAGCAGATCAAGCCGTTCGTCGCCGACACCACCCTGATCCTGAACCAGGCGCTGGACGACGACAAGGTCGTGCTCTTCGAGGGCGGCCAGGGCACGCTCCTGGACGTCGACCACGGCACGTACCCCTTCGTCACCTCCTCGAACCCGACCGCGGGTGGCGCCTGCACCGGCGCCGGCGTGGGCCCGACGAAGATCAGCCGGGTCATCGGCATCCTCAAGGCGTACACGACCCGTGTCGGCGCCGGCCCGTTCCCGACGGAGCTCTTCGACGAGGACGGCGAGGCGCTGCGCCGCATCGGCGGCGAGCGCGGTGTCACCACCGGCCGTGACCGTCGCTGCGGCTGGTTCGACGCGGTCATCGCCCGCTACGCGACCCGCGTCAACGGCCTGACCGACTTCTTCCTCACCAAGCTCGACGTGCTGACGGGCTGGGAGCAGATCCCGGTCTGCGTCGCGTACGAGATCGACGGCAAGCGCGTCGAGGAGCTGCCGTACTCGCAGACCGACTTCCACCACGCGAAGCCGGTCTACGAGATGCTGCCGGGCTGGTCCGAGGACATCACCAAGGCCAAGACCTTCGCGGACCTGCCGAAGAACGCGCAGGCGTACGTGAAGGCGCTGGAGGAGATGTCGGGCGCCCCGATCTCCGCGATCGGCGTCGGCCCGGGCCGCACCGAGACGATCGAGATCAACTCGTTCCTGTAAGCGGTAAGCGGTAAGCGGTAAGAGGGCCCGCACCCCGGTTTCCGGG
>NZ_JBHWJZ010000015.1:0-85813 GCF_042731085.1 Streptomyces sp. NPDC059875
TGGATCGCCTCGGTCAGCGGCACCGTCTGGAGCGGGTTGCGCGTCCCGTCGGGACGCTCGCGCAACTTCCCGGCGTCGATGTACTCCTGCACGGAAGCGACGTGGAGACGCAGCCCGTGCTTCTCGACCGTGCGGTCGCGGTAGTCGAGGACCTCGGGGAAGTTGTGCCCGGTGTCGACGTGCAGCAGCGTGAACGGCACCGGCGCCGGCGCGAACGCCTTGAGCGCCAGGTGCAGCATGACGATCGAGTCCTTGCCACCGGAGAAGAGGATCACCGGCCGCTCGAACTCGCCCGCCACCTCACGGAAGATGTGAACGGCCTCGGACTCCAGCGAGTCCAGGTGCGACAACGCGAACGGGTCCTCCGCCGGGACGACGGCGGCGTACGCGCGCGTGGCAGTGGTGACGGCGACGACGGTCACAGCAGATGCCTCTCGACGAGCAGCGCGTGGAGCGTCGCCGCGGACTCCTGCACGGTCTGGTTCTGGGACTCGATCCGCAGATCGGGAGTCACCGGCTCCTCGTACGGGTCGTCGACCCCGGTCAGACCGCTGATCTCGCCGGCGGCCTGCTTGGCGTACAGCCCCTTCACATCGCGTACGGAGCACACCTCCACCGGGGCGGCGACGTGCACCTCCAGGAACGGGACGCCGGCGGCGCGGTGGTGTGCGCGGACGGCCGCACGGCTGTCGGCGTACGGAGCGATGACCGGCACCAGGACCTTCACCCCGTTGCGTGCGAGGACCTCGGCGGCCATGCCGATCCGCCGTACGTGGGTGTCGCGGTCCTCGCGGCTGAAGCCGAGCCCTGGCGAGAGGAAGGCCCGGATCTCGTCGCCGTCGAGCACCTCGACCCGGTGACCCTCGCCGCGCAGCCGGCCGGCCAGCTCGTACGCGATCGTCGTCTTGCCGGCGCTCGGCAGACCCGTGAGCCAGATCGTGGCTCCACAGGTGCAGGTGCAGGTGGAGGTGGGACGGTGTGCCGTCACAACCATGGCTTCAGCTCCTCGGCGGCCCGCCTCACGGGCGGGCCGCTCACTCGTGGGTCACTCGGGTCACTCGGGTCGGTCGGGACACTCGTGGGGTCAGGGCAGCCGGAGGACGACTTTCCCGTTGACGGATCGGCCCTCCAGCTGTTTCAGCACCTCGGCCGGGTCGTCCCAGGAGGCCGTGACCGCGACCTGCGGATCGAGCCGGCCGGCCGCACAGAGCCTCAGCAGGGTGCTCAAGTCGGCCGCGGGGTCCTGGCGTTCGATCTCGTCGAAGAGGAACACGTTGTGCAGGGAGACTCCCGGCCGGGCCCGCCCCCAGTCGGGCGGCAGCACCAACTCGGAGCGGGTGGTGTTCCCGTACACGACGGCGACCCCGCCGCGGCGGAGGGTGACGAAGGCCCGGGTCAGCACGTCCCCGCCGACGCTGTCGAACAGCACGTCCGAACCGCCGCCCTCCGCCTGCTCATAGGTGGAGACGACCTCCGCGCCGAGTTCGGCAAGACCCTGCCCGCGATCGGGGGAGCCGGTCCACGCGACGACGCGCGCGCCGGCCGCGGCGGCCAGCTGCACCGCCATCCGGCCGACACCGCCGCCCGCACCCGTCACCAGGACGGTGCGGCCGAGGAGCGGGCCCGCCTTGCGCAGCCCGTACCAGGCGGTGAGCGCGGCCACGGGCAGCGCGGCGGCCTGTTCGTCGGTGACGGTGGCGGGGATCTCGGCCAGCCGGGACACCGGCAGAGCGACCCGTTCCGCCCAGCCGCCGCCGTCGGCGAGACCGACGACCCGGGTGCCGGGAGGCGGGCCGGAGCCGTCGGCGGCGGCCTCGACGACCGTGCCCGCGACGTCCCACCCCAGCCGGGTGCCGGCCGGTGAAACGGCGGCGAGCGCGAGCTCGCCGCGGTTGACGGAGACGGCCTGGACGCGGACGAGCGCCTCACCGGGCGCCGGTACCGGATCCCGGGTCTCCTCGTGCCGCAGGCCGAACGGGCCCTCGCCGGTGGTGATCAGCGCCTTCATCGGGGGGTCTCCTGACGGATGGGACGGCGTAGGCCGTGACGGACGGGCTGGGCCGCGCGGAAAGGACGGGCTACCACGACACGCCTCCGTTGACTTCGAGAACGTGTCCGTTGACATAGCTGCTGTCCCCGCCGGCGAGGAAGACCGCGGCACTGGCGACCTCGTCACCCGTGCCCATCCGTCCGGCGGCGAGCTTGCTCCGGTAGTGCGCCCACACCGCTTCGTTGGCGCGCAGTTCGCGGCCCATGCCGTCGTCGATGAAGCCGGGGGCGAGGCAGTTGACGGTGATGCCCTTGCCGGCCAGTTCCAGAGCACAGACCTTGGTGTACGCCTCCACCGCGGCCTTGGAGGCGCAATAGGCGGCTCCGCCCCTGACGGGCCGGGAGGCGAGCACGGACGAGAGGTTGATGATCCGGCCTGCGGGCGAGTCCTCCAGGTGGGGAACGGCCGCGCGGGTGCAGTTGACGACTCCGCCGAGGTTGGTGCCCATCACCTCGTCCCAGTCGGCGGGTTCGAGCGCTGCCGCCGGACCGGGCCTGCTGACCCCGGCGTTGGCCACCACGATGTCCAGACCGTTGAAGCGCTCACGGGCGGTCCGCATGAGGGCGTCCATCGCCTCGGGGTCGCGGACGTCGGCCGCCACGGCCGCGGCCCGGCCTGGGTGGGCCTCCACCCAGTCCTTGAGCTGATCGACGGTGCGGGAGGAGGCCACCACCCGGCAGCCCTGGGCCGTGAACGCCTCGGCAATGCGCCGCCCGAGGCCGCGGCCGGCGCCGGTGACGACGGCCACGCGACCGTCGAGGCGCGGTCCGGTGAGTTTCATGCGTCTCTCCTCAGAGCAGAGTCAGTGCTGGTCAGAGCTGGTCGAAGCCGGTGAGGGCCGGTCAGAGCTTGGTCGCGGCCCCGCCGTCGACCGGCAGGACCACGCCGGTCGCGAAGGCCCCTTCGGGGCGGGCCATGGTGACGATCCACCAGGCGATCTCCTCGGGCTGACCGATGCGGCCCATCGGCACACCGGCCTTCTGGGCCGCGCGCAGCCGGGCGATCTGCTCCTCGTCCAGTCCGGAGGCGCGGGCGATGCCGGTCTCCACGGGGCCGGGGGAGACCGAGACGACCCGGACTCCGTGCGGTGCCTGCTCGACGGCCCAGGTGCGGGTGAGGAAGTCCAGACCGGCCTTGGTCGCGCCGTACACCGAGCTGCCCGCCCAGCCGCGGACGGCCGCGGAGGCGCTGACGTTGACGACGACGCCGCCGGCGGCGCGCAGCTGGGGCAGCGCGGCCTGGGTGAGCAGCAGCGGGGCCAGCAGGTTGGTGGCGATCTGCTCCTCGGCGATCCGCCGGTCGATGTCCTCCAGCGGCTGCCTCTTGACCACGGCGGCGTTGTTGACGAGGACGTCGATGCCGCCGAGCGCGGTGACGGCGGTGCGGACGATCTCCTCGGGGGCGCCCGGCGCGGTGATGTCGAGCGCCAGGTGGCGGATCGCGGGCCGGTCGTGTGCGGCCTCCTTCAGCGCCGTCTCGTCCCTGCCGACGATCAGTACGTCATGGCCCTCGTCGGCGAAGGCGTGTGCGGCGGCTCGGCCGATGCCGGTGCCCCCACCGGTGATCACCACCGAGCGGCGGTCGTTTCCGGGCTGTCCCATCAGTGCACTCCTCCGAGCCTCGGGTCGAGTCCTCAAGCGGTCCTCCGGTCGCGAGAACACACCAAGAGACTACACGGAAACTCTGCACACACAACACTAAAGTCGTGAAGAGTCTCTACCGGGGCCCCAGCGTGCCGCGCTCTTGCGTCGAGATTCCGTCCAGGGAGGCTTGGCAGTCTCGGAAGTCACCACAAGACACCACACCGGCGGACGGAACGAGGAACGGTATGAGGTTCGGCATCCTGTACTTCCCGACGACAGGCCCCGGGGAGAAGAACCCGGCCGAGTACTACGACGAGGGGCTGCGCCTGGTCCAGCTCGCCGAGGAACTCGGCTACTTCCAGCTGAAGGTGGTGGAGCACCACTTCTTCGACTACGGCGGCTACAGCCCCTCCCCCACCACGTTCCTCGCCGCGGCGGCCGCGGTGACCACCCGTATCCGGCTCGGCACCGGCGCCGTGATCCCGGCCTTCGCGCACCCCATCAAGCTGGCGGGCCAGCTGGCCATGCTGGACAACATCTCCCACGGCCGGCTCGACGTCGGCTTCGGCCGCGGCTTCCTCCCCGACGAGTTCGCCGCGTTCGGCGTCCCCATGGACGAGAGCCGCGAGCGGTTCGAGGAGGGCGCCGAGGCCTGCGTACGCCTGTGGACGGAGGAGGACGTCGTCTTCGACGGCAGCTTCCACCGCTTCGGCCCGGTCACGCTGCTGCCCCGACCGGCCCAGCAGCCGCACCCGCCGGTGTTCTCCGCCGTGACCACCAGCGTCGACTCCTGCACCGCGGCCGGGCGCGCGGGCCGAGGTCTGCAGATCATCGCCGCGGTCTCCCCCACCGAGCGGGTGCAGGAGCTGATCTCCGCCTACCGCAAGGGCCGGGTGGACGCCGGCCTGGAGCCGGACACCGGCCGGATCGAGCTCAGTTACCCCTGCTACGTGGCTGAGGACGGCGACACCGCCCGCGCCACGGGACGCTTCGTGGAGGGCCGGTACGGCGAGAAGATCTCCGCGGCCACGCTGTCCTGGGCGGGCACCCGCAGCTCCGCCTATCCGGGGTACGAGAAGCTCGCCGACGCCGCGACCCGTGGCTCCGCCGACTTCGACGACCGGGTCGCGGCGGGCCGGGTGCTCGCCGGCAGCCCGGCCGAGATCGCCGCCCAGATCGAGCGGATCGCCGGCTGGTACGGCGAGGACGTCGACCTCACCCTCACCACCCACTCCGGGCACCTGCCCTACGAGGACTCGGCGCGCTCGCTCACCCTCTTCGCCGAGGAGGTCGCCCCCCGGCTGCCGTTCGCCCGGCTGATCGCGGAGGACCGATGACCGCGGCCCACACCGCCCCCACCGCCGCTGCGCAGGCGCGGCCCGCCGGGGCACCCCCCGCCGCCTCTCCACTGCGCTGGTGGGCGCTGGCGGCCCTGGCGGCCGCCCAGCTCACCGTCGTGATGGAGATGAACCTGGTGCCGGTGGCTCTGCCCTCGGTCCAGCGGGAGCTCGGACTGACCGGCGCGGAGCGGGCGTTGGTGATCTCCGTGTACACCCTGGCCTTCGGCCTGCTGTTCCTGCCCGCCGGTCGCCTCTCGGAACGCCTGGGCAGGCGCCGCGCGTTCGTCGTCGGCCTGGCCGGCTTCGGCGCCGCCTCCCTGCTGACCGGAACGGCGGACGGTCCCGGCGAGCTGCTCGTCCTGCGCGGACTGCAGGGCGCCTTCGGAGCCCTGGCGCTGGCCCCGGCCAGCATGGCACTGGTGGCCAAGACCTTCCCCGACCCGCGTGAACGGGGCACCGCCATCGGCGTGTTCACCGCAGTGGCGGGGGGCGGAGGCGGGCTCGGCGTCCTGTTCGGCGGCCTGCTGACCGAGCACGCGGGCTGGCGGTGGTGCATGTACGGGCTCGCACCGCTCGCCGCGTTCGCGGTCGCCGTGGCGCTGTACGCCATCCCCGCCGACACCCCGGCCGAGCATCGCACCACGGGTCCGCTGCTCCCCCTCCGGGTGCTGCGGGACCGCACCAGGGCCGGGGTCTTCCTGGCCGTGTTCACCGCCAACATCGGCACCTTCGGCGGTTTCACGGTGATCAGCTACACGCTGCAGGAAGGCTCGGGCTGGAGCCCCACCGGAGCGGGCCTGGCGATCCTGCCGCTGGCCGCGGTGGTCGTGGCGAACTCCGTGTTCGGCGCACCCCTTCTGCTGCGGACGCTCACCCCGAAGGCCCTGCTGTCCTCGGGAACCGCGCTCGTCGCGGCGGGCACCGCCTGGCTCGCCGTGGCCACACCCGGCACTTCGTACGCCGCGGGCGTGCTGCCCTCGGTCCTGCTGATGGGCTTCGGCATCACCTGGATCATGATCTCGGCGAACGGCACCCTCGCCCAGCGGACCGAGCCCCGGGACATGGCGACGGCGGGCGGGATGGTGAACATCACCACCCAGCTCGGCGGAGCCGTGGGCGTCCCCCTCATGCTGGCGCTCGACACCCGTACGGCGGCGGTGACAGCCGGTGCGCTGATCGCCGCGGCGTCGGTCCTGGTGGCGGTGCTCGTGGACGCTCCGCGCCTGCGCGGGGGCGCGCACTGACGACGGCGTGGTGGGTCCGAGGGAGAATCCCGCCGGACCCACCACAGTCTCCATCGAGAGTAGACTGACGATCTCTCGAGGAGGCGCAAAGTGAGCGAATACGTCATTGTTATCACTCCGACCGGCAGTGACGGGGAACCGGATCTCACCGGGCCTCAGACCACCGTGCGGGTCGACACCACGGACGGGCCGCGCATCGTCGAGCTCACCGTGCGTGCAGCGGGTGGTTCGGGACTGCACAATCGCGCGCTTCCCACGGTCGACTTCGACCTGCTGGTCCGTGCCATCAGCCCCGGTTCGACCGCCCTGAACGCGGAGTCCGCCCCTTCGGCCCCCGTCTCCCTCGCCCCTGTCGCCCCTGTCGCCCCTGCGACTCCCGACGAGGACCGTCCGCGGCCCTACCGGAAGATGCCCGAGACCGAGGTGGTCGTGGCGGCCTACGAGGAACTCGGCGGAAGCGTCGGAGCCGTCGCCAAGCGGTTCGGTGTGCCGCGGCACACCGCGCAGGCGTGGGTGAGCAGACTGCGCAAGCAGGGCCACATCGACTGAGAGGGCATTCCTCATGAGACTCGCCGACATCGCGCGGACGTCCCGGGACATCGGCGCCGCCTCCGCACGTACGGAGAAGATCGCCCTCCTGGCCGACCTGTTCCGGGCGACCGAGCCCGCGGATGCCCCGATCGTGATCACGTATCTGGCCGGGCGGCTGCCGCAACGCAGAATCGGCGTCGGCTGGAACACCCTCAAGGAACGACGGCAGCCCGCCGCCGAGCCGCGGCTCGGGGTGAGAGAGGTCGACGCGACACTCACCCGGATCGCCGCCGTGTCCGGCAAGGGCGCGCAGGGCGAGCGGAAGAGGCTCCTCGACGAGCTGATGGGCGCGGCCACCGAGGAGGAGCAGCTGTTCCTCTTCCGGCTGATCAGCGGCGAGTTGCGCCAGGGCGCCCTCGACGCCGTGGCCTTGGAGGGCCTCGCCGCGGCGGCCGGCGCGGCAGTCGCCGACGTCCGGCAGGCGGTCATGCTGAGCGGTTCGCCGGCCGCCGTCGCGGAGGTGCTGCTCTCCGAAGGCCCGGCCGCTCTCGCCGGGTTTCGTCTCATGGTGGGGCGTGCGGTTCTGCCGATGCTGGCCCATACGGCCAAGGACGTCGACGAGGCCCTCGACAGGACGGGGCCGTGCGCCCTGGAGGAGAAGCTCGACGGCATCCGCATCCAGGTGCACCGCGACGGTGACGTCGTGCACGTCTTCACCCGTACTCTCGCCGAGATCACCGACCGGACTCCGGAGGTGGTGGCGCTGGTCCGCGCGCTGCCGGTACGTCAGGTGGTACTGGACGGGGAACTGCTGGCCTTCGACGAGCGGGGCCGGCCACGGCCGTTCCAGGAGACGTCCGGACGGACCGGCTCCACGCTCGACGTGGCCGGCGCCCGGACGACGGTGCCGCTCTCACCGGTCTTCTTCGACGTGCTGTACGCCGACGGCGAGGACCTGCTCACCGCTCCGGCCGCCGAGCGACGCGCGCTGCTCGACCGGCTGGTCCCCGAAGCGCAGCGCGTGCGCCGGCTGGTGGTGGCGGACCCCGCTGATCCGGAGGGCCGCGCGGCCGCGACGGCCTTCGCCGCGGACGCGCTCGAACGGGGTCAGGAGGGTGTGGTCGTCAAGTCCCTGGACGCGGTCTACAGCGCGGGGCGCCGCGGCACCTCCTGGCTGAAGGTGAAGCCGGTGCACACCCTGGACCTGGTGGTCCTCGGCGCCGAATGGGGCCACGGCCGGCGCACCGGAACGCTGTCCAACCTGCATCTGGGCGCACGGGGGGCCGACGGCTCCTTCGCCATGCTGGGCAAGACGTTCAAGGGCCTGACCGACGCCCTGCTCACCTGGCAGACCGAGCGACTGCGGGAGCTGACCGCCACGGAGGAGCCCTGGGGCGTCACCGTACGCCCCGAACTCGTCGTCGAGATCGCCTTCGACGGAGTCCAGCGCTCCACCCGCTACCCCGCGGGCGTCACCCTCCGCTTCGCCCGCGTGGTGCGCTACCGCGAGGACAAGACCCCGGCGGACGCGGACACCGTGGCGGCGGTGACCGCAATGCTGCCCTGACCCGCCCGGCGCGGACGCCCGCGCTACCGGGGCCTGTGGTCGGCCACGGAACACCAAGCAGCGACACCCGGGCCCCGTCAGCGGGCGACCGGCTCCGGGCGGCGGACGGCGGGCGGAGTGGTACGCAGCCCCCGCGCGGCATGCTCCTCCGCCACCGCCCGGAGCACCAAGGCCCAGGCCTGGCCCAGTTGAGCGGAGAGCTCCGGGTACGGAGCGCCGCTCCACGCGGCCGCCTCGATCCCGGCGACCACCCCCGCGACGAGCGTCCGCGCGGCGTCCTCCGCCACGCCCTGGCGCAGTGCCCCCTCCTCCGCGGCCCGCAGGAGCAGCCGCCCCGCCGTGGCCACGCACACCAGGTGGTAGTTGAGCACCGGGCGTTCGCCGCCGGCCCGCTCGCGTCCGAGTCGGAAGCTGGCCCGCACGATCGGGTCCGCCGACGCCCATACGGCCAGGGCGTGGGTGGTGTCGATCAGCGACTGCAGAGCCGGCTGTCCGCTGCGGCCCAGCGCGAGGACCGTCTCCTCGAGGAGACGGCAACCGCTCTCCTGAACCGCGGTGGCCAGTTCCTGCTTGCTCGCGAAGTGGAAGTACAGCGCCCCCTTGGTCACTCCGGCGACCCGGCTGATGTCGCCCAGGCTGGCCTCGGCGTACCCGTACCGGTCGAAGAGTTCCGCGGCGGCCTCGACGAGCCGGGCACGGGTGCGCTCGGATCGCTCCTGCATACCCCTCACCCCACCTGCATGAGCCGGCGGTCGTCCGCTTCCGGCACGTCGAGGAGCTTCGGCGACGCGGTGAGCACCGCGTGCTGCAGCTCACGGAGCTGTTCCGAAGGCTCCAGGCCGAGCTCGCGGACCAGCGTGCCCCGCAGCCGCTGGTACACGTCGAGCGCCTCGGTGCGCCGGCTGGACCGGTACAGCGCGAGCATCAGATGCGCGTGCAGGTTCTCGTGGGTGCGATGCTGCTGCACCAGCACGCTGAGCTCCCCGATGAGTTCGCGGTGCCGCCCCTGCCGCAGGTCCAGTTCGATGCGGTGTTCCTGCACGCACAGGCGGGCCTCCTCCAGCCGCCTGGCCTCCAGCGCAAGGAGCGCTCCGGCCTGTACGTCCCCGAAGGCGGGCCCCCTCCACAGGCCGAGCGCCGCTCGCAGGGTCCGCGCCGCCGTATCGGTGTCGCGGTCGGCGAGGGCCTGGTAGGCCAGGCCGGACAAGCGCTCGAACTCCTTCACATCGCTGGTGCCTTCACCCCGGTCGAGCAGATACCCACCGGGCCGCGTCACCAGGATCCGCTTCGCGTCCTGAGCGGGCCTGCCGTCGGCCTCCAGGGCCGTGCCGACTGCTCCGCGCAACTGCATCACGTACGTCTGCAGCGTCGCCTGCGCGCTCCGCGGCGGCTCCGCCCCCCACAGCTCACCGATCAACGCCCCCACGGACACGACCTGGCCGGAGTGCACCGCCAGAGTGGCCAGCAGCTGTCGCGGTTTCGACGCGGACGGCGCCACCGGCACACCGCCCACACTCACGTCGAACATGCCGAGAACCTTCAGGTCCATCGCTTCTCCTCTCCACCCCATCGAGGCTTCCAAAAGGCGTTCTCCAGGGCCAGTGCAGGGCTCCTCAGGCAGGGATGAAGCACGCCCGGAACGACCATGAGAACTTCACATGAGGCTTGTGAGGCAGACACTGCCCACCGCCCCCGGGCCGGGGACAGACTCCTGGTCACCGCCGCAGGGTGCGGCCGGGCCATCCGAGGGGGATGCATGAACCTCACGCACGCAGTCGCCACCGCCGTTGTCGTCACCGCTCCCAACGTGTGCGAGGAGCTGGTCGTGGAGGAGCTGGTCTCGCAGACCGCCGAGCAGTTCCAGCCGGGTACCTGCATCTGCTGGGTCGACGTCTACGGCGACTGAGGCCCCGGGTCCACATCCCGGAGACGTACCGTCCCTGCGCGCCCGCCGGCCGTTCCGTGGCCGTGACCGAACGGCCCGGGCGCGCAGCACGCACACACACCGAAGCGAACGTTCCCGTCCACGCGTCAAGGGGAGACAGTGATGGATGAACAGCCCAGCAGATCGGGTCTCGCCTTCAAACCCCATCTCAAAGCGGAGGTCGTCCCCGGTGAAGGGGTGTATCTCGTATCGGAACGCGGTGTGACGGCATTACGGGGATCGGGTGTCACCGCGCTCGCGCCCTTGCTCGACGGAACCCGCAGCCTCGACCGGCTGGTGGCCGACGCGGAGCGGATGATCCCCGCCCAGCAGGCGGAGAAGGTCGTCTCCCAGCTGTTGACGGCCGGTCTGCTCGACGACCGGGACCCGTCGGCGACGGGACCCGCCGCCGACCTGGCGTTCTGGGAACTGGCCGGGATCGACGGTGTGACCGCCACCCGGCGCGCCTGCGGCACCCCGGTGGAGGTCGTCGGCGTCGGGGAGACGAGCCGCGCGAGCGTCGCCGAGCTGGCCGACGCGCTCCTGGCAGCCGGTATCCGGCTGCACCGTCCGGAGGACGCCGGCGCCGCCGGCTTCACCCTCGCCGTCTGCGACGACTACACCGACCCGGCGCTCGCCGAGATCGACGCCGCCCACCGGGAGTCCGGGGTCCCGTGGCTGCTCGTACGGTTCGTGGGCGAACAGCCCTGGATCGGGCCGGTGTTCCAGCCCGGTGAGGGACCCTGCTGGACCTGTGTCACGGACGTGCTGCGCCGCAACCGTCCGGCCGAGACCTACCTGGACCGGGCGCTGGGCCGGCGCGCCTTCACACCGCCCTCGTCACTGGCCGCGGGCCGGGCCGCCGGGCTGCATCTGGCGACGCTGGAGGCCGTCAAGTGGCTCGCCGGACACCGCCACCCCGGCCAGGACGCCATATGGCGGCTCGACACGCTCACCCTGACCGGCCGCCACCACCCCGTACGCCGCCGACCGCAGTGCCCGGCGTGCGGGGACCCCGGGGCCGTCGCCCGCCGGGTCGGCGCTCCGCTGACGCTGCGCAGCCGCAGCAAGGCGACGGTGGACTGCGGTGACCGGTGGCTGTCGCCGGAGGAGATGCTCCGCCGGTACGGGCACCTGGTGGATCCGCTGACCGGTGTCGTCAAGGAGGTGCGCCGCGACAGCCGCGGACCGGAGTTCCTCAACTGCTTCCATGCCGGGCACAATCCGGTGCACTCGCCGGACGGGCTGTCCTCCGTACGGGCAGGGCTGCGCAGCACCAGTTCCGGCAAGGGCACCACGCCACTCAACGCCCGAGTCAGCGCCCTGTGCGAGGCGGTCGAGCGGCACAGCGGCTTCTTCCAGGGCGACGAGCCGACGCTCCGCGCCTCCTACCGGGAGGTCGCCGACCGCGCCGTGCACCCGGACGAGGTGCAGCTCTTCCACCCGCGGCAGTTCGAGGACCGCGAGGCCTGGAACGCCTCCCACGGGCCGGCGCACCGGATCTGCGAGCCCTTCGACGAGACCGTACCGCTGGACTGGACGCCGGTGTGGTCACTGACCGGGCGCCGTCACCGTCTGCTGCCGACGTCGATGCTCTACTACAACGCTCCCCGCACACCAGGAAGCCGGTTCTGCTCGGCCAACTCCAACGGCGCCGCCGCGGGCAGCTGCGTCGAGGACGCCATCGTCCAGGGCTTCCTGGAGCTGGTCGAGCGGGACGCCGTCGGCCTGTGGTGGTACAACCGCACCCGGCAGGCGGCGGTCGACATGGAGGCGTTCGACGACCCGTGGATCCAGAAGGTACGGGAGGGACACGCGGCCGTGCACCGGGAGCTGTGGGCCCTGGACCTCACCAGCGACCTCGGCATTCCGGTCTTCGCGGCGGTCTCGCGGCGCACCGACAAGCCGGCGGAGGACATCACCCTGGGGTTCGGTGCGCACTTCGACCCCCGGCTCGCGCTGCGCCGGGCGCTGGCGGAGGTCAACCAGATGCTGCCGCCCGTGGCGGAGGTGCGGGCCGACGGCACCGGGTACTCCTGCGACGACCCCGTCGCGCTGGCCTGGTGGCAGGGCGCCACCGTGACGAACCAGCCCTACCTGCTTCCCGGTTCGGGGCTCCCGGCCACCGTCCCCGGCTCCTACGTACCCGTCCGCCGCGGGGATCTGCGGGAGGACGTGGCAGCGATCGAGGACCTCGTCGCCGCGCGCGGCATGGAGCTGCTGGTCCTCGACCAGACGCGCCCCGATGTCGCACTGCCCGTGGTGAAGGTGATCGTGCCGGGACTGCGGACGTTCTGGACGCGGTTCGGTCCGGGACGGCTCTACGACGTCCCGGTGCGGCTCGGCCGGCTGCCCGCCCCCACCCGCTACGAGGACCTCAACCCGGTCCCGCTGTTTCTTTGACACTGTCAGAAAGGTCCTGCGCCGTGCCCACGTTCTCTTTGCCCCTCATCGGACCGGAACCCGGTCTGGTCGACTTGTGGTCACTGCGTCAGGACACCCTGCTGGAACTGCCCGACGAGACCATCGGGGCCCCGTCGGCGGGGAGCTCCCCCGACGAGGCGGCGCTGCTGTCGACCCGCTGGGGCGAGACGCGGCTGCCGATCACGGACCCGGTGGTCCTCCTCGCGCTGGAGCGTCTGTCGTACGGTCCGGTGTCGCTGGACAACGTGGTGGCCGGCATCAGCGCACCGGACGGGCCGGGAAGCCCGGAGCGTGACGTACTGGCGTCCCTCCTGCGGTCGATGGAGAACGTCCTCGTGCGTTCGCTGGCCACGAAGGACGGCAAGACGCTGCTGTCGGTGGTCCCGATCTCCCGGTACGCCCGCTTCCGGCCGGCCGCCACGCCCGCCGACGCCGTTCTGCGGCTCTCCCGCTTCGCCGCGCTGCGCACCCACGAGGACGGTCTGTGCGCGGAGTCGCCGCTCTCCGGGCAGCGCGTGGTCCTGCACCAGCCCCGCTCGGCCTGGCTGGTGAGCTGCTTCGCCCGCCCCTCCACTCCGCGGGAGGCGGCGGGGCGGCTGCGCATGCCGGTGGACGACGTGCGCCGGGCCATGTCGTATCTGGAGGCGTCGGGCATGGTGGTCAGGGGGACTCCGCCCGCTACTGGTACGAAGGAGGCCGGCGCGAAGGAGCAGTACGCCTTCGCCGAGGATCACGATCCGGCGCTGCTTCCGTGGTCGCCGCACGATCTGATGCTGCACGCCCGCAGCCGGCAGGGCCGCCACGACGACCCGGTGGGCGCCACGGACGGCTTCACGGACGTGCTGGCAGCGGAACCCGTGGTCGCCCGAGCCCACCCCGGTCCGGTCCGGGTGCCCCTGCCCGTCCCCGAACTGGACCGTGTCCTCGACCGCGATCCCCCTTTCACCGTGGCCCTCGAGGCGCGCCGCTCGGTGCGCGACTACGGCGAACGTCCGCTGGATCTCGTCCAGGTGGGCGAGCTGCTGTACCGCTCCGCGCGCGTACGGTCCATGGGGGACTTCCGGCCCGACGACGGCGAGCCGGTCCTCACCAGCCGTCCGTACCCGAGCATGGGCGGCGCGTACGCGCTGGAGCTCTACCTCACGGTGAGCAAGTGCGCGGGGCTCGAGCGGGGCACCTACCACTACGACCCTGCCGAACACGCCCTGACCCGAGTGGACATGGCAGCGGACAGCCTGGACGAGCTGCTCGCCGAGGCGCGTTCGACGGCCGGTCTGACGGCCGAGCCGCACGTACTGATCACCATGACGGCACGGTTTCGCCGGATGACGTTGAAGTACAGCGGACTTGCGTACAGCGGGCTGCTCAAGGACGTGGGGGTGCTCCAGCAGACGCTGTACCTGGTGTGCACGGCGATGGGTCTGGGGCCGTGCGCCCTGGCGATCGGCGACAGCGACCTGTCCGCTCACGCGCTCGGCCTGGACTGGCGTACGGAGTCGGCCGTGGGCGAGTTCGTCCTGGGCACGCTGCCCTCCGCGCCGGGCGCCGACGGCCCGCTGCCGGCCGCCGTGGAGGTGCACGGACACGACTGGCATGTCCGTTGCACCGAGGAACTGCGGCGCACCCTCGCCCACACCGCCGAGTAACGGTCGACTGAGGAACGTATGCTTCCGGCCACTTGGGGCCCGGTGCTGCATATGCTGCGGATACCGGAGCAACTTCAGGTGAGGAGCCTTCATGCGTCGAACAGCGTCGGCCTCCCGTGACAATCCACTCGAAGAAGGGCTGGCCCCCCGGGCCGAAATGGCGCCACGGGTCGCCGTCGCCATCACGACCGTGGTCATCTGCGGCTTCTTCGCGGTCGCCGTCACGTATGTGCTCCAAGCCCGGTACACCACCTTCAGCCTGGTGTGCTGCTTCGCACTGCTGCTGCTCCTGCTGGGGCTGCAGCTGTGCCATTCCTTCCCCTCGTCCATGCCGCGTGCCGTGACCCGGCACAGCCGCTGGACTCTCGCCGCGCAAACACTGCTGACGTACGCGCCGTTCACCGTCTTCGGCGCCGCCTGGCTGGGCATGCCCGGTTTCCTCGCCGCGTCCTCGCTGCTCGTGCTGCGCACCGCACTGGGCTGGCTCGCCTTCGGCACCGTCGTGGTGACCACCGGACTGATCCAGTTCACGGTCGGCTTCGGCGTGGGGCAACTGGCGTACAACTGCGTCGCCACCAGCCTCACCGGCCTCGTCGTCTACGGGTTGAGCCGGCTTGCCGACCTGATCCGCGAGGTGCAGACCGCACGCGAGGAACTCGCCCGCCTGGCCATCACGCAGGAACGTTTGCGCTTCGCTCGCGACCTGCACGACCTGCTCGGGTACAGCCTCTCGACCATCACCCTGAAATGCGAACTCACCTACCGTCTCGTCCGGTTGGATCCGGAGCGCGCCGAGACCGAGATAACCGAGATCCTCCAGACGGCCCGCCAGGCGCTGGCCGATGTCCGCGCCGTGGCCAGCAGCTATCTGCACATGAGTCTGCGCCGTGAGGTCAGCTCCGCCGAGGCGCTGCTGCAGACGATCGGCATCCGGACCGAGGTACGCAGCGACGCCGAACTGTCCGCGGGGCAGGTCGACACCGTCATGGCGACGGTGCTCCGTGAGGGCATCACCAACGTGCTGCAGCACAGCAAGGCCCAGCACTGTGTGATCGAGACGGCCGCGGTCGGGGACCGCGTGCGGATCACCGTCGCCAACGACGGGGTGGGAGCGGAGCGCTCGACCCTTCACCCGGTCAACCCCGGGGGCGGCGGCAGCGGTCTGATGAACCTGATCACACGGGTGGAGGCACTGGGCGGCCAACTCACCGCGGGCGTACGGGAGGACGGCTGGTTCCAGCTCACCGCGGAGGTCCCCCGGCAGCCCGGCGACTGCGCGCCCCCGGGCGACGAACAGGACGCCGCCGCCCTCCCGGGCCCCTGACCTGCCGGTTCAGAGCCAGCCGAGGTCCCGGGCGATGCGGACCGCGTCCATACGGTTGCGCGCGTTGAGCTTGGTGACGCTGGTGGTCAGATAGTTCCGCACCGTTCCGGCGGACAGGAACAGCCGCCGCGCGATCTCCGGCACCTCCTCCCCCTCCGAGGCCAGCCGCAGCACCTCGGTCTCCCGCGCGCTCAGCGGATTGTCACCCGCCTGCAGCGTGGCGACGGCCAACTGGGGATCGATGACGTGCTGCCCGGCTGCCACGGCCCGGATGGCCGCGGCCAGTTGATCAGGATCGGCGTCCTTGAGCAGAAACCCCGACGCATGGGCCTGAAGGGCCCGCATCAGATTGCCCGGCCGCCCCAGACTCGTCAGGATCACGGTCCGGCACTCCGGCACCTGCTCGTACAACAGACCCGCGGCCCGGATCCCGTCCATCCCCGGCAGATCGATGTCGAGGACCGCCACATCGGGCCGCACCTCAAGCGCCACGGGCACCACCCGATCCCCGGCGTCCACCTCGGCCACCACTTCCAGATCCGCCTCCAGCTCCAACAGAGCCACCAGCGCCCTGCGCAACATGAGCATGTCCTCGGCAAGCAGGATTCTGACCATCGTCCCCCCATGACGCCGCATACGCGGGCGGTCCATTCGGTTTCGGCCGATCCTAGCCGCGAGAGGAAAACTTTCACTCAAGGTCGTGCAGCAGCCTGCCGAATACTGTCTCCGTGAGCACCGCGGCGCGAGGGGTGCCGCCCCGTTGGCCGGACGGGCTCCTACTCGCTGCCCGGGAGTCCGAGGAGGTGGTCGACGAAGGTCTTGTAGGAAGCGGGGTTCCTGGAGTCCGACGTGAGCGCGGCCTCCCTGCTCTTCAGATCGGAGGCGAGGTCGGTCTCCATCAGGAAGTCGCGCAGGTGCTGCCCGCCGATCCAGCGGCCGAGGTCCTTGGTGGCGGAGGCCTTGTCGCTGAAAGCCCCCATCCTGTCTTCCTGCTGCATGTTCTTCAGAGCTGCCGCCGCGGCCTTGAACTGGGGCTGGCCGGGGGGCTGAGTACCGCGCTTGTTGTCGTAGTCCCGGCTGACGGCGGCGATGCTGTCGATATCCGGCTGCTTGACCCCGGCACCGGCGTACAACGATTGCCGGAACGCCTTGCTCTGCTCCATGCCGATGCTCTCGTACATGATGGTCTTGCCGGCCGACAGCGCCTCGGAGGTGCTCTGGTTGCCGGTCGTCATCACGATCGGCTCGCTCGCCTTGATCAGCGTCAGCATGTCCTCGTGCGGTACCCGGTCGGTCGTGATCCAGTACATCGTCTTGCCGGCGCCGCCGGTGTTCTGGTCCGTGGTCGTCGGGGCATCGTTCTGGGAGGACACCTCCACCAGCCGGACCTTGCCCACCCCGAGCTCCGCGAGCTCGCTCTTCACGTTGTCGTCGAGCGTCGCCGGCATCTGGTTGGGCGAGGACTGGACGACGTGCACGTCGTTGCTGTTGCCGTTCTCGACCTCGGCCACGGTGAGCGCGAACCGCATCGCGCTCTTGTTGGAGTAGGCGAAGTACAGCCGGGACGTAGCGGCGGCGGCATATTCCTTCGCCGCCTGCTCCTGGTTCTCCGGGAAGAGCCCGGTCAGTAGCTTCTTGTCCTTCAGCGCCTGGAGGTTCTCCAGCCGGGCGGCCCGCTTGTTCGCCTCGCCCTCGATGCTGTCCTGGTGCTGCTTGTAGGCCCGCAGGCCGGCGTCGAAGGTGATGCCGACCTCGTCCGCACCGAGTCCGGTGGTGTAGCCCTTCCCGGCGGCGCCCGGCGGCAGTGACTCCTTCTTGGAGTACTCGGTCATCGCGGAGACCGCGCTGCCCCATTTACCCACGCTCTTCTGGAAGTTCTTGGTCGCGGCCAGCTGCGGGGCAACGATCGCGTGGGTGGGGGCCTTGCCGATGCCGAGTTCCGGCGCGAAGGGAGTGGCGCCGTCGAGCACCGTGAACGGGTGGCCGGAGTCCTCGAAGACGCCTGGCTGCTTCTTGTGCGCTGCCGCGGCGGTCAGCAGGGCGATGTCGTTCTGGTTCGCCTCGGTCCGCGGGAAGTTCTCGCGCAGCGCGTCGGCGGTCTTGACGCCGAGCATCAGGTCGCCCTTGCCCTGGGCCTCATGGGTGAAGACGGCGATGGGCGCCCGGCCGGTCCACTCCAGGCAGCTGTAGAGCTGATCGATGAGGTGCGGCACGACCTGGTTCCTGTTGAAGATATTCACAGATTTGGCCATCTGCTGGTACACCTCGTCGTTCAACTGGCTTGCGGCCCGTGGGTGCAGATACCTGCGGGGAGCGGCCCGCTCCTGCTCGAGTTCGTCCCGGGCCTGCGCTGAATTCGCCGCGAAGTCGTCCACCGAGACCTGCTCGGCCACCCCCTTCTTCCGCTCCTCGACCGGCGCTTGAGGCGCGGTGGTCCGAGCGCGCGGTGCCGGGGCCGGGGTCGAGGGGACCTGCTGCTGGGGGGTCGCGGAGGTCGACTGCTGCCTGGGCCCGGTGAGCCCGGCCGGCTTGGGCTTGGGCTTGGGCGGCGCCGGCCGCGAGGTGCGGGCCGAGGTGGTCGCCGCCGAGGTGGTGGGAGCCGGAACAACCTCCGAAGCCGATGTCTGCCCGGACTGCTGCGACGGCTGGAGACCCAGCCCTCGCGCGAGGTCGCGGAGGCTGTCGTAGGCCGTCGTGCCGAGACGTGCCGCGTTGACCTCACTCCACTTCGGCGCCAACCCCTGCGCCTTCAGCTCGTTCATCGCCTGGGAGGTTTCGTAACCGTCCAGGCGACCCGCGAAGACCCGCTGCACGGGGTGCGAGGACACGGAGTCCACACCGCCCGACGCCGGGGCCGCTTCGGCGTCCGAGAGGCCGCCCTGCGGGGCGGGGCTGCTCATGACCCGACGGGCGTTGGCCTCCGCCTCCCGCTCGAACCGGTCGGCAGGGTCCGACACCCGCAGGCCCGCACCGTTGTCGGCGCCGGCGACCGGCCCCTGCCGCTGCTGAATGACGTGCGTCAGCTCGTGCGCCAGGGTGAGCTTGTCGGCGCCGCCCTCGCCGACGACCACATGGCTGCCCGAGGTGTAGGCGCGGGCACCGACTTCGGCCGCGGAGGCCTTCGCGGCGCCGTCGGTGTGGATGCGGACGTCGGAGAAGTCCGACCCGAGGCGGGATTCCATGTCCGTACGGGTGGCGTCGTCCAGGGGCCGGCCGGGGGCGCGCAGGACGTCGTGGACGGCAGAGCGCTGCACGGCGGGCTGTGCGGTGCTCTCGTGGCCGCAATCGCCACTGTGCCGGTGCTCCTCGCGGGTCCGATCATTTCCGGCCCGGGCGAGCATCTGGACCACGGCCGCGTTACCCACCGTACTCTGCAGCGCGAGCAGACCCTGCGGCGCCGACCCGCCCCGTCGCTGCGCGGCGGACGACGCGCCTCTCACTGAGGCGGGGGCCTGGTCCGACTCCCTCTCGTCGCCCGATCTGTCGTGGCGTTGCGTCCGCACTCAGCACCATCCCCCTGGTCAACGTTGCACACTTCCTTGATACACGCGGGTGGCGGTGTACGACGAAGGCCGCGGGGGCAGACCTTGGCGCCCGATCGGGCAATGACCGGGCGGTCGGTCAGCGCCGAGGCTCTCCCGACCATGCCCCGCTGCCGGAGCCCGTACGGCGTGATCGGCGGGTTCTTCTGTCGGCCGCCCACGCCTCCGTCACCCTGTGACCGGTAGCTTCGGCCGCGCGCCGAGCGGGAGGTGAGCGCACTCACCCGGTGGGACCTCCGGCGGCCTCCCGCCGCACGGTCTCGGCGACGCTGGAAAGCGCCGCGCCGAAGTGGCGGCGCTGTGCAGCGGTGAGAGGGTCGAACACGAGTCGGCGCACCTGCGCGACATGCCCCGGCGCGCTGTCGACCACCTGCTGCCGACCGGTGTCGGTCAGCGTGGCCAGGGTGTAGCGACCGTCGCTCGGGTCGACTCGACGAACGATCCACTCCCGCGCCTCGAAGCGGTCCATGAGCTTCGACAGCCGCGGGAGAGCGCTGTTGCAGTCCCGAGCCAACTCGCTGAGCCGCATGGTGACCTGATTTGCCATCGACAACCGGGCGAGCACGCCGTACTCGAAGTTCGAGATGCCCGCGTCGCGCTGCAACTGACGGTCCAGGGCCGCAGGCAGC
This sequence comes from Streptomyces sp. NPDC059875, assembly GCF_042731085.1. Lineage (NCBI taxonomy): Bacteria > Bacillati > Actinomycetota > Actinomycetes > Kitasatosporales > Streptomycetaceae > Streptomyces > Streptomyces sp. NPDC059875. The sequence goes on from NZ_JBHWJZ010000015.1 coordinate 19,805, forward strand.
GCGATCACGACGGTGAGAAGGTCCTGCCAGATTTCCTGCTGCTCGGCGTCGAGCCACGGTGACGGTGCATCCATGCGATCCAGTCTACTTGCCCAGGCAAGAGATGTCTCTTGCCCAGGCAAGTCAAGCTCGGCTTCAAGGAGACATCCGTGATCAAGATCAGCATCTTCCTGACCCGGCGGGCAGACCTCACCCGTGAGGAGTTCGCGGACTACTGGCAGAAGCACACCGCGCTGATCACGAGCCTGCCCGGCGGAGAGGTCCCGGTACGGCGCTACGTCCAACTCCTGCCCACCGACGACGAGATCCCCGGCATCCGCACAGCCGTCTACGACGGTGTCGCCGAGGTGTGGGTCGACAGCATCGCCGACGCCGCCGGCTGGTTCACCTCCGACACCTACACCACGACCGTCGCCGCGGACGAGGAGAACTTCCTCGACCGCTCCAAGACCCGTTTCCTCTACGCCACCGAGAGCCCGATCTTCGGCTGAGCACCACCGTCGGCGACGACTCGCCCCCCGGGGTCGGCAGCCGGCCACAGGTGAACCGCGCGGAACGCGGCCCGGGCGACCTGACGATGAGGCCGCCCGGGCCAGGGCCCCCAACTGGCAAGGAGCGACACGCCATGACCACCCCGCACACGCCCCGCATCCCGGCCGGGGCCTACGACGATCACCTCGCCCGGGTCCTCCCGCGGGCCCGCGAACAGCGGCTCTGGGTCCCCGCCGATGGGGCGCTGCCGAGGCTGTTCATCAGCCACGGAGCGCCCTTCACCCTCGACGATCCGCAGTGACTCGACGACCTGTTCACCTGGGCGCAGTCCCTGCCCAAACCGAAAGCCATCGTGATCATCTCGGCGCACTGGGAGGACGCACCGGCCGCGATCTCGAGCGGTACGGCGGGCAGAGGGCACCGAGTCGGCCCGCGAGGTCTCCGCGGTGCAGGCGTTCAAGGTGGAGATCGCCCTCCCGGACGACGTGGCCCGCACCGTGAAGGTGATCAAGGAGGACGGCTCGCTGGGATCCTTCGACGTGTGCACGGCGGACGTACGGATCGCCGCCTTCTGAGTGCCCTGAACCGGGCCAGGATCCCGCCCTGCACAAGCGGTCGGGAAAAGGCCCGGTCCATGGCTTCACGGTGTCCAACGCCGCCACACCCGCCACGGTCGCCGTGGCTCGGACGCTTGTCAGCGGCCTGACGACCGCACCCTCCCCCGTAGACGACGCGCCGCGCGACCCTGAGCCTCACGTGCGTCGGGGACACTCACGCACGGGACAAGTGGGGCTCGGCAGGGCCCGCCGTCGCGGGCGTCCGGCCGCCACCCTCACCGGCGCGCTCCTCGGCGAACGGCCCTCCCGCCGGTCTGGCCGGCCAAACTGGAGGGCCGCCCCACGATCCTGGATCTGGCCGACGACTTCGCGATGGAGATGACCCCAGGGGCCTGCGCTGCACGGTCCTGCAGGAGCCTCACCGGGATGGTTGGCGACGTACACGACGTAGTCGTCCGCGTGTTGCGTGGCCGATCATCCCTCTGCGTCGCGGACCAGGAGTGCGATCTGCACCCGGTTTTCGACCGCCAGCTTGGCGAACAGGTTGCCTGTGTGCGCCTTGACGGTCGCGATGCTGATGTGCAGCCGCTCGGCGATCTCCGGGTTGCCCAGCCCGTCCGCGATGGCCCGGGCGGTGTCGAGTTCTCGTTCGGTCAGCGCGGACAGCTGATTCCGCGCGGCTTCGCGAGAGGAGCGGCGGGCCTCGGAGGACTGCGGCCCGGTGGCTGCGGCGATCACTCGTGCCGTGGCAGCCGGGGACAGCACGGGGTTCCCGTCCGCGACTGTCCGCACCGCGTCGAGAATCCGCGCCGGCGGGGTGTCCTTCAGGACGAACCCGAGGGCTCCGGCGCGCAGCCCGCCGAGCACCAGATCGTCGGAGTCGAATGTGGTCAGCATGAGCACCCGGGGCGGCGCCGGCCGGGTGAGGAGTTCCCGGGTCGTGCTGAGACCGTCACGGCCGGGCATCCGGATGTCCATCAGCACCACGTCCGGCCGCTGCTCGTCCACCACGGCGATCGCGGCGTCCCCGTCGGCCGCCTCCCCGACGACGGTCAGGTCCGGTTCACCGTCGATGACGAGTCGTAGTGCAAGGCGCACCAGTTGTTCGTCGTCGACGATGACGACACGCACCGGCTCCCGCTCGCTGTCCACTCAGCTTCTCTTCTCGTGGTCGTGGTTCGCCCAGGGTAGGTGCGCGGTGAGGACGAATCCGCCGTCGGGTGTCGGGTGGTGGCTGAGGCTTCCGCCGGCGAGGGTGATGCGTTCGGCGAGGCCGAGCAGGCCGAATCCTGATGCCGGAGGTCGAGTGGTCGTCGTGGTGGCCGGGGAGTTGTGGACGCTTACGCGCAGTTCGTCGCCGGCTGTTCCTTCGACGGTGATGTGTACGGGGGCGCCCGGTGCGTGTTTGACGGCGTTGGTCAGTCCTTCCTGGATGACCCGGTAGCAGGTTCGTCCCACGACGTCGGACGGTTCTCCCGTCACCGTGGTGGTGAGCGTGACGTCCAGTCCGGACGTGCGGGCGTCGGCCACCAGCTCCGGGATGCGGTCGAGGGAGGGCTGTGGCGGTTCCGGGCGGCCCGGGTCGGCGCGGAGCACACCGAGGACGTCTCGTAGTTCTTCCAGCGCTTGGTGGGAGCCGTCGGCGATGCCACGGATCAACATGCGGTTCTCCTCAGTGGTGAGGTTGCCGCGGTGGTCAAGGACTCCGGCCTGCATGGCGACCAGGGAGATCCGATGCGCGAGCACGTCGTGCATCTCCCGGGCGATACGGTTCCGTTCCAGGGCCCGTGCCTGCTCCGCCCGTGCGGTCTGTTCCCGTTCCGCGCTCTCTGCCCGCTCTCGCAAGGACCGCACCTCGACGCGCCGTGCGCCGATGGCCACGCCCATGGCCGCCGCGATGCCCGCGCTCAGTGCCGGGAGTGCGAGTTGGAGCCATAGCGAGCCGGGCGGCCTCTTGATCGGGTAGAGCACGAGGGCGAGTTGCGACGCGGCCACGTAGACGAGCGCGACAACTTCGATCTCCACCGGTCGGCGACGAGTGGAGATCGAACACAGAGCCAGAAGCGCGGCACCGGTGGCGAGTGTCGACGCGCTCGAGGAGATGGTGACCCCCATGGCGACGGCAAGCGGGAACCGTCGCCGCCACAGGAGCGCCGTCAGGCAGCCGAGAGCCACCAGCGGATCACCGGTGACCAACCAGGAACACGTGTCGGTCGCGCACCCCCGCGGTAGCGCCGCAACGGTGGAGAGCCAGAAGGGAATGCCCAGTGCCCCGGCCGCCACCAGCCGCCATGTCTGCTGCCACCCCCCGAGTCGTGGCACGAGGTCCGTGTTCATCCGCTCATTGTCGCGAAACCGAGCGGCCGGTGCAGCAGACCCTGGGACGCTCCCGCCCTCACCCCAGAGTCGTATCACCTCCTCGACTTTGGTCGAAGGTGACTCGAGCCGCCGGGCCGATGTGCCGATGACGCCGGATGAGCAGACTCATATCCGTCACCCGACCGTTCCGGCGCGCGACCTCGTGCGCCCCCTCAGGAGGACACCAGATGCGCAAAACCCTGTCCCTCGCCCTCGCGGCCACCGCAGTCGCGGCGGTCGCGATGTCGGGACCGTCGGCGGCGGCGACTCCGAACACGGTGGCGGCCACGTCGGACACCCTGCGGTGGGGCCCGTGCCCGCAGAAGGCCGAATCGCAGAACACCGACGCGCCCCGTCTTGAGTGCGCAACGCTCGACGTCCCGCTGGACTACCGAAATCCCGACGGCCGGCAGATCGAGATCGCCGTCTCACGCCTGGCGAGCAAGGACCCTTCGAAGCGCCGCGGTGTGCTGCTGACCAACCCGGGCGGCCCCGGTGCCTCCGGGCTCGACTACCCGGCCCTCCTCGCCGGCGCCGGGCTGCCGAAGGACGTCCTCGACTCCTACGACGTGATCGGCTTCGACCCGCGTGGCGTCGGCCGCAGCACGCCGGTCACCTGCGACCTGACACCGCAGCAGCAGGCACGCGGCAACTTCCCGCCGTACGCGCACACCGCGGCCGACGTCGCCAAGGAGGCGCCGAACGCGCGGACCATCGCCGAACAGTGCGCCACGTCGCGGGCGGCGTGGATGCTGCCGTACACCACCACCGCGAACACCGCGCGCGACATGGACCGGATCCGGGCGGCGCTGGGCGAGCCGAAGGCCTCCTACTTCGGTACCTCCTACGGCAGCTACCTCGGCGCGGTGTACACGACGCTGTTCCCCGAGCGCAGCGACCGGATCGTGCTCGACAGCAACATGAGCCCCGACGGCTACGGCCTGGCGGGCTTCCGACTGCTCGGCCGCGGAATGGAGGACCGGTTCCCGGACTTCGCGGCGTACGCGGCCGCGCACCCCGAGTACGGTCTGGGCACCACATGGAAGCAGGTGACAGCCAAGTTCTTCGAACTCGTGAAGCGGCTGGACGCCAAGCCGGTCGGCGGCATCGACGGAACGGTGTTCCGCGGGGTGACGTTCGAGAACCTCTACGTCGAGGGCTACATGCCCAAACTGGCCGGGGAATGGCAGGCGCTGGACCAGGGCAGGCCGCTGCCGACTCCGCCGCCGTACCCGGAGAACCTCTCGGCCAGTCACTTCTACGTGACCTGCGGAGACTCACGTTGGCCCGGCAAGGTCCGGGACTACCAGCGCAACGCCGCGATCGACCGGCTGAAGTACCCGATGCTGGGCGGCACCACCGGAAACATCAAGCCCTGCGCGTACTGGCCGGACACCCGGGTCGAGCCGCCGGTGCGGATCGGTGACCGCGGCCCGTCGAACGTCCTGATGGTGCAGAACGAACGCGACCCGGGGACACCCCTGGTCGGCGCCATGAAGATGCGTCGGGCATTCGGCGACCGGGCCACGATGGTGACCGCCGACCAGGGGGGTCACGGTGTCTACCCGTTCGGCCGCAACACGTGCGCGAACAACACGGTGACAGCGTTCCTGACCGACGGACAGCGCCCGACCGAGGACCTCGCCTGCGCGGCGGAGCCGAAGAAGTAACGGGAGCGGACACATGATCAAGGAGTGGCGGCACCGTCGTGCCGTACAACGGGTCATGCCCGGGGACGGGCGCGAGTTGAAGCCTTTCCGCTGGTGGCAGCTACCTTTCCGCGCGCTGCTCCAGCTGCGGCTGCCGGGAGACGACGGCCGCGAGACGGTCTACGCCGTCGACGTCAGGCACTGGCAGAACCAGTCGTCCGGCAACGTCAAGGCCCACCTGTATGTCCACGGCAGGCTGCACGCCGTGTCCAAGCTCCCTGCCGTCTTCCCCGTCCCGGGCGGCACCGTCGAAGTGAAGATGAGCGGATTCGGACTCAAGCGCTGCCACTACGTCACCGACGAAGGCCGCGAGTTCCAGCTGGTCCCGGACCCCGACTCCGCCGAGGGGCGCCGGGCACGCCTCGACCGCGCACACCCCGCGCTGAGCCGCACCATCGGTCTCCTCTCACTCTGCGTGCTCGTCGCCGCCCTGGCCGTCCTCGTCCCACAACTTGCCGAACAGCTCACCAAGTCCGAGGGCATCGCCCAGCACACCGGGACCTTCACTTCACCCATCGACGTGCCGATGTGGGGCAACATCGTGATCGGCGTCGCCACCTTGGCGGCCAGCACAGAACGGGCACTGCGACTGCGCCAGCCACCTACTGGACGGCGCGGCGGGCTGATCCACCCGACCACCCGAGGCGTCGCAGCCACGCCGGCGACAGCCCGCCGCCGCGGGCGAGCGACATCGCCCGGACGTAGTTGCCCCACAGGGCTGACGCGCCACCGTGCCGCGTCAGCACCTCGGTGAGCGCGATCCGCTCCGGCGAGTTGACCGGCCGGGCGCCGGCCATCGTGAGCCGCTGATTGGCGCCCTCGTGCGTCTTCCGGGTGACGCAGGCCGAGCAGTCGGACACGAGGAACACTCCGTACCCGTTCTTGAGCGCGCCCAGCACAGCCTGCGCAAGACCGACGGCCGTGGACAGGCCCGCCATCACCGGCTTCCGGCGCCCAGTGGCCTCCACCGCCGCACGGAAGGCGGCGGCCGACCAGGCGTTCGTGGTCACCCGGTCGATCGGCCTGATATCCGGGAACACCTCGCTGATCTCCACAGTCGATCTGTCAAGGATCTTGGACGTCTTCGCCAGGCCCGGTCACCTTGGTGATCGGCTCGGTCTGCGAGGGCGGTGCGGCCATCAAGGCGATGGCCGGCCGGCATCGCCACCTTCCGCCACCGCTGCCGTCCCCCGTTGTGCTCGTGCCACCACACGTCGTGGGGCGGCTCGGTGAGCGTCCGCTGTGCCCACGGGTCGTCACACGGACCGGCGACGACCGGGAGCACACGTCCCGGAGCCGACCATGTGCCGGTGCTCTTGAGCCGGGCGCCACTGCAGCCTCAGCCGACCACCCCGTCACACGTCTTCTCCACTGGGCCGGCCACGGTGACCGGCCCTGTGATGCAGGAGCAGCCGGACGGCACGTACGGGGTCGGTCCCGCCGACGACGGCCGCCTGGATGACCAGGCCCAATGCCAGTGAATTGGTGCGCTGTTGGTGGATCTGACGTGCGAAGACGTCGTGCGCCTGCGGTGCCCTCGTACCTGTGCGTTACGCGCCGGGCTTGCGGACGAACTCCAACTTCTGCGCCGCATTGCCCATGGACAGGACGCCGGAGTCGGCGAGGGTGTACCCACGGGCGCCGGTAGGAGCCATGCCGCAGGCGTCCGCCGACCCGCGCCAGTAGAGCGGCCTGGAGATGAGACCGGTGTCGTTCACGAACACCAGGACCTCTTTCCACGTGCAGCGCTTCTGACGGGATTTGTACCAGCCCTCGACGAAGATGTCCCCGGTTTTCGCCTGCTCGATGGTTACCTGGGCCGTCGGGTCTTCCTCCTCGCCCTTGGGGACCCACTGCCCCACGTACTTCTCGGGCACGGGCGCCTCGCCGCCCCTGGCTTTGAAAAGGACGGCCTTGTACTGGCCGTTGTCGGTGGCAAAGTCGAGTTTGCCGTCCTTACGGGTCTTCAGGGTGTACGACGGCAGGAACGTGCACGTGCCGCCGCCGAACGCGTTCTCGCTACGGGCGTCCCCCAGGGAAACCGAGCCCTTGGACGCCTTCTTCGGTTCCTTGTTCACCACGCAGAGCGAGGTGCCGGTCAGGAAGAAGGACCTGGCGACCGTGCGGTGCTGCTCGTCCTTCTTGAACTCGACACGTACGCGCGTGTCGCTCAACGGCACGCCCTCCCACGCCCCGAGGAAACTCTTCGGCACGGCCACCGCCGCCGGGGTGGCCTCCGCACCACCGTTCGTACCGCCGTTTCCACCGGGGTCCGCGCCGCTGCCGTCCCAGGAGTTCGCCGCGATCAGCGCGCCGATGGAGAGAACCAGCACTCCTACGACAGCGCCGAGGAATCGGGCCCGTTTGAACCGTGACTGCACGGGCGGGGCACTCGGCTGTGTCGGGCGGCCGCCGGACGTCGGGGTGCCCACCGAAACAACCACCGGCACGTCGGGCTGTACCTTCGTATACGCATCCACCGAAATTCCCGGCTGCGTGTCCGCCCGCGCATCTACTGGGGCCTCAACCGGCATGTCCTGCAGCGTATCCACGGGCACACCCGAAGTACGCCTCTGCGGATCCAGATCCAGCAACCACGCCGCATGCCTTCCCAGTTGCTCAAGCACTTCTCCCGGCAGCCACGGCCGCACCTGCCCGGCGGCGGTGCGGGCCACAAGCTCCGTAGGCGTGGGCCGATCCTCGGGCGCCTTCTCCAGGCACTGGCGTACGAGCCCAAGCACACCCTCCGGCACACCCTCCAGGTCCGGCTCTTCCTCGGCCACCGCGAACAATTGCGCGTGCAGCCCGCCGGAGTGGCCGGCGAACGGAAGCCGCCCGGTCGCCGCGTACGCGAGGACGGAACCGAGGCTGAACACGTCGCTCTGCGGGCCGACTTCGAGCCCCCGCGCCTGCTCGGGCGACATGAAGCCGGGCGAGCCGATGACCACGCCGGTGCGGGTACGTAAGTCGTTGCCGGAAACGGCGTGCAGGGCGCGGGCGATGCCGAAGTCGATGACGCGGGGCCCGTCGACGGTGACCAGGACATTGGACGGCTTCAGGTCCCGGTGCACGAGACCGGCGTCGTGGATGGCCCCCAGGGGCGAGCGCGAGCCGGTTCGCGAGGGTGCGCAGCGAGCCCTCGGGCAGCGGACCGTAGTCGTCGGCGACGACGGTCTGGAGGTCGGGACCCGGTACGTAGCCGGTGGCGACCCAGGGCGTTGCGGCACTCGTGTCGAAGTCCAGGACCGGCGCAGTCCAGTCACCGCCCACGCGCCGCGCGGCGTCGACCTCTCGCGCGAACCGCTGCTGGAAGTCGTCCTGCCTGGCGAACTCGGCCCGCACAACCTTCACGGCGACGGTCCGCCCCCCTTCGGACCGCGCGAGGTACACCCGGCCCATGCCCCCTTCTCCGAGCACCCCGAGAAGTCGATAGGGCCCTATCGCACGCGGATCGCCCGGGCTCAGAGGGTTCATGCAACAACGATACTCAGGGGAAGATGGGCGGGGTGAGCACGACTCACTTACTGTGCTTGGTATTTGGCTGGTTCCTGACTCGAAACCCGCGCCTGTTGGCCGAGTCGCGGCGGACGGCCCCGAGCGAGCTCATCCGCGGGTAGACCTTCGAAGCGGTGGAGGCAGGGCGATGACTGGCAAACGGCCGACTACGGTGTCTGGCCGCAGGGAAGTACGGCCATGGTTGATCCGCGCTCGAGTCCGACAGCCATCACGTAGCCGGTCCCGCGTGCCTCCAGGGCGGCACGAGGCTGCGGGTGCTGCCCATAAGCTTCTTCGGCGGTCACCCCGGTGCCGCCACCCCGGAGTCCAGCGCGGCGGCGATCATCTGCCAGGCCCGATGACCGGGCTGCGGCCAGACTCCCGGTCCATGACAACGTGCTCTTCCCTCGCGCGACGGTCGCGTCGGCAGCCTGGGCTTCGGTGCACCCGAGCGGGTCCGCCAGCGCACCGTCCGCCCGCTCCGCCACATGGCTGAAGGCGGAAACATGATGCTCTCCAATCGGTGGCCCCGATAGGAGGCACAGCCGCCATGAACAGCCAGCCGAGGCCACATGGATCAGCAGCACCGACCTGGCGTCACAGCACCCCGCGCCCTGCCACACCCAAGCGGGCGGCAGAGCGTCTGACCTGCACTCCAAGAGAAATCCGCAGGTCAAGGCTACACAGAGAACAAATCGGACGTGAGGTGACGTGTATTGCGGGCACTACGGGCGCTGCATGCAACCTGTCGGCGCACACTCCGCCCCAGCCCGAGAGCTCACCGAGGTTGAACCGCCGGAAGGCTCTCGCCTTATAGCATATGGAATGCCATACTCGTGTCATGGCTGACGACGACACCGACTTCCTTCCCGGCGACGGCCCCAGCAGCGGCATCTCCGTCTCCCTGACCGCCGGCACCTTGCAGGCGATCCGTGATCGGGTCGGCAAGCGGGGCGTGTCCGCGTACCTGGAGAAGGCCGCGCAAAGGCAGATCGAGCGCGACAACCTGGCCGAACTGATCGCCGACTTCGACAAGACCAACGGCCCCGCGGATCCGGAAGCCGTGGCTGCCAAACGGGCCAAGCTCACGGGCAGCTCCTCCTCCGCGGCCGGGGCGGCAGCGTGAGCGGCGCGCTCATCTTGGACAGCGAGGGCCTGGCCAAGGCTGTACAGCGCGACCGCGAGGTCCACGAGTGGCTCACCGCCGCCCGCGACGCCGACCTTCCGGTGATCACCTCCACGGCAGTACTCGTCGAGGTGATACACCCCGGGATCAACGAGGCAGCGCTGAAGTGGACGCTGTCCCGGCTGCGGGTCGAGCCGGTCACTCAGGCCCTCGCCCAGTCCGCCGCCACTCTGCTGCGCGCGGCCGGGCTCCATGGCCACAAGTACGCCATCGACGCGATGCTCTGTGCCACCGCCCTCGCCCAGCCCGGCCGCGTCACGATCCTGACCTCAGACGTCGAGGACATCACCGTGCTCACCGCCGATCACCCTCGCCTGACCGCCGAAAAGGTCTGACCCGCGCCGCTGCACCGAGGGTGAGGCGGCCCTGCCAGAGGCTGGCGGCTGAGCGCAGAAACAAGTCGAGAGCGGCGAAGAGCGGATCCCAGTGAGGCGGGACCCGGGGGGCGAAGCGGCGCACGGCACGGACACCGAGCATGTCGAGGGCGAAGAGCACCATCAACAGCGCGCTCGCCGGCGTGGCGATGGAGGCGGCAGGACATGCGGGGCCCGGCGGCCCGTCGAACGGGAACGGTGAGCGCGGTCACGGAGCGCCCGGGCTCGCCGGGCATAGCCTGGTCTCACGAGCCGAGGAGTGTCGTCATGCTGCGAGCCGTATGGCGAGGAACCGTGATCGCCGAAGCGCCGCGGACCGTGATCGTCGAGGGCAACCACTACTTCCCTCCCGACACCGTGTACCGGGAGTACGTCACGGAGACCAGGGCGTGGTCGCTGTGCTTCTGGAAGGGCGTCGCCCGGTACTACGACGTCTCCGTGGGCGGACGCACGAACCGGAGTGCGGCCTGGTACTACCCGCACCCGAGCCCGTTCGCCCGCCGGATCAAGAACCACGTCGCGTTCTGGAGCGGGATTCGGGTCGAGGGCGAGCCGGAGAACGATGACGCCGACGCCCGCCCCGCGTCACCGCGCCGGAGTACGTGAGCGCCCTCATAGACCAGCCCCTGCTCTCGGCCTCACGTCGGCAACGAGAGTCGTTGGCGGGCTCGGGGCCTTCCCTGACGACGACGGCGGAGCGGCGCGCGGAGTCGGCTCAGCCGTCCCGAGGGGGATCCGGGTGTCCGCTGAGCGGGTAGGGGCGTGCGGTGCCGTGGACGCGAAGGGTGACCTCGTCGCCGACGGCGGGTGGGGCCACGGTCGTGTCGAAGATCCTGGCGGCCACGGAGGTGCCGTCGGCCAGGCGCAGGGCGAGCACCGCGTCGTGGCCGTAGAAGTCGCGCCGTACGACGGTCGCGGCGACCCCCTCCGGTGTGCCGGTCGGGGCGAGGGTGATCTGCTCGGGTCGCAGGAGCACACGCAGCGGGCCGGGCGGAAGGGCGCCTTCGGAGTGGATGACCGGGAGGGCGCCGAGCGGGGTGCGGGCCCGGTCGCCGTCCAGTACGGCGGGCAGCCAGACCGCGTCGCCGACGAAGGAGGCCACCCACGGGTTGGCCGGTGCGTGGTAGAGGAGTTCGGGCGGTCCGCTCTGGACGATCCGGCCGTCGCACATGACCGCGACCTCGTCGGCCATGGAAAGGGCCTCCGCCTGGTCGTGGGTGACGAGGACGGCGGTTGCGCCGTCGGCGCGCAGGGCCTGCCAGACGTCCTGGCGGAGTTCGGCCCGCAGCGCGGCGTCGAGTGCGTTGAAGGGCTCGTCGAGGAGGACGACCGGTGGCCGGGGCGCGAGAGCGCGAGCGACCGCGACGCGCTGCTGCTGGCCGCCCGAGAGGTGGTGCGGCATCCGGTCCTCGAAGCCGGACAGGCCCACCAGGTCCAGCACGGCGGCCACCCTGCCGGCCCGGCGGGCGGCCCGGTCAAGGCCGTAGGCGACGTTGCCGAGAACGGACAGGTGTGGGAAGAGCGCGCCCTCCTGGGGGACCACCGCGATCCGCCGCCGTTCGGGCGGCATCGAGGTATCGGCGGTGGCGACTCGGCGACCGTCGACGCGGATCTCGCCCTCGTCCAGTGCCTCGAAGCCGGCGATGCAGCGCAGCAGCGTGGTCTTGCCCGAGCCGGAGGGGCCGAGCACGGCCGTCAGGGCGCCGGAGCGGACGGTGAGGTTCACACCGGCCAGTGCCCGGATGCGGCCGTAGGCTTTGCGGACGTCGCTGATGCGCAGTTCTGCCATGTCAGCCGCCTCCCCGGGTGAGGACTCCGGTGCGCGCGGACAACCACCAGGTGGGCACGGCCGCGATCAGCACCAGCAAGGCGGCGTAGGGTGCGGCGGCGGCGTACGCGGCGACAGAGGTGTGCGTCCACAGGCCGGTGGCGAGGGTGTCCATCCCGGTGGGGCGCAGCAGCAGGGTGGCGGGCAACTCCTTCATGCAGGTGAGGAAGACCAGCGCGGCCCCTGCGCCGATGCCGGGTGCGGCCAGCGGGACGGTCACCGTGCGCAGTACGTGGGCCCTCCCGCGTCCGAGCGAGCGGGCGACCTCCTCCAGGCCGGGTGGCGCCTGGGCCGCGGCCGCTCCCACGGCCGCGACGGCGAGGGGCAGGAAGAGCGCCGCGTACGCCAGGGCGAGCAACCATACGGTCTGGTAGAGCGAGTAGGCCACGTTGATGCCGAAGAACACCAGGGAGAGGCCGATGACCAGGCCGGGCAGAGCGTGCGAGAGATAGGCCAGGCGGTCCAGGCCGACGGCGAGCGGGCCCGGTACGCGCGCGGTGAGCAGCCCGACCGGCAGGGCGAGCAGCACGGTCAGGACGGTGCCGAGCAGGGCGACGCCCAGTGAGTTGCGCGCCGCGATGGCGAGTTCGGCGAGCGACCCGGGTCGTGAGACGCCCTCGACGGTCCACCGGAGCAGGCTGGCCGCGGGCACGCCGAGGGCCGTCACGATCACACCGGTGAGGCCGAGCGCGGCCGGCCGGCGCAGCGGGCCCAGGCGCAGTCGGGGCGGCGGACGGGGCGCCCCGCCGCCGAGCCGGGCGTAGCGGGCCCCGCGCCGCCGGGTGAGCTGCTCGCCCACGAGCAGGAGCGCGGTGAGGGCGACGAGGACCGTGGCGAGCACGAGTGCGCCGGTGCGGTCGAAGCCGAGGTTGATCGAGGTGAAGATGGCCCGGGTGAGGACGTCGACGCGGACGATGGAGACGGCGCCGAAGTCGGAGAGTACGTAGAGCGCGACGAGTAGCGCTCCCGCGCCCATCGCCGGGCGTACCTGGCGCAGTGTCACGCGGGCGGCCGTGCGCCACGGGCCGCGCCCGAGCGACCTCGACGCTTCCTCCTGTGCCGGGTCCACTCCGGTCAGCGCGGCCGCGACGGGCAGGTAGACGTACGGGTACGAGACCAGCGTGAGGACGAGTGCGGCGGCCCAGAACCCCTCGAAGTCCTCGACGGTGGACACCCAGGCGAAGGCGGCCACGTAACTCGGGACGGCGAGCGGCAGCGCCGCGAGCACCCCGAACAGCCGCCGTGCCGGTACGTCGGTACGGGTGACCAGGAAGGCCGCGGCCACCCCGATGGCGGTGCACGCCAGGGTGACGACAGCCGCCAGCGCCACGCTCCGGACGGCCAATGCCGCGGTGCGCGCCGTGAAAAGCTCGTCGGTGATCCGGCCCCAGCCGACCTCGCCGACCCGCACGCCCAGGTAGGCCAAGGGGATGAGCGCGACGCCCACCGCGAGCGTCGCGGCGGCCGCCAGCGTCGGGCGCGGCACCAGTCGCCGCACCCGACGTCGGGCGAGGGCCGACGACGGCACGCTCAGACCAGCCCCGATTCCTTGATCATCTTGATCGTGGTCTCCAGATCGGCCAGGTCGCCCAGGTCGATGTCCGGCGCGTTCAGTGAGGACAGTTCGGGCAGGCCGGGCGCGCTGTCGACGCCGGCCACCAGCGGGTACTCGTACGTCTCCTCGGCGAAGTAGGTCTGCGCCTCGCGGCCCAGCAGATAGTCGACGAAGGCCCGCACGTCCGGATCCCCCGCGGACCTGTCGAGCACGCCCACGCCGGAGACATTGACGAGGGAGCCGATGTCTGCGTTCGGGAAGAAGTGATTCTTCGCCTTCAGGGCGTCGACGGTGGTGCCCTTCTCCTTGGCCAGCTCGTAGACGTAGTAGTGGTTGACGAGCCCCGTGGCGAGCCTGCCGGAGTCGACGTCGGCGACGATGGGTGCGTTGCCCTCCCTGATCTGCGCGTCGTTGGCCTTCAGCCCCGCGAGGAACTGTTCGGTCTTCTCGTCGCCGTGCTCCACGCGCATCGCGGTGATGAACGCCTGGAACGATCCGTTGGTCGGCGCGACGCCGACCTTGCCCTTCCACTGGGGCTCGGTCAGCTCGAAGACCGACTCCGGCAGACCGGCCGCAGGCACCTGGTCGGTGTTGTAGACCATGACGCGTGAGCGACCGGTGACCCCGACCCACTCGCCGCCCACTGCCCGGTACTCCGCCGGCACCTTCTCCAGCACCTCGGCCGACAGCGGGGCGAACAGCCCCCTGGCCGTCACGGCGCCCAGGGCCCCGGCATCCTGGGCGAGGAAGACGTCCGCCGGGCTCCGCTCCCCCTCCTCCATCAGCTGGGCCGCCATCTGGGCGGTATCGGCGTACCGCACCTCGACGGTGACCCCGCTGGCCTTGCGGAAGTCTTCCAGCACCGGCTTGACCAGCGATTCGCTCCGGCCGCTGTACACGGTGATCTTCTTGTCGGAGCCGGCGGCGGGGCCGGCTTCCGTCTGGTCACCGTCCGCCGATCCGCACGCCGTAACCCCCAGGGCCAGCAGACCGCCGCAGGTCGCGGCAATGACGCGCCGCACTCCGGGGGTACCCACGATCCCACTCCTCCGCTGCCGGTCGACGGGCGACAGATTGGGCATATCGCCTATATTAGGACAGCCTAACCTTAGACGCAGAGGATGGTCGGATGCGCGCGGCACGCGGGTGAATCGCGCGCGGTCGGGTCAGCTCTCAGGCTGGTCGATCAGCTGCGCGATGTAGAGGGGCTCACCCAGCTTCTCGACCAGTTCCAGTTGTGCGTCGAGGTAGTCGATGTGGTGCTCCTCGTCGGCAAGGATCGTTTCGAAGAGGTTCGCCGAGGTGACGTCACCCTTGGCACGCATGATCTCGATACCGCGCTTGAGCCGGTCGATCGCCTCGACCTCGACCTCGCGGTCCACCTGGAACATCTCGGTGACCGTCTGCCCCACCCGCACATGGAAGAGCCGCTGATAATTGGGCAGGCCCTCGAGGTAGAGGATGCGGTCGGTCAGGGATTCCGCGTGATTCATCTCGTCGAACGACTCGTGCCGCGTGTACGCCGCGAGCTTCGTCCAGCCGAAGCTCTCCTGCATCTTGGAATGGAGGAAGTACTGGTTGATCGCGGTCAGTTCCGCGGTCAACTGCTCGTTGAGGAACTCAAGGACCTCGGGGTCGCCCTGCATGACGTCGCCCTTCCGGAGAGGCCGACACCGCCACACCTCGCGTCGGCCCAGGACTCTATGGCCACCCCTCCTTCGACGATAGCCCCTGCCCGCCGAGGCACCCAACGCCCAGCGCCCCTACCGGCCGGTATCAGGGCGGTGGGGGCCGGTGGGCGGCTGGTCCGGTCGATGACGACCTGGATCTCCCCGGGCCGTCAGGCGATTTCGGTGCGGCGGCCGCCCATCGGGACGACCAGGGGGGTGCCGGCGACCGGGCATTCGATGACGGTCGCCTGGAGGCCGAAGACCTCGTGGACCAGATCCGGTGTGACGATCTCGGAGGGCGGACCGGCGGCGATCACCTTGCCGTCGCGCATGGCGATGAGATGCCCGGCGTAGCGGCAGGCGAGGTTGAGCTCGTGCAGGACCATCACCACGGTGCGGCCCTCGGTACGGTTGAGGTCCGCGACGAGTTCGAGGACGTCGACCTGGTGGGCGAGGTCGAGGTAGGTCGTCGGCTCGTCCAGCAGCAGCACCGGAGTGTGCTGGGCCAGCGCCATCGCGATCCAGACGCGCTGGCGCTGACCGCCCGACAGTTCGTCGATGGAGCGGGTCGCCAGCTCCGCCGAACCGGTCGCCGCCAGGGCGGCGTCCACCGCGGCCTCGTCGGAGGAGGACCACTGACGCCACCACCGCTGGTGTGGGGTACGGCCGCGGGCCACCAGGTCGCGTACGGAGATGCCGTCCGGCGCGCTGGGGTTCTGCGGGAGCAGGGCGAGCCTCAGCGCGAACTCCCGTGCGGACAGGCCCGCGATGTCCTCGCCGTCCAGGTGGACGGCGCCTCCGGCCGGCTTGAGCAGCCGGGCCAGGGCCCGCAGGGCGGTGGACTTCCCGCAGGCGTTCGGGCCGACCAGGGCGGTCACCTGGCCCGCCGGGATGGCGAGGTCGAGGTCCTCGGAGACGATCCGGTCGCCGTACCCCAGGCGCAGCCCGGTCGCGTGGAGCGCGGTGGGCGAGATGCCGGCGGACTGGGTCTCGGTCAGCGGGGCGGTCATGTCAGCCTCCCTTTCCGGCCCGGTTGGTACGGGCGAGGAGTAGCAGCAGGTACGGAGCGCCCACGGCGCCGGTGAGCACGCCGACGGGCAGTTCGGTCGGGGCGAGGACGAGCCGCGCGGCGAGGTCGGCGAGGATGAGAAGCACCGCTCCGGTCAACGCGCTGGTGACCAGCGGGATACCGGCGGTCCCGGCGAGCCGCCGCGCGATCTGCGGGGCGCCCAGGGCGATGAAGGCGATCGGCCCGGCCGCCGACGTAGCCAGCGCGGTGAGGCACGTGGCGAGGACCAGCAGCGCGATCCGCGCGTGCCGCAGCGGGATGCCGAGACTCCGCGCGGTGTCGTCGTCGTACTGGAGCAGCTGGTACGGGCGGGCCAGCGCCAGGGTCAACGGCAGGAGCACCACCAGCGCAAGCCCGGCCCACTGGACGTGTTCGTAGCCGCGCCCGTTGAGGCTGCCGGTCAGCCACACCATGGCTCGGGACGCTTGGTCGATGTCGGCGCGGGCCAGCATCCAGCGGGTCAGCGCGATCAGGGCGCCGTTCGCGGCGAGGCCGACGAGGACGAAGCGGTAGCCGGTGATGGTGCCGTCCCGGTACGCCAGCAGGTAGATGGCGATCGAGGTCAGCAAGGCGCCGGCGAGCGCCCCGAACGGGACCGCCGCGAAGGTGCCGGCGCCGGCCGCGGTGACTCCGCCGATGAAAATGGCGCCCACCGCGCCGGCCCCGGAGCCGGCCGCGATGCCGATCAGGTCCGGGCTGGCGAGCGGGTTGCGGGTGACGGCCTGGAACACGGCGCCGGCCAGCCCGAACGCGGCCCCCACAAGCAGGGCGGTCAGGGCGCGCGGCAGGCGGAGCTGGTGGACGATCAGGTCGGCGGCGCCGGAGCCCGTGCCCAGCACCGCGCCCAGTACATCGCCGACCGGAATCGCGAACGTACCCAGCGACACGGAGGCGATCAGGCCCGCGAACCCGGCCAGGACGAGGGCGAGGGCCACGAGCGCGACCCGGGGCCGCACGGCCACGCCGACCGGTCCGGCCTCGATCCTCAGCAGCCGCACGGTCTTCTGACGGCTCATCGTGCTCATCGGGTGTGCTCCGTGAGCTTGCCGCGCTTGACGAGCAGCGCGAGGAACGGCGCGCCGAGCAGCGCGGTCACCACACCCGCCTCCAGTTCGCCGGGACGGGCCACCATCCGGCCCACCACATCGGCGGCGAGCATCAGCGATGCCCCGCCCAGTGCCGAACACGGCACCAGCCAGCGGGCGTCGGGCCCGGTGAACGCCCGTACGACGTGCGGGACGACCAGGCCGATGAACGTCACGGGACCGGCTGCGGCGACGGCCGCGCCGGTCAGCAGGACCACGGCCAGCGCGCCCAGGGCGCGGGTGGACTTGACCGGGGTGCCGAGCGAGCTGGCCACGTCGTCGCCGAGGGCGAGGGCGTTGAGCCGGCCGCTCAGTCCGAGGGCGAGGGCGAGTCCGACGACGACGAACGGGAGCAGTTCCATCCCCAGTTGCGCGTCACGTCCGGCCAGGGAGCCCACCGCCCAGAACCGGTACTGGTCCAGGGTGCGCACGTCGAGCAGCACCAGGGTGTTGGTGCCCGCGTCGAGCAGTACGGTCACGGCCGCGCCGGCCAGGGCGAGTTTGGCGGGGGTGGCGCCGCCGTAGCCGGTGCCGCCGACTGCGTAGGCGATGAGGCCGGCCAACGCCCCGCCGAGGAAGGCGAACCAAATGTACTGGTAGGAACTCGTCAGCCCCAGCATGCCGATGCTCGCGGCGACCGCGAACGAGCCGCCCGCGCTGATGCCGATCAGACCGGGGTCGCCGAGCGGATTACGGGTGATGTCCTGGGCCACCGCGCCCGCGGCACCCAGCGCAAGGCCGACCAGCAGCCCCAGGAAGGTGCGGGGCATGCGCAGTTCGCGGACCACTACGGCGTCGCCGGCGTCGCTGCCGGCTATCGCTGCCAGGACGTCGGAGAGCGGCACGGCCTTGGTTCCGATCGCCAGGGAGGCGCAGACCATGGCGGCCACAGTGGCGAGAAGCGCCGTGAGCACCAAGGTTCGGGGGAGAACTCGTCGAGGTGGCGGGACGGTTGGGGCGGGGACCGCGAGGGCGTCGGCGGTGACGGGCTTCAGAGACACCCACACAAGGTAAGGGACGCCTAACTCACCTTGCCCCGGCACCCCCGTCTGGATCTGGCCACGCAGAGCCGCTACTCTTCACAGCGCGTTTACCCAGGCAAGGCTTACCTAAGATTTTGTGTTCCCTCTGGAGAACTGACAACCGATGAACACCTTCACTCAGCGTCGCCGGCCGGGCCGGATCGCCGCTGCCGTGCTCACGGCAGCCCTGGCCCTCTCGCTGGCCGCCTGCGGCGGCAGCAGCGACGACAAGAAGCCGGCCGCCGAGTCGTCGAAGTCGGCAGCCGAAGAGTCGGCCGGCTTCCCGCGCACGATCACCCACGACAAGGGCAAGACCGAGATCAAGGCCAAGCCCAAGCGCGTGGTGGCGCTGGACAACAGCCTGGTCGAGGCCGTAGTCGCGCTCGACGCGCCGCTGGTCGGCGGCATCGGATCCTACCGCGACCAGAAGGGCTTCCCCCCTTACCTCGGTGACGCGGTGAAGGAGACCAAGGACGTCGGCCCGCTCGACAGTCCGAACCTGGAGCAGATCGCCGCGCTCAAGCCGGACCTCATCGTGTCGGCGACCGTCCGCCACGCGGACCTCTACGACCAGCTGAGCAAGATCGCGCCGACCGTCTTCGTCAAGACCACCGGCCCGATCTGGAAGGAGAACGTCACCTTCCTCGGCCAGGCACTGGGTCAGGAGGAGCAGGCCAAGGCCAAGCTCACGGCGTACGAGACGCGCGCCAAGAAGATCGGTGACGCGATCAACGCCAAGACCAAGGGCAAGGACGGCAAGTCGCCGGCGACCTTCTCGGTGGTCCGCTTCCTCGACGGCCCCACGCGCATCTACCTGCCTGCCACCTTCAGCGGCATCATCCTGAAGGACGCGGGGCTCGCGCGGCCTGCCAACCAGCAGGACCCGAAGGAGTTCAACATCGAGATCAGCGAGGAGCAGATCGCGCAGGCGGACGCCGACCACATCTTCGTGACGACCTTCTCCGGCGGTGAGGAGCGCAAGAAGAAGTTCCTCGCCAACCCGCTGTGGAAGCGCCTGAACGCGGTCCAGAAGAACCAGGTTCACGAGGTCGAGGACGCCATGTGGATGACCTCGGTCTCCCTCCAGGGCGCGGACGTGGTCCTCGACGACCTGGCCAAGACCTTCCAGGTGGACCCCGCCAAGTAGGCGGCACCACCTACCCAACGGCCCGGCCCCGGTGGCGTACTGATGAAGTACACAGCCGGGGCCGGCCTTGGGTGTGGATGGCGGAGAGTGCGGGGCTCGCTCAGCTCTCGCCCTCGATCCGGCGCAGCCGTTCCGCGTCGCAGGTCCGGGGGCAGGTCGCGCAGGCCCGGGCCGCGTCCAGGGTGTAGTACATGCAACAGCCGAGCCGGGTGCGGGTCGGGTGCAACTGCCCGTCGCGGCCCGCCAGCCGCCTGAAGTCGGCGCCACCAGGGAAGGGCCCGATGGCGGTCGGGAGCACATCGGTCGCCTCCCGTACGGCCCGGTCCTCCTGGCCGAGGGCGCGTCCGAGGTACCAGATCCCGGAGACGAGGTCGTCGGTGACCACGCCCCACAGGGCCCGGTCCCGGCGCCGGACCCGCGGCCCGATGGCGGCCAGCAGCGGCCGTACGTGATCGGCGACGGCCGCGCGCACCTCCGCGCGCAGCGCCTCCTCGTCGGCCACCACGCGGGCGCCCGGCAGGTGCGCCGCCGGATCGCCGGGCAGGCAGACGAATCCGGCCCCCGGAACGATCTCGAACGCGCCCGTCGAGAGGTCCACGCGCACCTCCTGCGGGCGGATGCGCGATACACGCCGCTCCAGGTACCAGGCGCCGCTCATCAGCAGGCTGACGGACCAGAGGTAGTCGTGCAGCGCGCACGACGCGGCGACGTCGGGGCGCGGATCATGCCCGTGTCCCGCCCGGATACGGGCGGCCTCGGCGGCGAGGAAGGCGTCCAGGGCCTCTTGACTCTCGCCCGGTTCCGACGACTCCCCCAGTTCCGCGCCGTCGACCCACCGTCCGGGCCGTGCACCGGCCGTGGCCACCCGAACGTCCAGCGCCTCACAGACGGCCGCGAGGCGACCGTAGGTCCGAGCGAGCGTGGCAGCAGCGCCCAGGGCAGGACGCTTGGGCAACGCGATGCGGGGGGCCGTGGTCATCGGTTCTCGATCAGGTGCTGCACGGAAACTCCGACAGGAGGAGAGTAGGTAAGGCTTACCTTAGCCCAGCGATCAGCGATCACGCCTCCTCGCCATGTCGCATACCCTGAAGGCCAGTTGAAGCTAAGGGTTGGCTAACCTAAGGTGATCTTCACTGGCGGATTCCGGAATCCGTCGGCGCTGAGGCGTGCCTGAAACAGCGCCCCACCCCACTCACCCCACCCCCACTGCTCAGGATCCGGAAGGCGCTCAACCCATGCGGTTGTACCTGCTCGCGCTCAACCCCACCGACTCGGTCACCGAGGGGTTCCTCCCCGCCGCGGCCCGACTCGGCCTCGACGTCACCGTCCTCACCGACCAACCCGAGGCCCACCGCCAGGCAGGTTCGGACATCGAGATCCTGGAGTGCGACGTACGCGACTTCCGCGCGGTCATCACCCGGATATCGACCCACCACACGCCCGACGCGGTGTTCACCAACAGCGATCACCTCCAGACCCAGGCGGCCCTGGCCGCCGACTACTTCGGCCTCCCGGCCAAGGACTGGCGGACGGCGCTGCGCGTCAAGGACAAGGCCCAGATGCGCCGCCACCTCGCCGCGAGCGGACTCGACGCGGTGTGGTCGACGGAGCTGGCCGCCGGTCAGGACCCGGCCGGGCTCACCGCCCTCGACGTGCCGTACCCGTGCGTGGTCAAGCCCCGGGAAGGCGTGGCCAGCGAGGACGTGGTGCTGGTCGACGGCCCCGAGGACCTCGTCCTGCGCTGCAAGGAGATCCAGACGCGCCGCCCGCTGGCGCCCCTGGTGCTCGAGGAGTACCTGGCCGGCGAGCTCTACACCCTGGAGACTCTCGGCGACGGACACGTCCGCCACGTACTGAGCGGCTTCCACACTCAGCTGTCCGCACCCCCGTACTTCATCGAGAAACGGTTGGTCCACGTCCCCGCCCACCCCGAACCGGTGGTCGAGCAGGTCCTCGCCCAGCTCGACGCCCTCGGCGTCGGATTCGGCGTCTGCCACACCGAATTCGTCGTGCACGACGGCCGCGCCCGCATCATCGAGGTCAACTACCGGGCCATCGGCGACCAGATGGACCTGCTCCTCACCCGGCTGCTGAACATCCCGCTCTTCGAGCACATCCTCCGTACCCACCTGGGGGAGCCGCTGCCCGCCGACCTGGGCACACGCACGGACGGCGCCGCCGTCGTCGACTACCCCTGCGCCCAGAGCGCCGGCACCCTCACGGCCGCGCCCGAGGCCGCCGACCTCGTCGTGGACGGTGTCGAGCTGACGTACCGGCCGCTGCGCGCGCTGGGGGAGCGACACGAGCTCCACCACACCAACCGCGACTACATCGGAGTACTGCGCGCGGTCGGCCAGGACACGGACCAGAAGACCGTCGAGCGCGTCGCCGCCGACTACCTCGCGGCCCAGCGCTGGGAGATCGCTCCGTGAGCACGGCCGCCTCGGCCGCCACCGCCACCCACACCGACAACGAGACCGACGCCGACACCGACACCACCGAAGCGGAGCTCCTGCTCCGCGTCCTCGGTGCGCTCCTACGGGAGGACGTAGTCGGTCTGCGCACCCGCACCACGCCCGTCGACCGTGCGGACGGGCTCTGGTTGCGGCTGTCCGCCGACGCCGGCGACGCCCTGCTCCTCCCCGTCGTCGAGGACGGCTACCAGAGTGTGTACGCCGCCCGGCTGCCCCTTCTGGCCCGGGAGTCGGACGGCCGCGAACTGACCACCCACGACGAGGTCCTCGGGGCCCTGAGCGCGCTCGCCGACCCCGCCGACCGGGGAGGCTTCGACGCCTTCGCCGAGGAGTGTCGCCAGACCCTCGCGACGATGCGTCTGCACTCCCGCACCCGGGACGAGGTCGCCGCCACCCTGGCCGCCGAACACGGCACCGACCCCGCCGACTGGACCGGCCTCGCGGGCGGGCTCGCCCACGACACCCTCGCCGCGCGCCTCGACCACCCGGTGTACCCCACCGCACGCGGCCGCTCCGGCCTCGACGAGGACCAACTGCGGGCCCACGCACCCGAGTTCCACCCGCGCTTCCCGCTGCGCTGGATCGCCGTGCCGCACCAGGACCTCACCGTGGCGGGCGGCCCAGCCGCACTGCCCGCCGCCTGGCCCACCCCGGCCGCGCTCGGCCTGCCCGAACTCGACCACAGCCACCTCGCTCTCCCCGTCCACCCGCTCACCGTCGGCGCACCGCTGCGCGAGGCACTGAGCGCCGCGGGCCTGGCCGACCGGGCCGTCCTTGCCGAGCGCCCCTACCTGGACGTCGTCCCCACACTCTCCATGCGTACGGTCGCCGTCACCGACGACCCCACCCTGCACATCAAGGTCCCGATGGCCACCGCCACCCTGGGACTGCGCAACCGCCGGATCATCCGGCCCGGCTTCCTGCGCGACGGGGTCGCGGGCCAGCGCCTGCTGGAAGCCGTCATCGCACGCGAACCGCGGTTCCAGGGCTCGATCCTGCACGCCGACGAGACCGTCTACGCCCACGCCGGTCACGAGCTCCTCGCCGCGCTCTGCCGCCGCTACCCGGCCGGGCTCGACGACGCCGTCGTCACCCCGCTCGCCGCACTGCTCGCCGAAGCCCCCGGCGGCCGGCTGGTGATCGACCACCTCGCCGACCGGTTCCACGGCGGCGACCCGATCGCCCTGCTCGACGCCTGCCTCCGGCTGCTCCTCGACTGGCAGACGACCCTGTTCGGCTACGGCATCGCCCTGGAGTCGCACCAACAGAACGTCTCCCTCGTCCTCGACCACGGTCCGGCCGGTGACACCCGCGTGCGGCTGCTGCTCAAGGACGACGACAGCCCGCGCGTCAACGCCGCCCGCGTACACGCGACGCTCGGCGCCGACACCCCGCTCGACTTCGACGACGCCCGCGTCCTGTGCGACGACGACCGCCCACTCACCGACATGTTCACCACGATCACCCTGCACCTGTGCGCCGGTTCGTACGCCTTCGGGCTGGCCCGGCACGGCCGCGCGGCAGCCGGGATCTTGCTGGACCTCGTACGCGACCGGCTCGCCGAGGCGGTCGAACGGCTGGGGACCGGACCGGGCGAGCCGGGCGGCACGCTGCGCGCCCAGGTCCTGGACGCCCCACAGCTGCCCGTCAAGGCGATGGTCAGCGCCGGAACCCTGCTCAGCAAGGAACGCTCGGGCGCCGCAGACATCAACAAGCACTACACAACCGGCCCCAACTACCTGCTGCGGGCGGAGGGTTCGCAGTGAGCGCGAGCGCTCCCCCGGTCCGGCGCGCGGCGGTCGCCGGCCCGCCCTCCTCGGCCGCCCCCGAGCCCAGACCGGCCCTCGGCCGCAGGCAGGTGCACGCGGTCGCCGGCTGCTATTTCGTGGCCTCCTTCGCCGCGCTCGGCCTGCCGCCCTTCCTCACCGAGATCCTCCCGGGGCTCGGCGACCGCGACGCGAGCTGGGCCGGGGTGCTCTACATCGTTCCCACCGTCTTCGCTGCCGTCGGCGCTCCGCTGTGGGGGCGGCTCGCCGACCGGTTCGGCCGCAAACGACTGCTGCTGCGGGCCCAGTTGGGCCTGACGGTGTCCTTCCTGCTGGCCGGCTGGGCCGACTCGATCGCCGCCTTCACCGTGGCCCTGGTGCTCCAGGGCATCCTCGGCGGCACCTTCGCCGCCTCCAACGGCTACCTGGGCGCCGCGCTGGAGGGACCGGAGCTGTCCCGAGCCCTCACCCTGATGCAGGGCGCCGCCCGCGCCGCCCTGGTCTTCGCCCCGATCGTGGTGGGCAGCCTCTCGCCCTGGCTGTCCCCGCACCGCCAGTACGCCCTGCTGGCCGTCCTGCCGCTGACGGCCGCGCTGCTGATCGCCGCGCTGCCGGAATCCCGCGGCGCGCGGGACAAGCCCCGTACGCCGGCGGCCGTCGAACCCACGCCCGCAGCGGCAGCCCAGGACGAGGAGGCCCGCACCGAGCACACCACCTCCCTGCGCGGCCTGTACGGTCTGGAGTTCGCGTTCGTCTTCTCCACTGTCATCTCCTTCCCGTACTTGATCTCTCTGATCGCGGAACGCATACCGGGCACCTCTCCGGTGGTCTCCGGCATCCTCTTCGCCCTGCCCCACCTGTGCTATCTCGCCGTGGCGATGGGGGTGCACTCGGCTTTCCACCGGCGTCCCCGCCTCGGCGTGGCGCTCGGCTTCGCCTGCATAGCCCTCGGGCTGGCCGGGCACGGACTGGCCCACTCGCTCGCGACCCTGGTCGCTGTCCGGCTGCTGCTGGGCGCGGGCCTCACCCTCGGCCTCGTCTGCCTCGCCGTGATGGCCTCCGACTGTGCCAAGGGCCGGGCCCCGGGCGGGCTGTTCGGCTCGATCGAGTTCTTCTCCAAGGGCGGCGCGGTCGTCGCCGGCGTGGCCGCCGCCGCGGGCAACAGCCTGTACGGGCCATCCGCGCCCGTCCTGACCGGGACGGCCGTGGCGCTGGTCACCGTCTGCGTGACGGCCCTTCCGGCCCTGAACCCTCGCTCCCCCCGCTCTCTCCGCACCCGCTGGAGCCGTTGATGTCTCTGACCGATGCAATCGGTACCGCCCTACCCGCCACCTGCGTCGCCGTCGCCCCTTCCGCCGTCCCGGCCGGGCTGCCCACGGCCGCCGAGGCGGTCGCCCACACCCTCCTGAACTGCCTGCTGCGCGAGTTGTCCGGACCGGAACACCAGACGGCAGTGGCGGACGGCCACCTGATGCTGTGGCTGCCCCGCCGCGGGGTGCTGCTGCGCGTCGCCCTGCGCCGCACGTCGCTGCTGGGCGCGCACCGGTTCACCGGGCCCGTGCGAGAGCAGCAGGCCGGCGGCTGGGCCGAGGTCGGCTGGAGCCGCCTCGCCGAGTACGTCCAGGGCGAACTGGCCCTGCGGACCGACGTACGCAACGAGGAGTTCCAGGAGCAGATCGCCTCCAGCCACCAGGCCGTCTCGGCCGCGCTCGCCGTACGCGCCGACCGGCCCGCGACGGACACCGTGGTCGGGGACGGCGACGGGCTCGCCGCCTACCTGGAGTCCGAGCAGTCCCTCGTCTTCGGCCACCGCTTCCACCCCACCCCCAAGGCCCGTACCGGCGACACCGCCTCCTGGCTCGCGTACGCGCCCGAGACCGGCGCTTCCTTCCCACTGCGCCACCTCGCCGTCCGCGAGCACCTGATCGCGCAGGAGACCGCCACCGAGGGAGCGGCACAGGCGCTCGACCGGCTCCGTGCCGACGTCCCCGAGGGCTACCGGCTCGTGCCCGCGCATCCGTGGCAGTACGAGATGCTGCGCGAACACCCGCAGCTGCGCGCGGCGTTCGATCGCGGCGACATCCTGGACCTGGGCGCGGACGGCAAGCCCTTCGCCGCCACCGCCTCGGTGCGCACGCTGTACGACGGAGACACCTTCCTGAAGTTCAGCCTCAACATTCGCATCACCAACTGCTTGCGCAAGAACGCGAGTTACGAACTCTCCGGCGCGGTCGCCCTGACTCGCCTGCTGGCTCCGGTCCTCGCCGACCTGGAGACCCGCTTCCCCGGCACCGCCGTGCTGCGCGAGCCCGCCTACCGAAGCATCGCCCTGCCAGGCCCCGACGGCACCCCGGACCGGTCCCTCCTCGAAGGCTTCGGCGTCATCATCCGGGAGGGTCTGCCCGCCCGGCTCATGCCCGGCACCACCCCGCTGCTCGCCGCCGCCGTCGCCGACGAGTACCCCACCGGCCCCGGGCACATCTCACGCCTGCTCGCAGACGCCTCCGCCCAGACCGCCCTCGACTGGTGGACGGCCTACCTCAAGCTGCTGGTCCCACCGGTCCTGGCCGCGTACTTCGACCACGGACTCGTACTCGAACCGCACCTGCAGAACGTCGTCGTCTGCGTCGACGAGGAAGGCATGCCGGCCCAGGTCCTCTACCGCGACCTGGAAGGCACCAAGCTCGTCCCCGAGCAGCACGCGGACCTTCTCGCCGCCCTGCCGGCCGAGGTCGCGGTCCCGATGACGTACGACGCCCAGCGCGGCTGGGACCGGGTCGTGTACTGCCTGCTCGTCAACCACATCGCCGAGATGCTCGCCACCCTCGCCGACCTGCACCCGCAGTCCGAGGCCGCGCTGTGGGCACAGGTCCGCTCCACCATCCATGCGTACGCCGACCGGCACGGCTGCCCGCCGCGCCTCGCCGCCCTGCTGGCCGGGGTGCCACTGCCCGCCAAGGCAAACCTGCTCACCCGCTGGGAGCGCAAGGCCGACCGCGATGCCGGCTACGTCCGGCTCGCCTCCCCGCTCACCGAGGACGTGCTGTCCCAGGTACTGCGGCACCAGGCCGGCGACGATGACGCCCACGACACAGGGAGCGCCCGATGACCACCCCGACCCCCGCGGTGCGCGAGCGCCTGCTCTCCCTCGACAGCGGCGAACTTCCGGCCTACCTGTACGACATGACGTCGCTGCGCGAGCACGCCGCCACCGTACGGGCCGCCCTCCCGGAGCGGGTCGAGCTGTACTACGCGGCCAAGGCCAACCCGGAGGCGGAGATCCTGGCCGCCCTCGGCCCGTACGTCGACGGCTACGAGGTCTCCTCCGGCGGCGAACTCGCCCACGTGGCCAAGGGGGTGCCGGGCCGCCCGCTGGCCTTCAGCGGCCCGGGCAAGACCCCGGCGGAGCTCACGACCGCCCTCGAACTGGGCGTCGAGCGGTTCCACGTCGAAAGCCTGCACGAACTCCACATGCTGGCCGCTCTCGCCGCGCGCACCGCCCCCTGGACGACCGGCCGCCCGGCTCGCCCCGGAGTCCTGCTCCGCTTCAACCTCCCGCTGGCCGCCGCCTCCCTCGAAGGCAGCTCGCTGGCCATGGGCGGCCGTCCAACTCCCTTCGGACTCGACCCGGCCGAGGCCGACACGGCCGTCCGCCTGCTCACCGACGGTACCTACCCGCAGCTCCGGCTGCTCGGCGTGCACGCCCACCTGGCCAGTGGCCTCGACGCCCCGGAACAGCTGGCGGTCGCCGGATCGGTCGTCACCTGGGCCGCCGACCTCGCCACCCGCCACCGGGTCCGGATCGCCGAGGTCAACGTGGGGGGCGGCATGAGCGTGGACTATGCCGCCCCGGAGCGTCGCTTCGACTGGACGGCGTACGGGGCGGGCCTCGGCCGGCTCACCGGCGCGCACGCGGACCTCACCCTGCGCATCGAGCCGGGCCGCTCGCTCACCGCCTACTGCGGCTGGTACGCCACCGAGGTGCTGGACGTGAAGCACAGCCACGGCGAGGAGTTCGCCGTGGTCCGCGGCGGCACCCACCACATGCGCACCCCGGCGACCAAGGGCCACGACCAGCCCTGCAGCATCGTTCCCGTGAGCGAGTGGCCCCACCCCTGGCCGAGGCCGGCCGCCGGTACAGAGCGGGTCACCCTCACCGGCCAGCTCTGCACCCCCAAGGACCTGCTGTCCAGGAACGTGGCCGCGCCCGGCCTGCGGGCCGGCGACCGGGTGGCCTTTGGGCTCGCAGGCGCCTACGCCTGGAACATCTCGCACCACGACTTCCTGATGCACCCGCGGCCCGGCTTCCACTTCGTCACTGCGGAGCAACGCATGCGATCGAGCCCGGGTATCTGAAGGAGGCAGTCGGCCGGGTGCGTTCACCAGCAGGCGCACCCGTCCCTCGCCGTCCGGGCCGCCCCTGCACTCCCGCTTCCAGCCGCCGACGCGCTCCTCGGAGACCCAGCGCGGCCAACAGGCCGGGCAGGTGAACACCTTCGTCAAGCACCTGCTCGCCGTGCAGTCCTCGGCCCGTGTCGTCGTCCTCGGCGACCTCAACGACTTCGAGTTCTCCGGCACCATGTCCACGCTCACCAGCGGCAGCGTCCGCACCCCGCTGGCCGGCTCGCTCCCGGCCGGCGAGCGGTACACGTACGTCTACCAGGGCAACTCCCAAGCCCTGGACCACATCCTGACCAGCCCCGCCCTGACGTCGTACGCATACGACATCGTCCACATCAACGCCGAGTTCGCCGACCAGGCCAGTGACCACGACCCGCAGGTCGTGCGCCTGACCCCCAGACGCCCGACGCTCCACCACGGGGCCTGCGGCACACGCCGCACCCGGCCCCTTGGCGTTCGGCAGGCACTGCGACATCGATGTCGAGTGGCCGGAAACAGACCTGTGGGACTCGGCGATAGGTGCCGCCCCAGTGAGACTTCTTCAACCTTCTTTCATATCCGAATGGCCCAAGTCAACCCACCCAGAGGTGGTGATGCTCGCATGGCGAGACAGCTTGACGCGGACACACAGGAACCACTTAGGTGTGGCTTACCTAACCTCGAATGGGAAGAAATCAGCCATGCCAAGACCTGCCCTGCGCCCCCTCCTCCTCACCCTCCCTGTCGGGCTCCTCCTGACCGCCTGCGGCAGCACGGCAGAGGACGCCCCCAACAAGGCACCCGCCCAGCAGGGTGTGCCCGCCGGCGTGGTGGAGCAGTACACGGTGCTCGAGAAGGAGATCGCCGAGCGAGGCGGACAGACGACGGCCGGCGACTACCGCGTCGGGTACATCGTCGAGGCGGCCGAACCCTGGTTCCAGGGCGAGCACGGCGCCCACGGCAAGCTCGTCAACCGCGAGCCGGCGAAGGGCGAGACGCACCACATCGAGATCATCCCGATGGAGGCCGCGACCGGCCGCATCGTCCCCGACGTGCCGATCAGGCTCGAAGTCGTCGACGGCTCCGGCAAGGTCGTCCAGGCCCAGGACCTGAACTTCTACCACGCCACGTTCTTCCACTACGCCAACAACTTCTCCATCCCCAAGGCCGGCACGTACACGCTGCGCGCCACACTGCAGCCTCCGACGTTCCTGCGACATGGCGCGAGTGACGAGAAGCCCTCGCTCAGCGCGCCCGTCACCGTCACGTTCCCCGACGTGGCGCTGAAGAACGAGAACTGAGCCGTGGAACTCGTCACCGACGGGGCCTCGCCTGCTTCGATCCCGGTCGACCGCACGGGATCGAAGGGGGCGGCCCGACCCACCCCTGTGTGGCAGCTCGCCGTGCTGGGCGTGGTGAGCTCCGCGTTCATATCCGGCGCCTGCTGGATGTCCGGCCACGTCCATGCCGACGCCACCCTGCAGACCGCGGCCCGTTTCTTCCACGTGGCCGCACTGATCGTCGGCCTCGGATCCGTCCTCGCCGTCGACTGGTTCGCCGTCTTGTGGCTCCTCGGCCGCCGTCGGCTGTCCGACATCCTCAACACCGCCTGCACCCTGCAAGTCCCGATCTGGCTCGGCCTCGCCGGCCTCGTCGTCACCGGCCTCTTCCTCCGCCCGAACCTGCAGTCACCGCTCACCCTGCTGAAACTCGGCCTCGTCCTGGCCGTCACCGTGAACGGCCTCTACGCGCACTGGCTCGGCCAGCGCCTGGAGCGGCACCAGGACGGACAGGTGCCCCGGCACCTCCTCATCCAGTCCGGTGTGGCCGCCACAGTCAGCCAGACCGGCTGGTGGGGAGCGACCCTGATCGGCTACCTCAACAGCCAGTCCTGATCTCCGGTGGGGCCAGTGAGTGGATTGGCCATCGAATGCTCAGTGCGGCGGACACGCCCAGGAACGTGACGATGACTGCCGGGCTCACCGGTGACGGGATCTCCGGGATGCCCGGGGTGATCAGCTTGTGGGATGCCTGGGATCTCAAGCCGTTCATGCGCGGCTTGAGCCCGTACGGACCCACCTACTGAGCGCCTGCTCCGCCAGATGTTCGGCCCGCCGAAGTACGGCGGCAGCGCGCCTGCCGCCGCAATCAACGACACGGGAACCCGACTGATTTTCGTCAAGTTCCCACAAAGCCAGCTCCCGGGAAGTGCGCCCCCACCCAGCATGACCTGCACGATCAGCCAGGTGACACCCCGTCAGAACGAGCGTCACGGGCTTCAGCGTCAAGATATCGCCCGTAACGCCCACACCGCACATAATGCGCACTGGCGAAACCGCAGGTCAGGCGTCCTTCTTGACCGGCTCAAGGATCGCCACGCACTCGACATGATGGGTCATCGGAAACACGTCAACGTGAAAACAGGTTGAAGAAATCTGCAGGTCAGTGACTTGCATGCCGCAAATCGGGCTCAAGATCAATGTGCACTACGGGCGCCATGGGCACTACGTGCAGCCTCTCGACGCACGCCGTGGCCCTCCGCAAGGGCCCCGAGATCCGCCACCGGCAAGGATGTCGCGTTATGGCATTCCAAATGCCATACTCCTGTCATGGCTGACGACGACACCGACTTTCCTCCAGGCGACGGCCCCAGCAGCGGCATCTCCGTCTCCCTGACCGCCGGCACCCTGCAAGCGATCCGTGAGCGCGTCGGCAAGCGGGGTGTGTCCGCGTATCTGGAGAAGGCCGCGCAACGACAGATCGAGCGTGACAACCTGGACGAGCTGATCGCCGACTTCGACAAGACCAACGGCCCCGCCGATCCGGAAGCGGTGGCCGCCAAGCGGGCGAAGCTCACCGGCGGCACCACCTCCGAGGCTAGGACCGCCGCGTGAGCGGCGCGCTCATCCTGGACAGCGAGGGCCTGGCCAAGGCCGTGCAACGCGACCGCGAGGTCCACGAGTGGCTCACCGCCGCCCGCGACGCCGACCTTCCGGTGATCACCTCCGCAGCGGTGCTCGTCGAGGTGATCCACCCCCGGATCAACGACGCCGCACTGAAGTGGACGCTCTCCCGGCTGCGGGTCGAGCCCGTCACCCACGCTCTCGCTCAGTCCGCCGCCACCCTGCTGCGTGCGGCTGGCCTGCACGGCCACAAGTACGCCATCGACGCCATGCTCTGCGCCACCGCCCTCGCCCAGCCGGGCCGCGTCACGATCCTGACATCCGACGTCGAGGACATCGCCATGCTCACCACCGACCACCCCCGTTTGACAGCCGAGAAGGTCTGACTCACGCAGCCCCGACAGGATCGACCGACGGCACCCTCAGACGCAGGCGTCCAGGACGTCGCCTCGCCCTGGATGGGCGTCAGCCTCTCGGACGGCGAAGTCAGAATCGTCCAGAAAGGCAGCCACGGCGCGGAAGGCGTGGGACGCAGGGTCGGTTCGCGACGGACTCGGGGAGGTCCGCCGGCGACAAGGCCACCCATAGCATCGCTGTTTCCGCCGCATGCTGACCTCGTCCGCCACCGATGCCAGCCAGTCCGCAGCGCGGCACGCTGCGGATGCCCTGGACCGCTGGGTCCGTCGGCAAGGGAAGCCGCGGCGCGAGGTCGTTGAGGATCGCCGCTACGAACAAAGGCCAGACCGGCTGGCTCATGCCGTCAGGCGGAGGCCCAAGGTGGATCCGGGTGCCCCATTACTCGCGCAAGGCTGTGCCACGCCCGGCGACAGCCCGACAGGTGTCATGTCCCCCGCCCACCGACAGCCCGAGCGATTCAATGAGAGCGCCACGTGCTCCGAACAAAGCTGACCAGCACTCTCATACAACACAGGCACTGAAGAACGAGGTTGAGAGCATCCATAGCCCGGCTCCCCGCGGTCGTGCCTCAGCAGCGCTCCCTCCTCCGCTGAACGGGCCCGTCCGCTCCACTCTCACGAGTGGCCGGTCGGCCGAGACGTACCGGTGAAGACAGCAAGCAGGGCGGGGCCGCAGCTTCCATGGCTCCAGTCAGCAGCCCCGCCTTGCCCGTCCCCTGGCGGGACGTAGACATGGTGGTGTCGACGTGGCGGGCGAGTGGACGTGGGTCCACCACTGCGGGGTCGAGATCCGCACGTGTCGCTACGGCGCCCTGCTCACCAGCGCCGACAGCGGCAGCGGCAGCGCACAGATCGGGCGACGGGGCAGCGACAGTCAACGCACACCCCGGACACGCAGGACGCTGAGCCCTCCGAACAAGGTGAAGGCCGCTCCGAGCGGGAAGAGCAGTGCGTACGAGTCGGTCCCCATCACGATTGCGCCCGCCAGAGCGGGGGCGAGGATCTGCGGCGCGATCGAGGCCAGGTTCAGGACACCGATGTCCTGGGCGTACGAGCTCGACCGAGGCAACACCTGGGTCAGAAGCGCATTGTCGACGGACTCGAAGCATCCGAAGGCCAGCGCGACGACGACGGTCATGGTCACGTAGCCGGCCACGGTCGGTGAGGCGAGCGGGATGAGCAGCCCGCCGGCCATCGCCGCCGATGCCGAGCAAATGAAGATCTTACGGCGCCCGACCCGGTCCGACACGATGCCGGCCGGCACCGTCGAGATACAGATGCACAGTGCGGTGAGGCCTGCGACGACCGGCATCATGTTGATCGCGTCGTCCCCTAGCCCTATGTAGTCGTCGAGCAGGTAGAGGCTGTAGGCGTGGACGGTGAAGAAGCCGGTGTAGGTGAGGGTGCGGCTGCCGAGGGCCCACCAGAAGTCCGGGTGGGCCCTCGGTGACACGAGGAAGGTCTTCCACCAGCCCGCTCCGCTCCGCCCTGGGAGGGCATGGGCAGCGGAGCTGTTGTCGGGATCTGGGGCGACGAACAGGCGCGTGGCAGTCAGGGCGGCAGGGATGCAGCCGACGACGATGTAGGCGATCGGGAGGTTGGCCGAGGCCGCCGAACCAAGCGCGGTTCCACCGGCCGATCCCAGAAGGATTCCGAGGCCGAGGGCGGCACTGAAGCGTCCCCGCCGCTCTGCGGGGACTCGGTCCGGAAGTACTGCGGCCAGGGGTCCTTGCGCTGCGCTGAGGAACAGCTCCGAGGTGACGTAGAGAATCCCGAGAACCACCAGTGACTGAGTCCAGCCCATGGCCCACAGGACGGGGGCGGCCAGCAGGCTCCCGCCCAGGACGTAGGGGGTACGGCTTCCCGCGCGGGTACGCGTCCGGTCGGACAGCGCGCCGGCCAGGGGTTGTGCGACCAACGCGGCGATGGCACCGGCGAGCGTGAAGAGGCTTAGCACCGCGGCCTTGTCGTCGCCCGCCAAGTCCTCGATCTGGAGGGCGAGCAGGACACCGGGCACCGCGCCATACACGATGGAGATGCCGAACTGGGAGCCGCCGATCGAGAACATCAGGCGGCGGGACAGTTTGGCCTCGCCCGCGGCCTGTCCGTCTGCCGCGGCGGCGAGTGGCTCCTGCGGATTCGATGAGCCGGGTTTGAGCACGGGTCCTCCAGAAGACTTGGCAGTGCGGTGCCGGGAAGGGGAGGGCGAAGCGCAGGGGGCGGTGTGACCTGCCACACAGCAGTCGCAAGTGCACCGCAAAAGTGGCCGAGCGCACCAAGACCAGCCGCCTCTATGTGACATAGGCGGCGCTTATGGGACTGCGGCGGACCTCGGGCAGGGGCGCAGCGCGCACATCCGGCGGCGCCGTGTCGAGACCCCTCGGTGGCGAGGAGGACGGACCCTTCGGGCGATGACCAGGTTGGATGGCGGCCTCGCACGTGCCCCTTGACCGCAGGACCGGCATCGGCCCCACGCGTGGACGCGACAGGCCCCCCGATTGCTCAGCGACGGTCGCCCACGTACTGACCGCGAGGTCCGCAACCTCGGACACCCCGGCTTCATCGGCCGGCACGTTCCATGGTCGGGACGGGGCTGCCACCAATGACGATCACCTCGACATCAGGAGCCAGCCCGTCTGGTTTGCACCCCTTTCACCTTGAGGCGTGTTTGTGTGCATTCGCGTAAGTTTTATGGTTACGCTGTATTCGCAATGCCTGGGTGAGCCGCTCCGCCTCAGGCGCAACGCTGACCGGTGAAAGCCGGGCGATCTCGCCCCCTCGATGAAGGATGGCAGTGATGAAGGCAGCAGTCGTCGCGGCACCAGGGGGCGTCACCCCCGAGTACCAGGACTTTCCCGAGCCCGAGGCCGGCCAGGGCCGACAGGTCGTCTCCATGGTCGCGTCAGCGATCCACCCCGTCGTGCGGTCCAAGGCGTCGGGCGAGCACTACAGCAGCACCGGCCAGTTGCCGCTGGTGCCCGGCGTGGACGCGGTAGCGCGTACGGCGGACGGCACGGCGGTATACACAGGCGAAGTCGAGCCGCCCTGGGGCACCTTCGCCGAACGGATGGCGGTCCCTGCGGGGCTGGCCGTGCCGCTCCCGCCCGGCGCCGACCCCGTCGCCGTGGCGGCGGGGGTAAACCCGGGCATGGCGTCCTGGATGCCGCTGGTCACCCACGCGGACGAGTCCGGCACTCCGGAATCGGTGCTGATTCTCGGAGCGACCGGCGCCGCTGGCAACCTCGCCGTGCAGAACGCCCAAGCGCTCGGCGCCCGGCGGGTGATCGGCGTCGGCCGCGGTGGACCGGACCTCGAGCGCGTGGCCGGGTTCGGTGTCGAAACCGTCGAGCTGGTCAGCGACACGAGCCTGGACGCGGCCGCTATCAGTGCGACACTGGGCGACACGGCGCCCGCTCTCGTCCTGGACTTCCTGTGGGGCAGCCCGGCTGAAGCGATGTTCCAGGCGCTGGCAGGTATCCAGGGCGCGGGCGCCACGGACTACGTCGAGATCGGATCCGTGGCCGGGGAGCATTCCGCTGTACCCGCCTCGCTGCTGCGAAGCCGACCCATCCGACTCCGCGGCAGCGGCATCGGCTCCTTCGACATGCGCCGCTACATCGCCGAGGTGCCTGCCTACATCCAGCTGATCGTCGGGGGGAAGGTGCGGGTCCATGCCCGCGCGTACCCATTGTCCCAGGTAGCCGAGGCATGGACGGCATCGCAGCCCGGTCCGCGCCCCGTTCTGGTCGAGGGCTGAATCCAACCACGATTGCCCACGCGGTGCGGCCGGGCGGCGGTGATGAATCCGCCGCCCGGCGGCAGCACACCCCAAGGACTCCCATGCCCCACGGTGCCCCTGGCGCCCCCGAGGCCCCCCTCCCCGCCGTCAGGGAGGAGGCGAGCTGGATCGAGCTCTTCCTCGATCTGGTCGTCGTCGCGGGTATCGGCCTGCTCACTCACCTCCTGCACGACGGGCCCACCCTGGACGGCCTCGCCCTGTACACGCTGGCCTACTTCGCCTTCTGGACCGCCTGGACAGGCCTGACGGTCTACAGCAGCGTCCAGGGAGAGCGGGCCCGGATCACGACACTGCTGCTGGGCATGGCCGGAATGGCCGTCCTCGCCGCCTCCGCCACCGGCCTGCCCACGAGTCATGCGACGGCCTTCACCGTCGCCTACATCCTGTTGCGCCTGCTGGCGGGGCGCGTGTGGCGTCCGGGGACCGTGGTCGTGGACTGGCCCCTGGCACAGGCGGGGGTGGGCACCTTGCCCTGGATCGCCTCGCTGTGGACCGACGGAGCGCTGCGTTCCTGGCTGTGGGCGCTGGGCATCGCCCTGGACTTCATCGTCCTGTTCACCGTCTCCGGTTCGCGGATGCTCTCCGACACCCTCGCGCGCATCGAGCGCTCCCGCGCCCGCAGCGGCCCCGGCCGCGGACCCGCCAGGCAGGCGACGGCCGTCGCCGCCCGCGTCCGTCTGCCGCACATGGCTGAACGGCTCGGGCTGTACGTGATCATCATCCTCGGTGAGGGTGTCATTCAGACCGTCACGGCCTTGTCCGAGGTTCCCTGGACCGCGCCGGTCGTCGCCACGTCGCTTGGCGCGTTCATGTGCTTGATCGGCCTGTGGGCGCTCGGCCTCGTACGGGGCTTCGCGGGCATTCCGTAGCTAGGGGCGCGGGCGTTGCCCGTGCGCCTGATCATGCCGCTGCACGGGCTGACCACCGCCGTCATCGCCGCCCTCGCCGCCGCCCTGGGCATGGCCGTCGAGCACGCGGACCACCCGCTGACGGACGCGGCACGCTGGCTCCTCACCGGCTCCGCCACCGCGTATACCGCCCTGGCCGTCGTCGCCGCCCTAGCCACCACCGGTACGCGTGTACCTCTGCTCGCCTGGGCCGTCCCCGGCCTGGCCATTCCACCGCTGTTGGGCGCGTTCGGCAGCCGGCTGCCCGCCCCCTGGCTGGCGTGGGTGGTCGCCGCGCTCATCGGTTGGCAGCTCCTGTGCGGCCGATGGCCGGCCGCGCGAGCGGCCCGCTCCGCACCCGGAGCCGGCGGTACACGGCACACTGGCTGATCACGGTGCCCGACTCTCCATGGCGCGACCATGCGGAGCGCAGGTCGTTGCCGGGCTCATGGAGGAGCATGGCCTGTTCTTACGAGGCGGCCAGGTGTGTGGCCAGGTAGGCGGCAACCAGGAGACCGGTGACCACCGCCGCAGCGTACTTCTGCGGTCCGTCTCCCTTGCGCAGGTGAGTGAGAACGGCGCCGATGAGCAGGAGCAAGAGTCCGCCGCCGGCAAGGAGGCCGAGCAACGGTACGGCCAGCCCAAGCAGCAGCCCGGCCGCGCCGGCCATCTCCAGCGCACCGATGCGCCGGTAGACCGTGACGGACATGCCGCTCTCGGCGGCCAGTTCACGCATCTGCGGCAGGGCGAGCATCTTGGCCGTGCCCAGGGGGAGGAAAAACACCGCCAGCAGTACGGCGAGGACGATGGATGTGACGTTCATGTGGTGATCTGCTCTTTCTCTGCGATCGTTCTAGCGGCTCGGGACCGTGGCGAGGTGACGTTGTTGGCGCCTGAGGTGACCGTGCGGCCCTGGACCGATCCGTCGTCGGTCGCGGGCCTTCATGTCGAGCAACCCTGGAGACCCTGCTGCTCGGTCACCTCCCCCGTAACAGGCGCTCACTCGTCAGCGTCCTTGACGACGGTGCGTTGCCGGCCGAGATCGATAGCGCCGTCGTCGGTGGCCACGGTGACCTCGACCACGTCACCGTGCTTGAGGTACTTCGGGTTCTTGGCCTGGCCCTTGAAGAAGAGCTGCCATTTGACGTGGTCGGGCAGCAGGGAGACGAGGAGTTGGACGGGCTTCGGCGGGGCACTGAGGGCGGTGCCGACGGGCGTGCCGGTCAGGATGAGGTCGCCAGGGTCGAGCCGCTGGAAGCGGGCC
Organism: Streptomyces sp. NPDC059875; assembly: GCF_042731085.1. Classification (NCBI taxonomy): domain Bacteria; kingdom Bacillati; phylum Actinomycetota; class Actinomycetes; order Kitasatosporales; family Streptomycetaceae; genus Streptomyces; species Streptomyces sp. NPDC059875. Next base: position 57,241 of record NZ_JBHWJZ010000015.1, read on the forward strand.
AGGCGCTGCAGAGCCTGGACGGGCTCGTAGATCATGTCGGCGGCGGTCATGTTCTGCCGGAGTTCGCCGTTGACCCACAGCTTGAGTCGCAGGTCGGTGAAGCGCTTGAGTTCGTCCGCATCCACCAGCACCAGCGCGGGGCCGACGGGAGTGAAGGTCGGGTAGGACTTGGCCTCGTAGAACTGCGTCTGGGGCAACTGGACATCACGGGCCGAGACGTCGTTGGTCACGACGAGGCCGACGACGTAGTCGGAGAGGTTCTCCTGGGTGATTCTCGTGCCGACCGGCATCTCCCGACCGATGACGAGACCGATCTCGGCCTCGTAGTCGAGCAGGCGCACATGGCTGGGCCGGATCACGTCGTCGAGAGGGCCGCTGATGGATCCGGACGCCTTGCGGAAGAACGTGAGCGGCACGGCTTCCGGGTTGCCGTTGGTGTCCCTGACGTGCGAGACGAAGTTCGTCATCTGGGCGACGACACGGCCGGCCGCGCTGACCGGCGAGACCAGTGCGAGATCGGCGACGGCGACGTGGCCGCTGCTGCTCGTGGCTGCCGCGGCAACTGCCTCGCGGTCGGCGAGGAGTTCGGCGGTGGTGGTGGCGCCGGTCTCCACTCGGGCGGCGCCCGAGGGCGTGCTGACCCACCAGGCGTCGGCGGTACGCAGGACGGTGGTGCTCATGAGGTGGCTACCTTCATCAGGCCGCGAAGGGCGTCTCGGTCGAACTCGTTGTCCTCGCCCAGCGCACCGACCATCGCGCGCAGCTCGCGCAGCGATTCCCGGCCCGGCTTGATGCCGAGGAAGTCCTTGGAGGGCGTCGGCCCCCACTGGTACAGGCGTGACTTGCGGAGGGGCGCCCAGCCGGCTTCGAGGGTGCAGTCGAACAGGTCACCGTCACTGAAGTGCTCGACGAGGAACCCGTCCGGGTCACGCCAGTAGTCGAAGATCTGACTGCCGTCGATGTGCCGGCCTATGCCCCAGGACCGGCGGTAGCCCCGTTCGAGCAGGTACTGGCCGCCGGCGGCCAGCGAGTCAAGGTCGGCGACCTGGTACGCGGAGTGCATGTACTTGTTCGTCGGGCCGAGGTTCATCGCCACGGTGTGATGGTCGGTGGGGGTGCTGCCACGGTCGCAGCGGATGAAGCCCATGACCGGCCCGCGCTCCCGCTGCCCCTCGAAGTACTGGAAGTCGCTGACGATCAGGCCGAGGTGCTGCAGGTACCAGTCGAGCGCCTCACGGAACTTGGTCGTCTGCAGGACCACGTGACCGAGCCGCTGAACCTTCACCGGCTCCCGAGGGGGTCGCTGGCCGGCGTTCACCCGCGTGGCGTCGTGTCCGAAGTTGAACTCCAGCGGCTCCTGCCCGGGCAGCGCCGGCAGCCTGTGCGTGCCCGACACGACTCGTACCCCGAACCCGCTCGGGTCGGTCAGGTCGACGGTGACCCCGCCCAGGCTCTCCGGCAGCCTGGCGACCTTACGTCCGGTCGCGTCCGCGAGCCGCAGGACGTCCGTGTCGTCAGCGGCCCGGAAAGCCGATCCGACGAACCGTGACCGGGAGCCGCGGCGGATGATCACACAGGGCGAACCTGGGTCGGTGCCCCGCAGCTGCAGCTCGTTCACCGTGCGCAGTGACGTGGTGAAGCCGAAGGCGCGGGCGAACAGCTCAGCCCGCTTCAGGTCGGGCTTCTCGAACTCCACCCAAGCGAGGTCGTGCACCTTGACGATCGGATCGCGCGCCCTGCCCGTGTGCTCGCCCCGCATCGCGCCCTGCTCACTGTGCAGATCGGTGTGCGGGTCCCTCTGGCCGTTCATGATCGCGCCCCTTTCCCTCTACTGACGATATCGTCATCTTCGATGGCATCGTCAGTCAAGTGAAGTGACGATTTCTTCACTGCTGAAGATTGCGGCTAGACTGAGGAGTGGATTGGTGCGGAAGAGGGGAGTAGGTATGGCGACGGACGTCACGGGCCGGCTGGAGCGGCGCAAGGCACGCACCCGTGCGGCCCTCATCGAAGCTGCCAAGGGCTTCATCGCGGCCGACAACATGAACGTCCCGATCCTGGAGATCACGCAGGCCGCCGATGTGGGGATGGGGACCTTCTACAACCACTTCGAGAGCAAGGAGCAGCTGTATCAGGCGGCCATCGAGGACGCCCTCGAGGTCTACGGGGACTTGCTCGACCTTCTGACCGCAGATCTCTCGGACCCGGCGCAGGTGTTCGCGCAGAGCTTCCGCCTGACGGGGCGTCTGCACCGATGCCGGCCGCAGCTCAGCAAGGTCCTGCTGGCCAACGGGCTAGCGCTGGCCGGGTCGGACAGGGGCGTCGCCCCCCGCGCTCTCCGCGACATCGAGGACGGGGTCCGCGTGGGCCGGTTCAGCGTGCGCGAGCCCGAACTCGCCCTGGTCGTCGTCGCGGGCTCCGCGCTCTGCCTCGGCCAACTCCTGCACGACCACCCCGAGCGGGACGACGCCGACGCCACCGACCAGGTCGCCGACGACCTGCTGCGTATGCTCGGTCTCCCTGCGGACGAAGCGCACGAGATCAGCCGACGTCCCCTGCCCGACCTCGAGGCCGCAGTTACCCGACTGGGCGCCGTCGCCTGAGGCCTCAGCATCACAACGCCGGAGAGCACGTGTGCTGTGCCATTGATCCGGCACGGCCCGGGCCGCATGACCGAAACCGCCCTCTCGGGCCTCGCTGTGGATCCGGGCTTCATCACAGCACTCACGGCCTGATCGAACCCGTCCGCCTCTATGGAAGGCGCACCACATGACACTCCGACGCGCCCTTGGCGTACTCGGCACCACTGCTGCCGTGACAGCGGCCGTGGGAATCGCCGCACGCCACCGTGCCCTCGCCACGATCCCGCCCGAGCTGCGGCACCCCGTGCTGTATCTGCCGCTGAACTTCACCAACGCCGCCGCTCTGGCGGTGGGCCGCCGCCTGGTGTCCATCCCCGGCAGCTCTGTCAGATCCGGCATCGACGTCGAACAGCGGACCGTGGCCCCCACAGCCACCGAGCCCGCCGTCACCGTGCTGACCTACCAGGCGCCCAACCGCCCCACCCCGAGCGGAGCTCTGCTGTGGATCCACGGCGGCGGAACCATCATGGGCTCCGCCCGGCAGGCCCATGCGTGGTGCAGCCGCGTCGCCGAGGAACTCGGCGTGCTCGTCATCACCGTCGAGTACCGGCTGGCACCGGAGAACCCCTACCCGGCCGCGCTCAACGACTGCTACAGCGCCCTGCGCTGGCTGCACGACAACGCCACCGACCTCGGCATCGATCCCGCGCGCATCATCGTCGGCGGCGAGAGCGCCGGCGGTGGGCTGGCCGCCACCGTGGCCCAACGGGCTCACGACACCGGTCTCCCGGTCCGCTTCCAGTTGCTGATCTACCCGATGCTCGACGACCGCACCGTCCTGCGCGCCGAGGCTCACGACCCTGGTGTCTACACCTGGACACCGGCGTCGAACCTCTTCGCCTGGACCGCCTATCTCGGTCGGCCGCCCGCGGAGCGGGACGAACGTCCCTACATCGCAGCGGCACGACGTGGTGACCTCACGGGGCTGCCGCCCGCGTGGATCGGCGTCGGCGACATCGACCTGTTCCACGACGAAGATGTCGAGTACGCCCACCGCCTGCACGATGCCGGCGTCGCGTGCGAACTGCACATCGAACCAGGCATGTACCACGGTGCCGACGAGTTGCTCGACGGCAAGGCATCGTCGATGACAGCCTTTCGGAACACCGCGCTCGATGCCCTCCGCAACGCCATGACCACACCGTAGCCACCAGGATCACCCGCCCGTTTGCGGGCGAGGGGTGCTGTCTGCCTGTCTGCCTGCGATGACCCCGTCGATCCCGTGCTCGGCCAGGGCATCCACGACGGATCCCACGCCGACGGCTGCGAACATCGGCAGCCTGCGCGACTCGGGATTCGTGCCCCGATGACGACTCCCCTGTTCGTGACGTGCGTTCGCTCAATCCAGCGCTGACGCGGATCGTGTTCGACGTCCCCCGGCCGGTTCCAGCGGACGGCCGTCCGCGTGCCCGCGCGGGAGCAGCAGGACCAGGAGCACGCCCACCGCCGTGGGAGCCATCAGGGTGTAGAAGGTCCAACGCACTGGCAAGCCGGTCGCGATGATCCAGCCGAGCAGCAGCGGACCGAGGACACTCCCGAGCCGCGACACCGCAAAGTACGAACCCACAGCCGAGGCACGGACGGCCGGCGGAAACCAGGTGCCGACAAACGCGTTCACGATCGCGGCCGTTCCGGTCCCACCGACGCCGGCGAGGGCCACCGCCGCGTAGACGGCCACGGCGGGTGGTCCGACACTCAGTACGCCCAACGCGATCACGCCAATGCCGAAGCCCACGATCAGGACGCGGCGAGGACCGACGCGATCGGCGAACACCGACATGGTCACACTGCCGACAATCGCGCCCACAGACATCGTCGCGAGGAAACCCAGGGAAGACGCCACACCGTATCCGGCCGACACCATGATCTGCGGCAACCAGGTGTTGAGGCCGTAGATGAATACCTGCCCGACAAGCCCCACGACGCCGAACAGCACGAGATTTCCGAGCAACGGCCGCCGTGCCAGCGCGCGCAGACCCGTCCAACCGCCTGCCTCGGATTCCGGCCGGCGGGCCCCTGCGTCGGACGAGGGAACCGGAAGGTCGCAGCGCCGAGCCACCTCCTGCGCCTCGCGGATCCGTCCCTTGGCCACCAGGAAGTCCACCGACTCGGGCAGCATGATCGCCGCGACCGGGACGAGCAGAAGCGGCACACCCGCGATCGCGTACATCGGCCGGAACCCGAACTCCGGCGTGATGGAGATGCTGAGCAACGCCGACGCGATGGCCCCCACCGCGAAGCCGGCGTTCCCGATCGCGTTGAACAGGTAGCGACGCGACTGCGGGGCGAACTCGACAGCCAGCGCGATGCAGACGGGTATCACGCCGCCGAGACCGATACCACCGAGGAAGCGGAAGAGTCCGAACAGCTCACTCGTCGGCGCGGCGGCGCACGCGAGCATGCAGAGGGAGAACCAGCTGGTACAGAGGATCAGCATGCGCTTGCGACCCAACAGATCCGTCGCGAAACCACACAGCAGCGACCCGAGCAGCAGGCCGACCAGACCAAGACTCGCGATCACGCCGACCTCTGCCGCATCGAGATCCCATTGCCGATACTTCAGCAGCGCGGGGATGGTGGCGCCGAAAACCGAGACGTCGTATCCGTCGAAGAAGATGATCAGGCAGCAGAAACCGGGCACGAAGGCCCTCAATCTCTTGCCACGCAGCGGTTGAAACCGTGTCATTGCATAGTCCTCATCGTCGAGGGATGAATGCGCGGAAGGTGCCATCACGATTTCGGACGCTGTGCCGTCTACCGTCACCCAGCGCGAGCTCGTCAGCTGACCACCGGACCGCTGGTGACAGCAGACACGCCCCGTTGGCATAGGTGCCTCCGGGCGACCGTCCACGCATAAGCCCGGATCCGCGGTGACAGCGTCTTTGGCGCTGCAGCAGGGTGCCACCCCCGCAAGACGTGCGTCCAAGTCGCACATTGCACGCCGGGGATAGGCGCGCCCTATAGAAGCGGCCTCGGGCCCGCCGGCTATGCCCAGTTGGGCCGCGGTGGAATTCGAGTCCAAGTTCCACGCGGAGGCAGTACGGGTCGGAGCGACGCCGACCGCGGCGACTCGACTGACGTACCGCCGCACGGGACCGTCACTGGGCTCACAGCGTTGTGGCTTCATTGACACAGCCCGACATAACGGCAACATTGTAACCGTTAAGGTCTGCGGGGTGCCCCCAGGGCGAGCTGCGCCTGCGGCGGCGGCGCACGACAGCGAGCACAGTCAACGGATACGACCAGCATCCAGCGACGCCGACACCTGGAGGCCGCACCAGGAACTCCCGGGCAGGCAAGTCCAGGGACCGACCACCGAAGGGGGCCACTGCATGACCTCGGAGGCTCAGCCCGTTCCAGGCGGTCCCGCCTGGTGGTCATGCCGGGCACCTGCCCTGACACATCAGCGTGGACGCCCGCAGACGGAGGTCGGCCGGATCGTCGACGCGGCCCTGAAGCTCATCGACGACGCCGGGATCCAGGCGCTGACCCTCCGTACGCTCGCCGAGACCCTCGGATCCGGCACGGCGACGCTCTACCGCCGCTTCAACAGCAAGGACGAAATCCTCACTCTCGTAGCGGAGAGAATCCTGGGCGAAGTTCGCATCACTCCCGAGGAGCTGGAGGGCCTCCCATGGCGGGAAGCCGTAACTGTCGCCGCAGATGCTCTCCACGACACCCTTCGCCGACACCCCCACGCAATACCCCTACTCGCCTCCCAGGTCCCCGTAGGCCCCAGCGGCCTCCGCGCCAGAGAATGGCTCGGCGGATTGTTCCTGAGACACGGATTCTCGGTCCCCCTGACCGCCCGCGCGTTCACCGCCATCGGCCACTACGTGATCGGCTTCGCCATCCAGCAGCACAGCCCCGGAACGCCAAATCACGAGGGTCAACTGCAGCTCCGGGGCTACTACCGCTCACTCGACCCAGCCACGTACCCAGCGACAACAGCGGCCGCCGATGAGCTGACCTCCGTGACGCTGCACGAGGAGTTCCGGTTCGGCCTGAACCTGCTCCTCGACGGTCTGGAGCGGGCCGCACGCGCGCAGCCTCAGGACTCCGCAAAGCCCGGCAGGCACCAAACCTGGCGAGTCCCGCGAGGCCCCGCACAGAATGATCCGGCCGCCTGACAGGCCATGCCTACCGATCAACTACAGCCATGACCTGGTCCGCGCCCTGCGGGGACGCCGGGATGCCGCGCTTACTCGACGCACCCCGCTTGCCCCCTCCCCCATAAACGGTTACGGTGTATCCGAAAGTATTGGCTACGGCGTATCCAATATCTGGGAGGCGGCGTGAACCAGACGTGTCGACGCCGACCGGGAACTGCTCCATCCAGCCGAGGGCCAACCGCCGCCGAGTGCGGACACGTGGTCCAGTTCGAAAACCCCCCCAGTGCAGCGCGGCCACTCGCCGCCCTGCTCGAAAGAATCGATTGAGGTCGATCACCATGACAGAACCCCACGACATCGACGTCCTCGTCGCCGGAGCGGGCCCCACCGGCTCGACCCTGGCGGCCGACCTGTTGCGGCGCGGTCTTCGCGTCCGTGTCGTCAACAAGGCGCCGCAGGCCTTCGAGGGCTCCCGCGCCAAGGGAATCCAGCCCCGCACCCAGGAGGTGCTCGAGGACTTCGGCGTGCTTCACGAGGCGCACGCGGAGGGCGGCCCCTACCCGCTCGCGGGCCTCCACCTCGGGCCCGTCACCGCGCCCTGGCGGATGCAACAGCGGAACAAGCCGACCCCGGACGTGCCGTACCCGAACATCCTCCTGCTGCCACAGCACCGCACCGACGCCATCCTGCACCGTCTGCTCGAACGCCTCGGACTGCGCATCGAGTACGGGGTCGCCCTGGAGGGCTTCGAGCAGGACGCCGACGGCGTCACCGCAACGCTCTCCACCGGCGAGCGGGTACGCAGCAAGTACCTCGTCGGCGCAGACGGCGGCGCGAGCGCCGTCCGCGCGGCCACCGGCCTCGGCTTCGTCGGGGAGACCGACGACTCCGACAAGACCCTGATCATCGACTGCACGATCGACGGGCTGTCCCGCGACCGGTGGCACATGTGGCCCCGGGCGTCCGCAGGAGCGTGCCCGCTGCCGCACTCCGACCAGTTCCAGGTGATGATCCGGCTGAAGCAGGGCGACACGCCGAACCTGGACCACGCCGCTCTGGCCGAACAGTTCCACGCGCTCACGGGCCTCAAGCTCCGCGACATCACGTGGACCTCGGTGTTCAGGCCCAACGTCCGGCTCGTGGAGCACTACCGCCAGGGCCGGGTCTTCCTGGCGGGCGACGCCGCCCACGTGCACACCCCGGCCGGTGCGCAGGGCCTCAACACCGGCGTGCAGGACGCTTACAACCTGGGGTGGAAGCTCGGCCAGGTGATCGCCGGCGCGCCGGACAGCCTCCTCGACAGCTACGAGGCCGAGCGGCTCCCGATCGCCGCAGGCGTCCTCGGCAAGTCCAGCGAACTCTACAAGAGCCTCAGCAAGCACAAGGTCGCCGGCCTGAAGCGCGGAGACGAAGAACGGCAGCTCGGGCTCACCTACCACGGCGGTCCACTCGCCCCCGCTGACGCTCCGGCCACCAAGACCCTGCACGTGGGCGACCGGGCACCGGACGCGCCGTGCACCGCACCCGGCACCAGCCGCCTGTTCGACGTCTTCCAAGGGCCGCACTTCACCCTGCTGGCCTTCGGCCCCAACGCCACCGCGGCCCTGCCCAACCTGACGTGGCCGGCCGAGGGTGCCGAACTGCGCCGCTACGCCGTCCGCAGCGGTGCCGGAATCGACGACGGCTACCTCACCGACGCCACTGGCCGACTGGCCGACATCTACGGCGTGGACGGCGACGCGCTGATCCTGATCCGGCCGGACGGATACATCGCCGGCATCATCAGGACCGACTGGACGGCCTCTTTCGCCACCGCGGCCGAGGCATTCACTCCGAGGTGACTCAGCAGAGCCGCCCCGACTCCCGACAGCGCTGTCGGGCCAGGGGGGGCGCCATCAGGCGTGGGGCAGACGACACGGCCGCCCCACTCGCACTCGACACGGCTGGGCTGGACTGGGCTGGACTGGGCTGGGCATACGGCTACAGGCAGTCGGCCTCAGAACCGGCAGACCGGGTAAGCGCCCCCATTCCTTGTGCGCGCCGGTGAACCATGGGGGCACCCCGCCTGGCGGGCGCCCCCAGGGGCGAATCCGGCCCGCAGCCGGTCGAGCGGCATTGAACGTCGCCCAGTCTGCCGCCCCCCTTCTGCCCAGCGCGACCAGCCGCTTTCGCGTTCGGCGAGGCAGGCGTCGCGATCAAGAACATCCCCCGGTCGGCCAGTGAGTCGCAATGACTCCATCCCGCCCGTTGCACTCACCCAGCGTTATGGATACGGTGTAATCAAAACCTTGCCCTTTGGCAGTACCCCGGGAAGCTGACGAACCGGGGTGGATGCCCCGCAGGCATGGCAATCAGATCCAACGCCAGTTCCGGATTCACGTGCGCCCAGGGCCACGGAGCGCCGCGAATCTCCCGTGCGACTCGAGGGCCGTGCCACCCGCCACTCAGGACGGCCGGGTCACTCTCCCGTACCAGCACACCCAACTCATCCGGCCGCAGCTCTCCGGATAGCCGCCCGGCGTACCGCTGCGCGCCAGACAGCCACCACACAAGAGGAGCATCAGGGATGTCACCACAGCAGGGGGTCGCCGAGGGTCGGGCCCTGGTCGTGACCCGCGACTTCATCGGCAGCCGCGCGGAGACGGAGGAGACCACGTCGAAGCTGTCGGTCGAATCACAGGCCGCGCTGCGCCAGTTCTCGCTGGCGCGCACGACCGGCTATGGCGTCGATTACGCGGATGCCGTCGAACTGCGGGCCCGTGTGATCGAGGGACAGGACTGGCGCTCGGCCGCCACGGAACTCGCGGACGTGTGCTTGCGCCGTGTCCATGGAGCTCCGGGCGCCGCCGGGAGGGCCACCCAGATCGCCTACCTGCGTCGTGCGTCCGCCCTGCTGCGCATGAGTCAGATGATGATGCTGTCCGACAGCACCGAGCGTCGGGCGATCTTCGCGCGGGCCGCCGAACTCTACGCACAAGCCGGCGAACTGAGTGCTGACCGAGAGCGCGTCACGATCGAAACCGATCACGGCCCCTTGGTCGGGTGGCTCACTCCCGCGAGCGGGACCGCGATCGGCTCGGCCATCGTCATCGGGGGTGTCGAGGGCTGGGCCATGGATTTCGACAGCCTCGGCGAGGCGCTCGCGGCGCGCGGCGTCGACGCGCTGCTGCTCGACGGCCCGGGGCAGGGCGAGACGAGGCTGGCGCACGGGCACTACCTGACGGCGCAGTGGCGCAACGCGTACAGGCGAGCCGTCGACTTCCTCGACGAGCGCTCGCCGGGCGCGCCGATCGGGTTCATCGGCAACAGCATGGGGGGCAGCTTCGCCATGGCCGTAGCCGCGCAGGACGTCCGGATCCGGGCGTGCGTCGACAACGGCGGCATCCACGCCCCGTGGCTCGTGCCGCCGACCATGGGCACGTTCTTCTCGAAGATGGTGGCCGCCTGCGGAACCGAGGACGCGGAGCGGGCGGTAGACGTCTGGAAGACCGTCACCCCCCTCGCCGAAGGACCCAACGCCGGCTATCCGCTGCTGGTCGTGCAGGGCGGCGAGGACCCCATGGTCTCGATGGACCTTGCACAGCTCTTGCTGCAGGGCGTCCCCACGGACGACAAGCAGATGGTCGTCTTCTCCGACGGCAACCACTGCGTCTACAACCACAAGCACGACCGCGACACGCTCATCGCCGACTGGACGCGGGCACGCCTGTGCGGCACCCCGAGCCACGAGATCACGAACTGACACGAGGGAACGCACCCATGCAGATCATCGACGCACAGATCCACCTCTGGGCCGGCGAGAACGCGCCCCCGCACCATTGGCGCGCGCCGTACACCATCGAAGCCGCCCTGCGCGACATGGACGAGGCCGGCGTGGACCGCGCCGTCAACTGTCCGGCCATCTGGGACGCGGGCGCGAACGACTACGCGGTGGAGGCGGCGAAGGGCCACCCCGAGCGGTTCGCGACCCTTGGCTGGTTCCCCCTCGACGAGGCCGCGGACGAGTCCCTCGTCGACGCGTGGCTGGACAAACCCGGCATGCTGGGGCTGCGCTTCATGCTGGCGGCCCCGGAGATGGCCGAACGCCTCGCCTCGGGCGGGCTCGACTGGCTGTGGGCTGCCGCCGACCGCCGCGGGATCGCCATGGCGCTCATGGTGATGCCTCCCTACCTGCCTGCCGTCGGTGACATCGCCGCGCGGTACCCGCAGATGCGTCTGATGATCGACCATCTCGCGGTCAACCCGTTCGAGAAGATGCCCGAGGCAGCCACACACCTCGACACCCTCCTCGCCCTCGCGCGCCACCCCAACATCGGAGTGAAGGCGACGGGCGTACCGGGCATGGCGACGGACCCGTACCCCTTCGCCAGCACGCATGGTGTGCTGCGCCAGGTCTTCGACGCGTTCGGCGCCGAGCGGATGTTCTGGGGTACGGACATCACGCGTCTCCCTTGCACATGGCGCGAGTCGGTGACGATGTTCACCGAGGAGCTGCCCTGGCTGCGGGGCCGCGACCTGGAGCTGGTCATGGGCCGCGCCGTGGCCGACTGGATCGGCTGGCGCTGACCAGCGGTCCGGTCGAGAAAGTCCTCACCTCGCCTTGGTCCCGGAGGGAAAGATGCCCCTCCGGGACCGCCCCATGCTTTCTTCAGGTTTCTTCAGTCCTGTGACACGTTGAGCCGGGCCTGCTCCAGCCCGTCGAGGAGCAGGTCCAGGCCGAACCGGAACTCCTCCTGCAGCGGTACGGAGGTCAATTCCTCGGCCGCAGCCCTCGTGGCCGGGTAGACGGCCCGGTCAAGAGAGTCGTAGTAGTCCCGCAGATGCGTCTGGTCCTCGGGTCGCGGTGCCCCGGGGCCGTGCTGCTGGATGGCGAAGCCGATCACGTAGTGGCCGATGGCCGTGAAAGCACGGGCTGCCAGGCCGACCGGGAACCCGTGGCTCAGGAACAGCGTGATGAGCCGTTCCCTGGCGCGGAGGCCGTTGGGGCCGACGGGAACCTGCGCGGCCAGCAAGGACAGCACGTTGGGGTGCCGGCACAGGGTGCCGTAGAAAGCCTCCGCCGCGACGGTCACCGCTTCCCGCCAGGACAGGCCGTCCAGTTCCTCCGGCGGGACACGGACCTCACCGAGGACTCTGTCCGCGACAAGAGCCAGGAGTTCGTCCTTGCCGTTGAAGTGGCGGTAGAGCGTTGCCGTACCCGAGTCCATGGCATCGGCGAGCATGCGCAGGGTCAACGCCTGGATCCCGACGTCGTCGATCAGCTTCAGGGCCGTGTCGACGATCCGCCCGGCGTCCATCGGAGGACGCCCGCGCCGGTAGGCAGGGGCGGGCGTCCGGCTCGCCCACCAGGCAGGGCTTCCCGGAACGAGCTGGACCTCCGAAGCCATGAAGCGGTCATCCTCTCGGCCGGACTTTACTGCGGACACGTACGCGCGAAACAGGAGTTTCGGCCTTATCGTATCCGTTTTCGAAGGGGTGCGGGGGCGCCCGCACACGTGGGCATCCACCACCGACGCCGGACATCGCAGCTATTATGGTTACCACGTATCCGAAAGAGCTTCAGAGAGGCATGCCAATGGCGCACGACACAGACTCGCCAGGGAGCAGATTCGGCCCGCGCGTGTGGCTCGCCCCCTCGATAGTCGTCACCATCGTCATGGCGGTGCTGGCCGCGATGTACCTGGGAGGGATGGTCAGCTCGTCCGATGACATCGACGACTTCCCGATCGCGATCGTCAACGCCGACGCCGGGGTGACCAACCCTGCGGGTCAGCACGTCAACGTCGGCGGACAGATCGTCGACAGCCTGCACAAGAACGTCGACGGTGATGTGTTCGACCTGCGCACGCTCAGCCTCGCCGAAGCGAAGGCCGAAATGGGCCAGGCGAGGATCTACGGTGCGATCGTCCTGCCCAGCGACCTCAGCAGGAAGCTGGCCGCGCTCTCCACGGAGGCGATGTCCGACGGCGCCGTGGCACGGCCCGAGATCACTGTCTACACCAACCAGCTCGCAAGCGCGTCCATCGTCACCTCGTTCTCCGACCAGGCGCTCGCACGAGCCAACCAGACGGTGGGCGAGCAGCTCATCACCGACGCGACGTCACCTCAGGCCACCGACACATCTCGGGATCGAAGCCTGTCGGGGGCTGCTCACCTCATTCTCTCCGATCCCATGAACATCCAGGTCACGCCCTTCCAAAGTGTTCCGGACGGCACGGGCAACGGCATGTCGGCGATGTACTACGCCCTCCTCCTCGTGTTGGCCGGCTTCACCGGTTCCCTGATCGCCAGCAACTTCGTCGACGCCCGCCTCGGCTTCATCCCGACAGAGATGGGGCCGATTTACCGGCTGGAGGACAATTCGGGACACAGCCGTCTGGCCACCCTCACGATGAAGTGGGCCCTGATGGCCGGTCTCGCGGTGGTCGTCAGCACGGTCTATCTGGGGGTGGCCGCTTGGTCCGGGATGCCCCTGGAGCACCCCTGGACGCTGTGGATGCTCAGCGTGCTGGCGATCACCGCCGTCGCAGTCGTCGTGCAGTCGATCCTCGCCCTGCTGGGCGGCCTGGGCATGGTGGTCAACCTCTTCCTCTTCATCGTGCTGTCGGTTCCCAGCTCGGGGGGCACGACGCCGCTCGAGGCAACTCCTTCCTTCCTCCGGTTCCTCGCCTCATTCGAACCAATGCACCAGATCTACCTCGGCACCCGCTCGGTTCTGTACTTCGGAGCCACGTGGGACTCGGGCCTCGGCCGCGCCGTGATCGCCTCCGTCGCGGCGCTTGGTCTCGGCATCATCGTCGGCTGCATCGGCACCCGCTCCTACGATCGCAAGGGCCTGCTGCGGCGCCACACGCCTGCCACCGTGCAGGCGTGACCGCCGGCCCCCTGGCGGGCGCCGTCACGGACTTCCGCCAGAGGGGCTGATCGCGCGGTCCGTCAGTGGCCCGCTTGCGCTCGGTGTTCCGCCAGGACGTCCAGGCCGAAGTCGGAGACCGGATCGCGCCATACCGAGTGGGCATGGTTGGCGTGCCGCTGGGTGTTGTCGTACTCGACGAGGACGCTGGGGCCGTGCAGCCGGTAGTAGTGCGGTTCACCGACGTCCAGGCTGCCGGCCCAGCCGAAGTGGACCTCGTCGAGGATGCTGTCCGAGGCGTAGTGGGCGTCGTAACTCCTGGCAAGGTCCTCCGGCGCCCGGCCGGTGTAGAGGGAGAGCAGCCGTCGTAGTCCATGGCGTTGCTCTTCGTCCAGGTCGCGTGCGCTGACGCCTCCGGGGGGTACCGTGATCGCCAGGCGCGCGTGGTCCTCCTCGGTGTACCCGCTGCCCTCCTCGGCCCGGTGGTCGATGTCGTCGACGAGACGTGCCAGAGCCGGGTCGGCGAAGCTGCCCCGCCAGAGGTCCTGCATATGCATCATGGTGTCGCCGTGGCGGACTCTCGGCCTGTTGCCGGAGACGATGTCGGACACGGCTGCCGGGTGGAGCAGCGCCTGCCGGAGTTGTGGTGCGCTCAGCGTCCGCGCCAGTTCCCGTGCCTGGTCCTCGATCCCGCCCAATGCGATCAAGGATCCACCCAGCAGCACGGTCTTCGCGGGGTCGGCACCGATGAAGCACGGTGTCGTCGAGACGAGTCTGCCCGCCACGATCAGGTTGTTCAGGGAGATGTGGTGACCCCCGAACCTCCACGCCCAGACCGGGTCACCCGGTCTGCCGAAAATCCTCAGCCAGTACAGCCCTGGGTCGCGACCGCGCTCCCGCCCCCAGTCGATCCGCCACCCCTCTACCTGGTCCAGGATGTTCTCCAGGCCCATCACCGTGGCGACCATGGCGTATCCGGCCTCGGACAACCCGGTCGCCACCAACTGCATGGCCAGACTTTGCTGGTGGGCGCTCTGTTCCCGGATGGCCAACCCGCCGTGATGCGTCGGCGTGTAGTACCACCGCAGTCTTTCCACCTCGGCTTCGGGGTCGAGCGGCGAGTCGTACTGCGCGAAGAACAACTGTTCCTGGCTCAGGGTGCCCAACCAGGCGCCGGCAGCCCTTGCCATGGCCGCCGCCGCCCTCTCGCGTCCAGATGTAGAGGCAAGGGGCGTCAGTCCGTTACGACCATCGTTCGTCACGGGTGCGTTCCGCCGTCTTCGGACACGTCCAGCATGACCTTGATGGCGTTGCCCCGGCGTTCGGCGTACGTGTCGAAGGCTTCGCCAACGTCCTGCAGAGGGAAGTGGTGTGTGATCAGCGCTGCCGTACGCAGTCGTCCGCGGGCCGCGAGAGAGACCGCGCGGGCCAGCGAGCCGGCGCCCTCACCGCGGACTGTCTCGATCGAGATCCCGTTCATCACGGCGTGATTGAGGTCGGCGCGCACCGGCTCCTCGAAGAAGCCTACGAGCACGACCTTGCCGGCTCGCTTGGCCATGCGGAGGGCGTCGTCCACCGCGCTGGGAGCACCCGAGCATTCCAGGACGATGTCGGCACCCACACCCTGCGTCGCTTCGCGCACCGCGGCAACGGCGTCATTCTGCCGGGAGTTGAGCACCAGGTCGGCACCGAATGACTTGCCGATCTCCAGGCGGGCGTCACGTGTACCGATCAGGGCTACCGTCCGAGCCCCGAGCTCGCGGGCGACCTGGGTGGCGAGCAGTCCGATGGGGCCCGGACCGATCACGGCAACGCTCGCGCCTACCAGCAAGGAGTCGAGTATGTCGAAGGCATGCATGACCGTGCCCACGGTGGTGAGGACGACGGCGGCATCGAAGTCGACGGCGTCCGGAAGTCGGTGAAGGGTGGAGACATGGTTGACCGCGTACTCCGCGAATCCCCCGTTCACGGTCATCCCCTGCACGCGGTGGCCCTTGTGCCGGCGACCGTAGTTGAGGCAGTCGGTGTAGCCGCCGGCCAAGCAGTTGGCGCAGCGCATGCAGCCGCGGTGCGCTTCGGTGACGACTCGATCGCCGCCGCGGAACTCGTCGACGGTGTCCCCGATGGCCACGACGACTCCCGCGTACTCGTGCCCGGGGACGAACACGTCGGGGGCCGGTCCGCCGTGAGGGAAGAAGTGCCGACTGCGGATCTTGAGGTCCGTGCCGCACAGCGACGCTCTGCGGACGTGCACCAGCACGTCTTCCGGACCCACGGGGGGCAGGGGAAGCGTTGTCGTTCTGATGACGCCGGGCTCGCCCAGCACTGCCGCCTGCATGGTTTCCGGCAAGGACATGTCGCGTCTCCAACTGCGGGTCACAACGCCACGCATCAGTTCGGGTGAACGGGACGTTCACGCCCCGTAACTATCCTTGCCACACTCATGCCGCTCCGCCCTACGAGTTACGCATAGGGGTTACCTATAGGACGAGGGATGGATTCCTATTGGCAACCGGCTTGCCTGATGTGCCACAGTCGTCGCCGATTGGCGAATCACCGTATTACCGGTGGATCGAGGCGCCCCCTGAGGAGCGGACCCGTGGACCTAGGAATTACCGGTAAGACTGCACTCGTACTGGGCGGAGGCGGAGGCATCGGAGGCGCAATCGCACACGCACTCGCCGAAGAGTGTGCAAATATTGCAGTTGCCGATATCGACCTGCAGGCCGCACAAAAGATCGCAGAGTCCGTGAGGAGCGCCGGCGGAAACGCCTTGGCGGTGAAATGGGATCTCAGCGATCTGGCCGCGATCGACACCAATGTCGCACTCGTGGAGAATTCCCTCGGTCCGGTCGACATTCTCGTCAACAACACGGGCGGCCCCCCGCCCTCGCCCGTGCTCGGCCAGGACCACGAGGTCTGGTTGAGGTACTTCCAGTCCATGGTGCTGTCTGTGATGGCGATCACCGACAGGGTGGCACCGTCGATGAGGAGTCGCGGCTGGGGCCGGATCATCACCAGCGCCAGCTCCGGTGTGGTTTCTCCCATTCCCGACCTGGGGCTCTCGAATACGCTTCGGTCCAGCCTCCTCGGGTGGTCGAAAACCCTGGCGCGTGAAGTCGCAGCCGACGGGATTACCTGCAACGTCATTGTTCCGGGCCGGATTCGCACGGAGCGAGTGCAGTTTCTGGACCGGTCGAAAGCCGAGCGAGAGGGAAAGACTGCCGAGCAGGCCACTGCGGAGAGCGTCGCGTCCATCCCTGTGGGGCGCTACGGCGAGCCGCGTGAGTACGCGTCCACGGTCGCCTTTCTCGCGAGCGTACAGGCCGCCTATATCACCGGCAGTGTCGTCCGCGTCGACGGCGGCCTCATTGCCGGCATCTGAGTCCGAAAAGCTGACGAAAGAAGGCGGCGGCATGGAACTGCTCACGCGCACGACCCAGGGTGTTTTCGCTATCGCGCCGACTCCGTTCGACGATGAAGGGGCCATTGATTTCGACTCGCTCAGCCGGCTCACGGACTTCTACGCATCTGCTGGGGTCACCGGCCTGACACTGCTCGGCCAGATGGGCGAGGCCCCCAAGCTGTCCCACGAAGAGGGCGTGCGCATCGTCAGGCACGTTCTGAAGCGGACCGAACTGCCCATCGTCGTCGGGGTGTCGGCACCCGGCTTTGCGGCCATGCGCGCGCTGTCCTCGGAGGTCATGTCGGCCGGCGCGTCCGGCGTCATGATCGCTCCGCCCAACACGCTGCGGACCGACGACCGGATCGTGGCCTACTACGAGGGAGCCGCCGCGGCCCTCGGCGAGGACGTGCCCTTCGTGATCCAGGACTACCCGCTGTCGTTCTCCGTGGAGATGTCCCCGTCCGTCATCGCCCGGATCGCGAGCACCCTGGCGGGGTGCGTGATGCTCAAGCACGAGGACTGGCCGGGCCTGGAGAAGATCAGCAGCCTGCGGCAGATGGAGGCCGCCGGTGAGATGCCACGTCTGTCGATCCTGTGCGGAAACGGCGGCCTGTTCCTCGACTTCGAGACGGAGCGTGGCGCGGACGGCGCCATGACGGGATACTGCGTTCCCGAGCTGCTCGTGGACGTGGTCCGCCACACGGCAGCCGGCCGCCGCGACGCCGCCCATGACGCCTTCGACGCCCACTTGCCTCTGCTGCGTTACGAGCAGCAACAGGGGATCGGCTTGGCCGTGCGCAAGTACGTGATGAAGCGGCGGGGCTTGCTGATCTCCGATGCGCAGCGCCGGCCCGGGGCCGGCCTGTCCGCCACGGCCCGCGCCGAAGTCGACTACCTGCTGACACGACTGGCACGCAAGGACAGTAGGGTCGCTCTCGCGGCCTGAGGAATCCGGACTGGCCCGCCCGTCCGGGCGGAGCTGAGGGCGGACCAACGTCCTGATGAGGTAGGAGTGGCCTGATCGCATGCAATTGCGTCAGCTGGAGTACTTCATTGCCATCTGCGAGGCCGGTTCCTTCAGTGGAGCCGCGGTCCGGCTGTACGTCGCGCAGCCCTCGCTCTCTCAGCAGATCCGCGCTCTTGAGAAGGAACTTGGGGCAGAACTGCTCGAACGCGGTCGCCATGGCGTCACGTTGACCCCCGCCGGACGGATCTTTCTGCCTCAGGCCCAACGCGCCGTCCAGGCCGTTCAAGACGCCCAGGACTCCGTTCGCCAGGTGGTCGAGGGCCGCAAGGGCGACGTCCACGTGCTGACTGTGAGATCCGTGGCATCCGGCATCCTGCCGTCGTCCGCCGCACGTTGGCACTCCTTGTTCCCCTCAACAGTCCTGCGCCTGCACGACTTTTCGCACCGCCGCGCCTTGGAGGACGCCGTACGGAGCGGCCAGGGTGACATCGCCGTCGGGCCACGCCCCACCTCGTGGGAGGGGCCCGTTGTATCACTCGGCTATGAGGAGATGGTGGTGATCGGTCCAGCCGGGCCCCACGGGGCGGAGGAGGTCGCCGAGCCTGCCGAGTTGACCGATGCCGACTGGGTGCTTTACGAGCCGGAGCAGGGCATGAGCCAGGTCGTGGACTGGATGGCAGCGCATCTCGGTTTCACGCCGCGCGCCGTTGCGCGTACGGGACAGGTGTCGGCGGCTCTCCTGTTCGCGGTCGAGGGCCTCGGGATGACCGTGGCGCCGGAGAACGCGGTGCCCCTGGGTTGGGCCAGGCACGCACGGAGAATCGGCCCGGGGTTCTACCGGGAGCTCGTGTCGTACAGCAGAAAGCATCCCTCGCAGCTGGCGGAGCGCTATCGGGACTTGCTCACCTCTCTCGAGCTGCCGCTGATTGCAGAGGGCGACCTGCCTGAGGGTGCCGTCCGCTGCTGATGCAGTGGTGCCGTCGAGACGACCAGGAGCTTCAGTTGCCAGGCGATGCGGTACCCATCGCCAGTACGAGATCGATGAAGGCCCGGGCGGCAGCGGAGGGGCGGCGTTGCTCAGAGGTGATGAGCGCGACCTCGAAACTCGGCGTCGGCAGCACCGGGCGGAGGGCAAGGGTGTCGGCACGCGGGCCGGACACCAATGAGGCGCTCAGGAAGGCGCAGCCGAACCCGGCCCTGACCAGGTCGACGGCCGCGGGAATGTCGGTCACCTCGACGACGATCTCCCGGTGCAGCCCGTTCTGCAGGAACAGCCGGTCTACGCAGGCCCGTGTGCCCCAGCCGGACGGGAAGTCCACGAACCGCTCGCCGTCGAGTGCGGCGAGCGGCACGATCTCGTGCTGGGTGACTGGGTGGTCGTGCGTGCAGGCCAGCACGAGGGGCTCGGACGCCAGCGGACGAACCGTCAGACCGGGCGGGTAATCGCCGGGGAGCGCGGAGAAGGCCAGGTCCAGCCCGCCCTCGACGACTCGCGCGGCCAGCTCGGCGGAGCCTCCCGCAGCGGTGCTCGGGACGATCTGCACGTGCGGGCGTTCCCGGTGGAAGCGGGCCATGACCGCGGCCAGATCGATGAGCATGGGCGACTGCATGATGCCGAGGCGGACGGTGCCGCGCAGTCCGCCGTGCGCTGCCGTGACGGCGTCCCGAGCGGCGGCCACCGCGGCAAGGGCATTGCGGGCTTCGGGCAGCAGGGCACGGCCGGCGTCGGTGAGCTCGACCCGGTGGGTCGTGCGGTCGAAGAGCGGTCCGCCCAACTCCCGCTCCAGAGAACGGACCGATACGGACAGGGTCGACTGCGTCAAGTGCAGGCGCGCCGCGGCGCGCGTGAAGCTGCCTTCCTCGGCGACAGCGATGAAGTGCCGCAGGTGCCGCAGCTCCACTTCATGCTCCACATCAATGATCACTATCGATATTCTTCGTTGGACATCATAACCGCAGCTACGGAAGCCTGCAGTCATGTCTTCCGTCCGCTCTGCTGAGCACGTCAGGGGCCTCGGATTCGACGGCCGGCCGCGTGCGGGTCGTACACGTCACCAGCGCCGACACGCCTTCGGATTCCGGGTGGTCACGCTCGCCTTCCTGGTGAACATGGGCTTCTCGGCCGTTCCCACTCCCCTTTACGTGCTGTACCAGCAGCACTACCACTTCTCCACGATCATGATCACGGTCGTCTACGCCGCGTACGCCGTCGGCGTGATCGGCGGGTTGTTCTTCGGCGGCCACGTCTCCGACTGGATAGGGCGCAAGAAGGTCCTCCTGGCCGCGCTCCTGGTCGACGCGATCAGCGGGTTGATCTTTCTGAGCGAGCCGGGCCTAGCTGGCCTTCTGTTCGCCCGGGTCGTGTGCGGCGTCTCCATCGGTCTGACCACCGCGACGGCAACCGCCTACCTCGGTGAGCTGTACCTCGGGACACGCACCGGCGAGACAGGATCCCCGCACCGCGCCCAGATCGTCGCCACGGCCGCCAATCTGGGCGGCATAGGCGTCGGGCCGCTGGTCGCGGGGCTGCTCGCCGAATACGCCCCGCACCCGCTGCGGCTGCCCTACGTCGTCTTCGTCGTCGCCCTGCTGGCCCTGGCACTCCTGGTCGCACTCTCGCCCGAGACCGTGAAGGTTCCGGTGCCGGGGCCGCGGTACAGACCCCAGCGCATCGCCGTGCCCCGGCACGCGCGACGGCTGTTCTTCGCCGCCACCGCCACGGGCTTCGCCGCCTTCTCCGTGTACGGCGTCTTCAACTCCCTGGTGCCGACGTTCCTGGCCGGGACGCTGCACGAGCACTCGCACGCCCTTGCCGGCGGTGTCGCATTCGTGGCGTTCGCCGCGGGCGCCATCGCCCAGATCGCGGCGGGCCAGGAGGATCTGCGCCGAACCCTCCGCCTGGGACCGCAGCTGCTCATCCCCGGGCTGGCGACGCTCACGGCTGGGATGTGGATCCCGAACCTGGCGACCTTCGTGATCGGCGGCCTGCTTACCGGCGCAGGCGCCGGACTCTCCTTCCGAAGCGCGCTGACCGCGGCCGGGTCTACCGCCCCACCGGAGTCGCGCGCCGAGGTTCTTGCCGGCTACTTCCTCGGCACGTATGTCGGCTTGTCGCTGCCCGTCGTGGGGCTGGGGGTCGCGACTCAGTGCATGTCGGCGCGCTCAGTGATGCTGATCTTCATGGTCATCGTCGCCGTCGCCATGCTGTTCAGCACACGTCGGGTGCTCGCCGAATTCGCCCCTCGATACACCCCACAGCGAAACCGTTCAACGTTGCGGTGAACAACGTTTGACGGTTCGTGAGGCCCCCCGACGGCCGTCAAGAAACCCTCAGCTTCACCGTGGGCAGGACGTCAACTCCGTTCTCAAAGATCAGCCACGTCACTCCCGCTTCTATCGGAAGAAACAGATATGGCAACGCTCCTCTATCGGCTGGGTATCTTCGGGGCCGAACGGTGGCGAACGATGTTGGTCGGATGGCTACTCGCCCTGAGTGCCGTGGCCGGCTTGGGCATCTCGTTCGCAGGCACGTTCCAGGACAGCGACTCCATCCCCGGCTCACCGGCCGAAGCCGCGCTGACCAAGATGGACCGGCATTGGCCGGAACCTGCCGGCACGTCCGGGCAGATCGTCTTCCAGGCGCCTCCCGGCCACAGGGTGACCGAGCCTGGGTTCCAGGCGTCCCTTGCTTCGACCCTCGACGCGACCAGCCATGTGGACGGAGTCATCGGGGTCAGTAGTCCGGCCGGCGGCGAGGTCTCCGAGGACGAGCGCACCGCGGTCGCCCACATCCTGTTCGACACCAAGCTGGACGGCGAGGCGGCCGACACGACGCTGCGGGCCGTCGAGGAAGCGGGGGCCGGGGCGCGAGGAGTGGGGCTCAAGACCGTCTACGGCAGTGACGCCTACGCTCCGCACACCTCGCCCTTCGGTCCCACCGAGATGATCGGCCTCGGGGTGGCCCTGGCTGCCCTGGTGATCACGTTCGGTTCGATGCTCGCCGCCGGTCTCCCTCTGCTCACCGCCATTCTGGGCGTCGGGGGCACCATGGTCGCCATGATGGGTCTGGCCTCGGTGTTCGGGGTATCCGACAACGCCCCGACCCTGGCGATCATGCTGGGACTGGCGGTCGGCATCGACTACGCCCTGTTCATCGTCTCCCGCCACCGTGCCCAGCTCGCGGACGGCACTCCCGTCCGGGAGTCCATAGCCAGGGCCACCGCGACCGCCGGCAGCGCCGTCGTCTTCGCCGGTGCCACCGTCGTCATCGCTCTGGCGGGCCTGTCCGTCGCGGGTGTCCCGATGCTGACCTCCATGGGACTCGCTTCCGCAGGAGCCGTTGCGGTCGCCGTGATCATGGCGCTCACGTTGCTGCCTGCCCTGATGGGCGCGGCCGGGCACCGGCTCATCCCCAAGCCAGGTGCACGTGCCGCCCGCCAGGCCGGCCACAGCAACACGGTCACCCTGGGCGTGCGCTGGACTCAGGGCGTACTGCGCCATCCCCTGCGCAACCTGATCGTGGGCACTGTCGCCCTCATCGCCCTGGCGATTCCCGCATTGCAGCTCAAGCTCGCCCTCACCGACGAGGGCTCCAATGCCACCACCACGTCCAGCCGCCAGGCCTACGACATGATCAGCGACGCCTTCGGGCCAGGCGCGAACGGTCCCCTGGTCATCCTCATCGAGGATGACGATCCGGGCGCGATCCGGTCCACGGCCACGGTCGTCGAGGACAAGCTGAACGACATCAAGGGCATCGCGAACGTAAGTGGCGTCGATGTGGCTGACGGCAAGAAGGCGGCCCGCATCCAGGTCGTCCCCACCACTGGACCGCGCTCCCAGGAGACCAGCGACCTGGTCGCGCAGCTGCGCACGGAGATGCAGAGCATTACCCGCTCGACCGACACCTACGTGGCGGTGACCGGGTTGACCGCCGTCAGTATCGACGTGTCGTCCAAACTCAGCGGCGCGCTGGTGCCCTTCGCGATCGTCGTCGTCGGACTGTCTCTGCTGCTCCTGATGGTCGCGTTCCGGTCCGTCGCCGTCCCCATCAAGGCGACCGTGGGATTCCTGCTGTCCATCGGCGCGGCCTTCGGCGCCACCGTCGCGGTCTTCCAGTGGGGCTGGCTGTCCGGCCTGCTGGGGGTACCCAGCCAGGGGCCCGTCGCCAGCTTCGTGCCCATCATCGTGATGGCCGTGCTCTTCGGCCTCGCCATGGACTACGAGGTCTTCCTCGTGTCCGCGATGCGCGAGGACTATGTCCACCGCCGCAACGCCCGGGCGGCCATCATCGCCGGCGCGCACAACGCGGCCCGCGTGGTGACGTCGGCCGCGGTCATCATGATCTCGGTGTTCGTCAGCTTCCTGTTCTCTCACGACATCGACATCATGCCGATCGCGTTCGCGCTGGCCTTCGGCGTACTGGTCGACGCCTTCCTGGTCCGCATGACCCTTGTCCCGGCGGTGCTGGCCCTTCTCGGCGACCGGGCCTGGTGGCTGCCTCGCCGACTCGATCGGGTCTTGCCCCACCTCGACGTCGAAGGCGAGAACTTCCACGCCCCCGGCACCGTCGACACCACCGGCAAGGAGACCCACCCCAACGAGCCCGTACCACGATGAACGGATGCGCCGATACCAGGACTTGCGTCGCTCGATCCTGTCCTCGGATGCGACAGAAGTTGGACAACTCCCTTCCCCCGCGCGAGGAGTGCACGTGAACGCCGTCGAGACGCCGAGCCCCGCAGACCACGTGCTCGTCATCGACGACGACCCGGGTATCCGGCGCCTGCTGATCTCCGCACTCGGGTTCGCCGGATTCGAGGTGGATGTGGCGGGCGACCTGACCGAAGCACTCGAACAGGTCGCCCGCCGGGCCCCGGACGTCATCGTGCTGGACGTCATGCTTCCCGGCGCCGATGGCTTCGAGATCCTCCAACTGCTCCGGTCCCGTGCCGTCGACGTGCCGGTCCTCTTTCTCACCGCCCGCGATGCCGTCGAGGACCGGGTACGCGGTCTGCGCCTGGGCGGCGACGACTACGTCACCAAACCCTTCAGCGTCGTCGAGGTCGGCGCACGACTGCAGGCCCTGCTCCGCAGAGCCCGCGGCGGCACCCCGGCAGCCGAGGACACCCTGTTGCGCTGCGTCGACCTCGAGATCGACGACCCACGCCATGAGGTCCGCCGCGCGGGCCGACTCATCGAACTGTCTCCCACCGAGTACCGGCTGCTGCACTACCTGATGAGCCACCAGGGCCAGGTCCTCTCCCGCGCCCAGATCCTCGAAGCCGTCTGGCAATACGACTTCGGCAGGGACTCCGTCGTCGTCGAGCGCTTCATCTCCAACCTGCGCCGAAAGATCGACCACGGACGTGAGCCGCTGCTCCACACCCTCCGCGGCGTCGGCTACACCCTTCGAGAGCAGGCCCATCAGTGATGCCCAGCGGCCGTCTGCCCTGGTCCTTCTCCAGCGTCCGCACGCGCCTGCTGGCCGGACTCGCCCTCCTCCTCACAGCCGGCCTGATCGCCTCTGCGGCCAGCAGCACCCTCCTCCTGGAGGACTTCCTGCTCGAGCGGGACGAGAACACGCTCCGAGCCAGTGCCGAACGGATCACAGACGTCATCGCTCAAGGCCCGCAGTCCGCCAACGCCGACCAACTCGGCGCGGTCCTCGGCCCACCGCTCGGCATCGTCGCCGTCGATGCCGACAACCGTGTGCTCGCCGCAACAGGTGCGGCCTCCTCGGCCGCCACGACACTCGTCGCGCTGACCGGCACCGTGGCACCCGGTGAAGTCGTCACCTACGACAGAGCGGACGGCCCGAACAATTTCAAAGCCATCCGCATCCTCAGCCCTGGCCTGACACTTGAACGAGGCCCGAGCGAGCGCACCGTCCAGCCGGCCGCCCTCGTCCTGGCCACTGACACGTCCGTGGACGACGCCACCACGGACACCCTCGTCGAGCGTCAACTCGCCCTCGTCGGAGCCGCGCTGGCACTCCTTCTGGGGCTTGCCACGATCGTCCTTCGCCTGGGCATGCGCCCCCTGGCCCAGATGGCCCACGCCGCCGAAGCCATCGCCGGCGGCTCGCGATCCGAGCGCCTGCCCACTCGCGGCGACAACAGCGAGACCGACCTGCTGGCGGAAGCCGTCAACCGCGCCTTCGACGCCCAGGCCCGCGCGGAAGCGACCGTCAGGTCGATGGCCGCCGACACCTCCCACGAACTACGCACGCCGCTGTCGACGATCTCGGGCTGGCTCGATCTGCACCGCCAGGGCGGCGTCTCGGGGCCGGGCCTGGAGAAGGCGCTCGACCACATCGAGAACGAAGTGGGACGCATGCGCCTCCTCGTCGAGGACCTCGCGCTGCTCGCCCGCCTGGACGCCGGACGCCCCATGGACCAGGACGACGTCGACCTCACCGCACTGGCGGCCAGCGTTGTCGAGGACGCGCAGATCATCTATCCCGACCGCAGCATCGATCTCGTACCGGCGCCGCCGACGCCCGTCCGCGGCGACGCAGCCCGACTGCAGCAGGCCGTACGCAACCTCGTCGGCAACGCCGTCCAGCACACCCCCGCACAGACGTCTGTCGTTGTCGACATCACCCACATCCGTGGCGCTGTCCAGCTCAAGGTCAACGACAACGGACCAGGCATCTCACCCCAGGACCTACCACGCGTCTTGGAACGCTTCTGGCGCGCCGAGGCCAGCCGCAGCCGCGCCTACGGCGGTTCCGGCCTCGGTCTCGCCATCGTCGAGGCCATCGTTCACGCCCATCACGGGCAGGTGGGCGTGGACTCCGAAGTCGGCGTGGGCACTACCGTCACCATCCGGCTACCTCACGCTGCCAAGGAGACGCCGTGCCGCGCCGCTGACGCGTGGTGGTTTCCGCGATTTGGAAATCAAGGACTCGGTGCCTTTTCAGTGCGACTGCGGACGTCGATCAGAACGCTCCGGATCGCGACGCCGACGGTCCCAGCCGGGCACACGCCGGCGTGGTTCATGCCCGCGCGCACCCCCGCCAAATACCTTCCCCTGGTTTGTGCGCATCACCGTGCGAAGGGCGCCGCGAGGAGGCGGCGCCCACCGAGATCCCGCCGTGGCTGACAGTAGGCTCCGACCGGACCGGCCAGTTGCCGCACCGCCGTGGCCGCGGCGCCGTCAGCCGAGTTTCCGCCCAGACCGACCGCACTGCGCAGCAGCAAGGACCCGCGCGGCCTCGCGGAGCTCGTCCACGCTCAGCACCGGGCCGTGGCGGTGATCGTCAGCCGACCTGCGGATTTCCCGTCACCCGGTCCCGGCGTTCGGCGCCCAGGCGGGCGTGGTAGTCGATGAGGTCGGGAGCGTCCACGGCGGCCGGGTTGACGACATGCTCGACCGGGGCGCCCTGGATCAGGCGTTTGACCGGGACCTCCAGCTTCTTGCCGGTGCGGGTGTGCAGGATGGCCGGCACTTCGAGGATCTCGTCGGGGACGTGGCGCGGGGAGGCGCCGGTGCGGATGGAGTCACGGATCTTCTCGTCGAGGGCGTCGTCCAGGGTCGCTCCGGCCGCGAGGACCACGAACAGGGGCACCCGAACGCGCCCACAGGCGATAGGTCTTGCCCCGGGCGGTCCATCACAGCCAGCCTCTACGCCGGAGGGTTCTGCGCAGGAGGGTGATCACCGTGGCCGTGACGGCGAGGACGAGGGGTAGCCGAAGGTCCAGCGGAGTTCGGGCATGTGGTCGAAGTTCATGCCGTAGTTGATAGACACGGCCCGCTTCGCGGCCGTGCTCGGGTGGGAAGACCTCGGTCTCGACGTCCTCGACGTCGATCTCCATGGCCTGGATGACGTCGAGGACACTGGAGCCCCTACAGCCCCTGACACGACACCCGCCTGCCCCCCACCACCAGCGTCACGGAACGTCAGCACCGCGAGGCGAGCGGGCGGGATCAGCCGACGGTTCGACAGCCGGCCCCCCACCCTTACAGGGTGCCCTCAGCCGTACGACTGAGGGGCCCGTCCCGAGGCCAACCCAACGTGCATGACGACCCGTCAGAAACGGCGCCGCTCGTGCGTCAAACGTGCGTCACGTGCGTCGAATATGCGTCAAGATTTCGCACCTAACGCACGTAACGCCCATAACGCACACCCAGAGAAACAGCAGGTCAGCGGCCCTTTTCAGCGGGCTCAAGGATCGCAACGCACTCCACGTGGTGCGTCATCGGGAACAGGTCGAACGCCCGCAGCGTCCGCACCCGGTAGCCGCCCTCCTTGAAGTACGCGAGGTCGCGGGCCAGGGCCGCCGGGTCGCAGGCGACGTAGGCGATGCGGCGGGCGCCCAGGCCGGCGAGGTGCTTGACCGTCTGCTTGCCCGCGCCGGCGCGGGGCGGGTCGAGGACGATCAGGTCGACCTCGGTGATCCGGGTGCGCGGGAGGACCGACTCGACCTTGCCCTGCTCGATGCGGACGCGGTCGTAGGCCTCGAGGTTGTGGCGGGCGTCCTCGACCGCGCGCTTGCCCGACTCGATGCCGAGGACCGCGCCCTGGTCGCCCACGCGGTCGGCGATCGCGCCCGCGAAGAGGCCGACGCCGCAGTAGAGGTCGAGGGCGGTGTCGCCCTTGCGGGGCATCAGGCCCTGCATCACGGCGAGGACCAGCGTCTGCGCGGCCTTCGGGTGGACCTGCCAGAAGCCGCCGTTGCCGACGCGGTACGTGCGGTCGTCGGCGCGCTCGCGGACGAACGGGCGGCCGTGGACGCGGTGGACACCGCCGTCCTTCTCGTCGACGCGGAGGACCGAGACCGGCTTGTCCAGTTCGACCAGGGGCAGCCGCGCGCCGGGGCGCGGGGTCAGGACCACCTGGCGGTCGCCCGAGCCCGAGGCGGCGATCGCCTCGATCGACGCCATGCCCTCCCAGGTCCGCTTCTCGATGCCGAGCTCGGACACGCCCTCAGCCGCGATCATGCAGTGGTCGATCACCTCGACCTCGTGCGAGCGGTGGCGGCGCAGGCCCGCGTGGCCCTCGGCGTCGACCGCGTACTGGACGCGGGTGCGCCACTGCGGGACCTCGCCCGCCGGGAGCTTGTCGCCCTCGGCCGGCATCACGGTGCCGTCCCAGCCGGCCTCCTCGGGGGTGAGCCCGGCCAGGCGCTGGAGCTGCTCGGCGATGACCTCGCCCTTGAGGCGGCGCTGGGCGCCCGGCTTGGCGTGCTGCCAGTCGCAGCCGCCGCACTTGCCCGGGCCCGCGAAGGGGCAGGGGGCCTCCACCCGGTCCTTGGAGGCATCCAGGATCGTGATGGCGTCGGCGCGCAGGTAGCGGGACGTCTCCTCGCCCTCCGTCACCCGGGCGATCACGCGCTCGCCCGGCAGCGCGTGCCGGACGAAGAGGACCCGGCCGCCCTCCGTACGCGCGATGCAGTGGCCGCCATGGGCCACCGGGCCGACCTCGACCTCGTACTCTTCCCCGACCAACGAAGGAACAGGAGCGTTCTGCATGACGGGGTGACTCCAGAGAAAGAGAGAGGTGGGCGGCTGGCCTCGGAACCGGGTCGACTGTGGCGCAGGTACCTGATGCTCAACCCGTACTACCTCCTGTTGATCTCAGCCCAGAGG
>NZ_JBHWJZ010000015.1:85823-186771 GCF_042731085.1 Streptomyces sp. NPDC059875
CCTCTTCCCAGCCCCCCACACTTTTCTTCTTTGTGGGGTTTTTCTTGCGGTGGTCAATCATGCATCAGGGGGGGGCGGGCCCCCCCCCCCCCCCCCCACCAGTCTACGTGTTCTTGCCGGCCGGTTCCTTCGTGCGCTTCTCGACCGGGCCTCGCCGCACCGAACCGGGTGCGTTCCAGTCCTGGCGCTTCCTCGCCCGCTTCTTCGCGGCCTCGGAGGACTGCAACTGGTACGGGACGGACGTCACCATCACGCCGGGGGTGAAGAGCAGACGGCCCTTGAGCCGCAGGGCGCTCTGGTTGTGCAGCAGGTGTTCGTACCAGTGGCCGACGACGTACTCCGGGATGTAGACGGAGACGGCGTCGCGCGGGCTCTCGCGGCGGATGTTCTTCACGTACTCGATCACCGGCCGGGTGATCTCGCGGTACGGCGAGTCGAGGATCTTGAGCGGTACGTTGATCCCGCGCCGCTCCCACTCGTCCTTGAGCGCCTTGGTCTCGGCCGGGTCGACGTTGACGCTCAGCGCCTCCAGCTCGTTCGCGTGCAGCAGCTTGGCGTAGGCGAGCGCCCGCAGCGTCGGCTTGTGCAGCTTGGAGACGAGGACGACGGAGCGGACGCGGGAGGGGCGCACGTACTCGTCGGGGCGCTCCTCGGCGGCGGCGATCTCCTCGGCGACCGAGTCGTAGTGGCGGCGGATCGCCGACATCGTCCCGTAGAAGATCACCATGCCGAGCAGAGCGACCCAGGCGCCGTGCGTGAACTTGGTGGCGAGGACGACGACGAGGACCAGGCCGGTGAAGAAGGCGCCGAAGGTGTTGATCGCGCGGGAGCGGATCATGTGGCGGCGCTTGGCCGGGTCCTTCTCGGTCTTCAGGTGCCGGTTCCAGTGCCGGACCATGCCGGTCTGGCTGAGGGTGAAGGAGACGAAGACGCCGACGATGTACAGCTGGATCAGCTTCGTCGAGTCGGCCCCGTAGACCCACACCAGCAGCATGGCGGCGCCGGCGAGGAGCACGATGCCGTTGGAGAAGGTGAGCCGGTCGCCGCGGGTGTGCAGCTGGCGCGGCAGGTACCGGTCCTGGGCGAGGATCGAGCCGAGGAGCGGGAAGCCGTTGTACGCCGTGTTGGCGGCCAGGAAGAGGACGAGCGCGGTGGCGGCGGCGAGGAGTACGAAGAAGAAGGTTCCGTCGCCGAACACGGCGGCCGCGACCTGGGAGATGACCGGGTCCTGGACATAGCTCTCGCCGACCGGTTGGCCGTTGCTCAGCAGGTCGTGGGCGGGGTTCTCGGCCATCCGTACGTCGGTGGCCATGGCCAGGCCGATGATGCCGCAGAACATGGTGACGGCCAGGCCGCCCATGAGGAGGAGCGTGGTGGCCGCGTTCTTCGACTTCGGCTTGCGGAAGGCGGGGACGCCGTTGGAGATCGCCTCGACGCCGGTGAGAGCGGCACAGCCGGAGGAGAAGGCCCGCAGCAGCAGGAAGACCAGCGCGAAGCCGGCCAGCCCCTCGTGCTCGGGCTTGATCTCGAAGTCGGCGGTGGGCGCCTGCATGGTCTCGTCGAGGACGATCCCCTTGTACGCGCCCCAGGCGATCATGATGAAGACGCCGGCGACGAAGACGTACGTCGGGATGGCGAAGAGGCTGCCCGACTCCTTCACCCCGCGCAGGTTCATCAGCGTCAGCAGCAGGATGACGGCGACCGCGCAGAGGACCTTGTTCTCGACGACGAACGGGATGGCCGAGCCGAGGTTCTCGATTCCGGAGGAGATCGATACGGCGACGGTCAGGACGTAGTCGACGAGCAGGGCGCTGGCGACGGTCAGTCCGGCCTTCGGGCCGAGGTTGGTGTTGGCGACCTCGTAGTCGCCGCCGCCGCTCGGGTAGGCGTGGACGTTCTGCCGGTACGAGGCGACGACCGTGAACATCAGGACGACGACGGCCAGCGCGATCCACGGGCTGAAGTGGTAGGCCGACAGACCCGCGATCGACAGGACGAGCAGCACCTCGCCGGGTGCGTACGCCACCGAGGACAGCGGGTCGGAGGCGAAGACGGGGAGAGCGATGCGCTTCGGGAGAAGGGTCTCCCCGAGCTTGTCGCTCCGCAGAGCCCGTCCGATCAGGATCCGTTTGGGCAGGTCGGTCAGTTTGGACACGGAGAGGATCGTAAGCGTTCGAAAAGAGCCATGCTCACCGCGACCCCCAATCCGCACGGAATCTCCCTGGCAGGCACCTCGGATGCGGTCCCGTTCGGCGTTGCCGCATAAGCTCGGATCGGGCAGCACGGCAGGGCGCTGCCCGCCACGGCCCGGGCCAGTCGGGTGAGGAAAGTTGTGAGCAGGGTGTATTCGCAGGTCAGTAAGACGATCAGGAGTGCGGGGTAAGGGGACGTGCACATCGTCATCATGGGCTGCGGGCGAGTGGGAGCCGCTCTCGCGCAGACCCTGGAGCAGCAGGGGCACACCGTCGCCGTCGTGGACCAGGACCCGACGGCTTTCCGCCGTCTCGGCTCCGGCTTCGGCGGCCGTCGTGTCACCGGCGTCGGCTTCGATCAGGACACGCTCCGCGAGGCGGGGATCGAGGAAGCCGGTGCCTTCGCCGCGGTGAGCAGCGGCGACAACTCGAACATCATCGCGGCGCGGGTCGCGCGCGAGATGTTCGGCATCGAAAACGTGGCCGCGCGGATCTACGACCCGCGGCGCGCCGAGGTCTACCAGCGTCTCGGCATCCCGACGGTCGCCACGGTCCGCTGGACCGCCGACCAGATGCTGCGCCGGCTTCTGCCGTCGGGCGCGGAGCCGCTGTGGACCGACCCGAGCGGCGGGGTGCAGCTCGCGGAGGTGCACACCTCCGCGGCGTGGATCGGCCACAAGATCAGCAGGCTGCAGGACGAGACGGGTGTGCGCGTGGCGTTCCTCACCCGGCTGGGCGAGGCGATCATCCCCTCCTCGCAGACCGTGTTGCAGGAGGGCGACCTCGTGCACGTGATGATGCGTACGGACGAGATCGCGAAGGTCGAGGCGGACTTCGCCGAGGGGCCTGAGGAGGGCGGTCACTGATGCGTGTCGCTATTGCGGGCGCGGGTGCGGTGGGCCGTTCCATCGCGGGCGAGCTCCTGGAGAACGGTCACGAGGTCCTGCTGATCGACAAGGCGCCCACCGCCATCTCGGTGGAGCGGGTGCCGCAGGCGGAGTGGCTGCTCGCCGACGCCTGCGAGATCACGTCGCTGGACGAGGCGGCGCTGCAGCGCTGCAACGTGGTGATCGCGGCCACCGGTGACGACAAGGTGAACCTGGTCGTCTCGCTGCTCGCGAAGACCGAGTACGGCGTGCCGCGTGTCGTCGCCCGGGTGAACAACCCGAAGAACGAGTGGCTCTTCAACGAGTCCTGGGGCGTGGACGTCGCCGTGTCGACGCCGCGACTGATGTCGGCCCTGGTGGAGGAGGCGGTGAGCGTCGGCGACCTGGTCCGGCTGCTGCGCTTCAGTCACGGTGACGCGAACCTGGTGGAGCTGACGCTCCCGCCGGAGTCGGCGATCGCGGGGACGGCGGTGGGCGACGTGGCCTGGCCGCAGGACACCTCCCTGGTGACGATCATCCGCGGCTCTCGGGTGCTGACCCCGAGCCCGGAGGAGACCCTGGAGGCGGGCGACGAGCTCCTCTTCGTGGCCGCTCAGGCGCGCGAGGAGCAGCTGGAGGACCTCCTGTCGGTCCGCCGCGACGACGCGTCCTCGACGAGCTGACGCACGACACGGTACGGACGCACGACGCGCGGTTCGGACGTACGACGCGGTACGGACGCACGACGCGGATGCGGCAGTACGCGGAAGGGCCCGGGACCTGGACAGGTCCCGGGCCCTTCCCCGTGTACGCGCGTTACGCCTCCGGCGGCCTCGCCGCGGCCGCCTTGCGGGCCTTCTCGGCCTCTTCCTCCGCCTCCATCTCGGCGAAGACGTCGATCGGCGGCGGGGCCTTCGCGAGGAAGACCCACGTCAGGTACACCGCGAGCAGGAACGGCGGGATCTTCAGCGCGACCAGGACCCAGCCGAACTTGGTGGTGTCCGCCCACCAGTACATCGGGAAGAGGATCGCGCACTTGCCGAGCAGGATCAGGCCCCACGCCCAGCTGGCCTTCGCGTACGCCTTCTTGCGGCCGGGGTTGCGGGTCCGCCAGGAGAGGTTCTCCTTGAAGACCGGGCCCAGGATCAGGCCGATCAGCGGGACGCCCGCGAGCGTGGTGATGATGTACGCGAGGGCGAGGCCCAGCGTGTACAGCATGCCCGGCAGGTAGAAGTCCTTGGCGTTGCCGGTCATCATCGCGAAGACCACGCCGAACGCCACGCCGAAGACGCCGCTGAAGGCGTGCTTGACGGTGTCCCGGCGGATCAGCCGGACGGCGACGAGGATCAGGGAGACCGCGAGCGCCGCGATCGCCGAGATGTGCAGGTCCTTGTTGATCGTGAAGATCGTGACGAAGAGAAGGCCGGGCAGGACCGTCTCGACCATGCCCCGCAGGCCGCCGAAGGCCTCGAACAGCGCGGCCTCGGTGACCTCCTTCGAGGCCTGGGGATCCTGACGCCCCTGGCCGTCCTGGCCGTTCTGGGCGTCCTGATCCGTCGTCGGCTTGTCGAGCGACGTCACCGGCTACTCCTGTCCGAGCGGTCGGAGCTCGTATTTGGGGTTGAAGAGGACCCGCCGGCCATGGCTCATCGAGATCCGGCCGGAGGCGATCAGCTTGCGGCCCGGCTCGATGCCCACGATGGACCGCCGGCCCAGCCACACCACGTCCAGCGGGGCCGTGCCGTCGAACAGCTCGGCCTCGAGGGCCGGCACGCCGGCCCGGGGGCGCAGGGTGACCGTGCGCAAGGTACCAGTCACCTTGACTATCTGGCGGTCGGAGCAGTCGGAGATTCGGGTGCAGCCCGACGCCTCGGCGTCCTCCTGGAGCTCTTCGGACTCCAGCTCCTCCTGCGAGGTGGACAGCCGGTCGAGCATCCGGCGGAAGCGCCCGGCCGGCTTCTCTGTACGCGGTGCAGCACTCATACAGAAAGCGTACCGGCCCCCGCGAACGGCGAACCGCCCCGTATCAGTGCTCGAAGCGGTAGCCCATGCCCGGCTCGGTGACGAAGTGCCGCGGGTGCGAGGGGTCGGCCTCCAGCTTGCGCCGCAGCTGCGCCATGTAGACCCGCAGATAGTTGGTCTCGGTGCCGTACGACGGTCCCCAGACCTCCTGGAGGAGCTGCTTCTGGCTGACCAGGCGCCCGCTGTTGCGGACGAGCACTTCGAGCAGGTGCCACTCGGTGGGGGTGAGGCGGACGTCCCGCCCGTCCCGGTGGACCTTCTTCGCGGCCAGGTCGACCGTGAAGCCCTCGGTCTCGACGACCACGACGCCGTCCTCGCCGCCGCCGACCGGCTCGGCCCGGCGGACCGCGGCGCGCAGCCGGGCCAGGAGCTCGTCCATGCCGAACGGCTTGGTGACGTAGTCGTCCGCGCCCGCGTCGAGCGCCTCGACCTTCTCGTCGGAGGTCTGCCGCGCCGAGAGCACCAGGATCGGCACCCGCGTCCAGCCGCGCAGGCCCTTGATGACCTCGACGCCGTCGAGGTCGGGCAGTCCGAGGTCGAGGACGACCACGTCGGGATGGCGCTCGGCGGCCATCCTGAGGGCGGTGGCGCCGTCGGGGGCCGCGTCCACCTCGTACTTCCGCGCCTTGAGGTTGATCACCAGCGCGCGGACGATCTGCGGCTCGTCGTCGACGACGAGAACCCGGGTCATCGAGGGCTTCCTTCTCTCTGTCTGTCTTCTGGGGCTCTGACTACTCGCGGTGGGATCGCGGGGTCGAAAGGTGGCATGAGTGGCGGGTCACGACGTGGCACGGGTGGCGGGGTCACGAGGTGGCGCGGTCACGAGGTGACGTGGGGCGGCGCGGTCACGGGACGGCGTGGGCGGGCAGGTCGGCGGCCGACGGTGGGCGCTGCCCCGTCACGGCCTTGAGGGTGAGGGTCATCGTGAGTCCACCGCCGGGGGTGTCCTCGGCGGTGATGGTGCCTCCCATCGCCTCGACGAAGCCGCGGGCGACCGCGAGCCCGAGACCGACGCCGGAGCCGCGCGGGGCGTCCCCGAAGCGCTGGAAGGGTTCGAAGATGCCGTCCTTGCTCTCGTCGGGAACGCCCGGCCCGCGGTCCACGACCCGCAGTTCGACCCGCTCGCCCAGGGCGCTGGCGGAGACGGCCACCGGCACGCCCTGCGGGCTGTACTTCACGGCGTTCTCGACGATGTTGGCGACGGCCCGCTCCAGGAGCCCCTTGTCGACCTCGACCATCGGGAGGGTCTCGGGGATGTCCAGTTCGGCGCTGCCGTCGGGCACCCCGCCGAGCGCCATCGGGACGACCTCGTCGAGGTCGATCGGGCGGATCAGCGGGGTGACGGTGCCGGTCTGGAGCCGCGACATGTCGAGGAGGTTCCCCACCAGGTGGTCGAGCCGGTCGGCGCCCTCCTCGATGCCGGCGAGGAGTTCGGCGCGGTCCTGCTCGGACCACTCGATGTCGTCGGAGCGCAGGGAGGACACGGCCGCCTTGATGCCGGCGAGCGGGGTACGCAGGTCATGGCTGACCGCCGCGAGCAGCGACGTACGGATCTTGTTGCCCTCGGCCTGCTTGCGGGCCTCCTCGGCCTCGCCGACGAGCCGCTGCCGGTCCAGGACGACCGCGGCCTGGGCGGCGAAGGCGCCGAGCACGCGCCGGTCCTCGGCGGGCAGCACCCGGCCGGTCAGGGCGAGCGCCAGGTGCTCGCCGACGGGCATGTCCACGTCCGCGTCCTCGGGCCGGGCGACGGGGCGCGACCCCACGCTCGCCGCGCAGGTCCACGGCTCGACGTCGCTCACCCGCTCCAGCAGGGCGACGGACTCCATGGCGAAGGTCTCGCGGACCCGTTCGAGCAGGGACTCCAGGCTGGACTCTCCGCGCAGCACGCTGCCCGCGAGGAAGGACAGGGTCTCGGCCTCGGCCCGCAGCCGGGCGGCCTGGTGGGTGCGGCGGGCCGCGAGGTCGACGACGGAGGCCACGGACATGGCGACGCCGAAGAAGACGGCGATCGCGACGATGTTCTTCGGGTCGGCGATGGTCACCTTGTGCAGCGGCGGGGTGAAGAACCAGTTCAGCAGGAAGGAGCCGAAGGCGGCGGAGGCGAGCGCCGGCAGGAGTCCGCCGAGCAGCGCCGAGGCCACGGTCAGCGCCAGGAACAGGAGCATGTCGTTGGCGAGGCCGAGGTCCGCGTCGACATGGGTGAGCAGCAGCGTGAGCAGGGCGGGGCCGCCGATGCCGACGAGCCAGCCCCAGATGATCCGGGAGCGGCCGAGCCGGGCACTGCGGGCGACGGGCAGTCCGCGGCCCTTGGCGACCTCTTCGTGCGTGACGATGTGGACGTCGAGGTCGGGGCCGGACTCCCGGGCGACGGTCTGACCGACGCCGGGGCCGAACATGTACTGCCAGGTCTTGCGGCGGCTGGAGCCGAGGACGATCTGGGTCGCGTTGACGCCCCGGGCGAACTCGAGCAGGCCGGAGGGGATGTCGTCGCCTATGACGTGGTGGAACGTTCCGCCGAGGTCCTCGACCAGGGTCCGCTGGACGGCGAGCTCCTTGGGCGAGGCGGCCGTGAGGCCGTCGCTGCGGGCGATGTAGACGGCGAGCACCTCGCCGCCCGCGCCCTTCTCGGCGAGCCGGGCCGCGCGCCGGATGAGGGTGCGCCCCTCGGGACCTCCGGTGAGCCCGACGACGATCCGCTCGCGGGCCTGCCAGGTGGAGCGGATGTTGTGTTCGCCCCGGTACTGCTGGAGGTATTCGTCGACCCGGTCGGCGGTCCACAGCAGCGCGAGTTCGCGCAGCGCGGTGAGGTTGCCGGGACGGAAGTAGTTGGCGAGGGACGCGTCGATCCGGTCCGGTTTGTAGATGTTGCCGTGGGCCATGCGGCGGCGCAGGGCCTGTGGCGACATGTCGACCAGCTCGATCTGGTCGGCGCGGCGCACCACCTCGTCGGGGACGGTCTCCTTCTGCCGTACGCCGGTGATCGACTCCACGACGTCGCCCAGCGATTCGAGGTGCTGGATGTTGACCGTCGATATGACGTCTATGCCGGCGGCGAGGAGTTCCTCGATGTCCTGCCAGCGCTGGCCGTTGCGGGAGCCGGGGACGTTGGTGTGGGCGAGTTCGTCGACGAGCGCGACGGCCGGCTTCCGGGCGAGCACCGCGTCGACGTCCATCTCGGTGAAGGTGGCGTCGCGGTACGGGAGCGTGCGGCGCGGCACCTGCTCCAGGCCGTGCAGCATGACCTCCGTACGCGGCCGGTCGTGGTGCTCGACGAAGGCGACGACGCAGTCCGTGCCACGCTCGACGCGCCGATGTCCCTCGGAGAGCATCGCGTACGTCTTGCCGACGCCCGGTGCCGCGCCGAGGTAGATCCGTAGCTTGCCGCGTCCCATGGCATGACCTTACGTCCAGCGAAACGGACATTCTGCACGAGAGGCAAGGCCCGGGGGCTGTATTGACGTGATTCTGATGGCTGCCCGCTGCCGCGGGGGCCCGGCCGCGTCGTGGCGCGCCGGACCGGCCTCAATGCTCGATGATCTCGCCGTCGCTCAGTTCGAGCACCCGGTCCGCGAGCCCCAGGAGCTGGGTGTCGTGGGTGGCCACCAGCGCCGTGACGCCCTCGCTGCGGACCACCGCGCGCAGGAGCTCCATCACCGCGAGCCCGGTCTCGGCGTCGAGCTGACCCGTCGGCTCGTCGGCGATCAGCAGGGCCGGCCTGTTGGCCAGGGCCCGGGCGATGGCGACGCGCTGCTGCTGGCCGCCGGAGAGCTCGCCGGGCCGCTGGGCCGCGTGGTCGGCGAGGCCGACCAGCGCGAGGAGGAGGGCGACCCGCTCCTCACGCTCCTTCGGGTCCGCCTTGCGCAGCCGCAAGGGCACCCCCACGTTCTCGGCCGCCGTCAGGATCGGGATGAGTCCGAAGGACTGGAAGATGAAGCCGATCCGGTCCCGGCGCAGCTCCAGGAGCCCGTTCTCGCCGAGCTCGGCGAGGTCGGTCCCGCCGATGGTGATCCGACCGTCGTCGGGGCTGTCCAGGCCGCCCACGAGGTTGAGCAGCGTGGTCTTGCCGGAGCCCGAGCGGCCCTTGAGCGCGACGAGCTCGCCGCGCGGGATGTCGAAGGTGACCCCGCGCAGGGCGTGGACGGCCGCCGCGCCCGTCCCGTACGAGCGGTGCAGGTTCTCGACCCGGACCATGGGTCCGCCGTGCGGGTCCTCGACCACCGCCGCGCCGGACCGTGCGCTGCTCTCACTCATCCTGGGCTCCCCCTCGTCGAACGTGTGCGCCCGTCAGTATGTGCTGCCGAGGAGCCGCCGGGCCAGGGTCCGGGAAACGCCGGTGGGCCGTATTCCGGACGGGATGTTCGGAATACGGCCCACCGGCCCTGTACGACTACGGATTCAGCGGACCTCGGTGATCTCCGGTCCGCGCTGGAGCTGGCCCATGCCTCCGGAGAAGCGCGAGCCCTCCTGCTCGTCCTGCTGGACACCCTCGGGCACCATCTGCGCGTCGTTGGGGAGCTTGAGGACGATCGGGTCGCGCGGGGCCATCGGGCCCTCGCCGCGGACCACGACGGTGTCCCGGACGATCTGCTCCAGCAGACCGGCCGCCTCCGGCTGCACCGCGCCCTGGCCGGAGATCACTCCGCGCAGGAACCAACGGGGGCCGTCGACACCCACGAAACGCACCAGCTGCACGCCACCGGTGCCGTCGGGCAGCTGCACCGGGACCTGGGCCCGCAGCTCCCAGCCCAGCGGGCCCTCGACCTCGTCGATGACACCGCCCTGCTGGGTGATGCCGGAGGCGATCTCCTCGCGGACCTC
Source organism: Streptomyces sp. NPDC059875 (assembly GCF_042731085.1). Taxonomy (NCBI): domain Bacteria; kingdom Bacillati; phylum Actinomycetota; class Actinomycetes; order Kitasatosporales; family Streptomycetaceae; genus Streptomyces; species Streptomyces sp. NPDC059875. The sequence goes on from NZ_JBHWJZ010000015.1 coordinate 95,722, forward strand.
GCCCCAGATGCCTTCCTTCTTCGGTGCGGCGAAAGCCTGCAGCTGCACGGCGCTGTCGCGCAGGACGACGGTCGCCGCGACGATCGCGTCGCCCGCGACCTCGACCCGCAGCTCCATGCCCTCGACTCCGGGCACGAAGATGCCGCCGAGGTCCACGCGCCCGTCCTCGGGCTTGGAGACCTCGGAGATGTCCCACGGCCCGTCGGGCCGGGGCGCCGGCGGAAGGTTCACCCGACGCGGCGCGTCGGCCGCGCCGTCGGTGCCGACCTCGTCGACGACCTGCTCGGCCTCGCCCGCTGCGTCCTCAGCGGCACCGCTCTTCTTGCGACGTCCGAACACGTCACTGTCCTTCCCGGTCGGATACGACCGAAGCGTATCGATTCCCACCCGTTGAGCCGTCCACGGCGGCATGACCGCCGGTGGACCCGAAGCCCCCCTCGGCCCGCGCCGAGCCGGGAAGCTCCGCCACCTCGTGGAAGCGCACCTTCTCGACCTGCTGGACGACCAGTTGGGCAATCCGGTCGAACCGTTCGAACCGCACGCTCTCGCGCGGGTCGAGATTGACCACGATCACCTTGATCTCTCCACGGTACCCGGCATCCACCGTCCCCGGGGCATTCACGAGGGCGACTCCGCACCTGGCCGCGAGCCCGGAGCGCGGGTGGACGAAGGCGGCGTAGCCGTCGGGCAGGGCGATGGAGACGCCAGTGGGCAGCACGGCCCGCTCGCCGGGGGCCAGGACGGCCGCCTCGGTGGTCACGAGATCGGCTCCGGCGTCGCCGGGGTGGCCGTAGGTCGGGATCGGTACGTCCGGGTCCAGGCGCCGGATCAGGACGTCGACAGGGTTGCGCATCAGGGGTTCACCTCGAAGGCGCGGGCGCGCCGGACCTGGTCGGGGTCGGACATGGCGGCCTGGATCTCCTCCGGGCGGCCGTTGTCGATGAAGTGGTCGACCTTGACCTCTATGAAGAGGGCGTCGGCGCGGACCGCGACGGGGCCGTCGGGCCCGCCGATCCGGCCGGTGGCGGTCGAGTAGATCTTGCGCCCGTGCACCGCGGTGACCTCGGCCTCCAGGTGCAGGACGGTGCCGACCGGAACGGGCCGCGCGAAGTCGGTCTCCAGACGTCCGGTGACGGCGATGACCCGCAGCAGCCAGTTCAGGGAGCCGAGGGTCTCGTCGAGCGCCGTGGCGAGCACGCCGCCGTGGGCGAGACCGGGCGCGCCCTGGTGGTCGGGGGTCACGGTGAACTCGGCGGTGACGCGCACGCCGTCGCCGGCCCGGGCCTCCAGATGGAGACCGTGGGGCTGCCCGCCGCCGCACCCGAAGCAGTACTCGTAGTGCGCGCCGAGCAGCTCGCCGGGGGCGGGCGCGTCCGGGTGGCGTACCGGCGGTATGGCGTCGGCCGGCGGGGTGAGGGCGGCAGATGTTGCAGTCACAGCCGCAGACCTTACCCGCGAGGCCAGGCGCAGGTCGCGCCGTGCCAAGCTTGGACGTATGCAGCCTTCCGTATCGCCCTCCGCGCCGCGCTTCGACGAACGTCTGACCGCTCCCCGCTCCTGGTGGGTGATCACGGCTCTGCTGGGCCTGTCCGGCGGTCTGGTCATGTTCCCGCTGGGCACGGTCCCGACGCTGGGCGGGCTGATCGCGGCGGCGGCGCTGGCGGCGGTCGTCGTCTCCTCGTACGGCTCGGCGCGCATCCGGGTGGTGGCCGGTTCGCTGGTGGCGGGCGACGCTCGGATCCCGGTCTCGGCGCTGGGGACACCGGAGGTGCTGGACGCGGAGGAGGCGCGCGCCTGGCGCACGTTCAAGGCCGATCCGCGTGCCTTCATGCTCCTGCGCAGCTACGTCCCGCGCGCGGTCCGGGTCGAGGTGACCGACCCGGCGGACCCGACGCCGTACGTCTACCTGTCCACCCGTGACCCGGAAGGCCTGGCCGCGGCCCTGGAGGCCGCGCGCGCCGAGAGCCCGGTCGCCGACGCCGACGCGCGGACGGACGAGGTCGCGGAGGCCTAGAAGCCGATCTGCTTGGGGTTCTCGGGCTGCTCCAGCGGGGGCAGCCCCTCCAAGGCTTCCCAGGGGACCTGGCGCTTCCGCAGGTCCTTGCGGACGTGCTCGGCGACCTTCCTGGTGTCGCGGCGGTTCATCAGCGCCCCGACGGCGGCGCCGACCATGAACGGCATCAGGCTGGGCATGTTGCGCACCATGCGCTTCATGATCTGCTGACGCAGCTCTCGCTTGAGCTGCCCGCCGAGCGCCGCGTTGACGGTGGTCGGCTTGCCGGGGTCGATGCCCCGCTCCTCCGTCCAGGAGGTCAGATAGGCGGTCGAGCGCTGGGTGAGTGTGCCGGGCGGCCGCAGGCCGTACACCTCGTGGAGCTCGGCGATGAGCTTGAGCTCGATCGCGGCGACCCCGGTGATCTCGGCCGCGAGCTCGGCCGGCATCGCAGGGGGTACGGGCAGCATCGCGGCGGCGCCGATGCCGGCGCCGACGGTCGAGCTGGCGTTGGCGGCGCCCGCGACGAGCTTGTCGGCGATCTGCTCGGGCCCGAGGCCCGGGAAGTGCTTGCGCAGGGTCGCGAGGTCCCGGACGGGAACGCGCGGGGCGATCTCGATGATCCGGTCGGCGAGGTAGCCGATCCCCGCCTTGGCGCTCTCGCCGCCACGCTTCACGCCGCGTTTGACGGCGTCGATCCGCGCGCGGTCGAGTTTCATACGGTCCAGCTGTGCGCGCGCCGGATCACCGACGCGCTTGACGGCATCGAGACGGCGCCCGCCACGCGGGGCCTTCCCGTCCGCCGGTTCCGGTGTCCCGGCCGTTTCGGTCACGACTGCTTCGAGCGAGGCCGAGGGGCCCCGCTCGTCGTCACGTGCGCCGAGGGAGGGCAGGAGGGCGGTCTGCTCGGCTTCTGGGGCCTCCTGGGCACCCTCCACCGGGTCCGAGCCGCCCTGATACGCCTCCGGCCTCCCGGGAAGCCGGAAGCGTCGCTTCCGAGACGGTGTGTCGCCTGCCACGGCCGAGCGATCTCAGTCGCAGTCGCGGCAGATCGGCTGACCGTTCTTCTCCCGAGCCAGCTGGCTCCGGTGGTGCACGAGGAAGCAGCTCATGCAGGTGAACTCGTCGGCCTGCTTCGGCAGGACCCGTACGGCGAGCTCCTCGTTCGAGAGGTCCGCGCCGGGCAGCTCCAGGCCTTCGGCGGCCTCGAACTCGTCGACGTCGACCGTCGAGGTCGACTTGTCGTTCCGGCGAGCCTTCAGTTCCTCAAGGCTGTCCGAATCGACGTCGTCGTCGGTCTTGCGTGGGGTGTCGTAATCCGTTGCCATGTCGCTCTCCCCCTCTGGGTGGTTGCGGTGTCTCCAGCGCACGTAACGCGTGAGAGGCCGGACTTGTGCCCGACCCGAGGCGGAGATTTTGCCTCACATCAAGGTCTGTTACTCAATCGACACCCAACCGGCCCTCTCACGAGTGATCGGCTTTGGGTGGCGAACGGGACCGTACACGGTCCACCTGCCGTCCTTCACGGGCGCCACCCCGTGTACTTCCCGTCATCCAGGCCCCCGGAAACCCGGACTTTTCCGGGTTTTCCGAGGGAATTCTCGATCACGGAGAGTAGAGAACCGGATGCTCGTCCCTGTGATCGATCACACATGAGCGTCTCAGAAACGGGACCCGGGAATTCCGCGCAAAGCGAACGGAACCGGCTGGTACCCGAAGTGTGTCAGATCGGGAGAGTGACACGCATCACGAGACCGCCGCCTTCGCGGGGCTCCGCGATGATACGGCCGCCGTGGGCGCGCGCGACGGAACGGGCGATCGACAGGCCGAGACCGACGCCCTTGTCGCTCCCCGTCCGCTCCTGACGCAGCCTTCTGAATGGCTCGAAAAGGTTGTCGATCTCGTACGCGGGAACGACGGGACCGGTGTTCGAGACGACCAGGACGGCCTGACCGTGCTGGGTCTCGGTGGTGACCTCCACCCAGCCTCCCTCGGCCACGTTGTACCGCACGGCGTTCTGGACCAGGTTCAGGGCGATCCGTTCGAGCAGGACGCCGTTGCCCTGGACGACGGCGAGGGCCCGCTCGCCGCGGATCTCCACGCCCTTGGCCGCGGCCTCCGCGTGCACCTGGTCGATGGCGCGCGAAGCGACCTCGGCGAGGTCCACGGGCTTGCGCTCGACGATCTGGTTGTCGCTGCGGGCGAGCAGCAGCAGCCCCTCCACCAGCTGCTCGCTGCGCTCGTTGGTGGCGAGCAGGGTCTTGCCGAGCTGCTGGAGCTCCACGGGCGCCCCGGGGTCCGAGAGGTGGACCTCCAGGAGGGTGCGGTTGATCGCCAGCGGGGTGCGCAGCTCGTGCGAGGCGTTCGCGACGAACCGCTGCTGGGCCGTGAAGGCCCGCTCCAGCCGCTCCAGCATCTCGTCGAAGGTGTCCGCGAGCTCCTTCAGCTCGTCGTCCGGACCGTCCAGCTCGATCCGCCGGGCAAGATCGGATCCGGCCACCTGGCGGGCGGTCCGGGTGATCCGGCCGAGCGGGGAGAGGACCCGGCCCGCCATCGCGTAGCCGAAGGCGAAGGCGATGATGCTCAGGCCGAGCAGGGCGAACAGGGAACGGCGCAGGAGGTCGTCGAGCGCCAGGTCCCGCTGGTGCTGGAGGCAGGCGGAGACGGCTTCGTTGAGCTGCTCTCCGGTGCCCTGGACGGGCAGCTGGCACCAGGAGGTGGTCGGCTGGACCTTGCCCTCGACGACCTTGAAGGGCAGCTCGGAGGCGCTGTCGCCCAGCGCCTGCGCGGTGAACAGATAGATGATCGACAGCAGCAGGATGCCGGCGATCAGGAACATTCCGCCGTACAGCAGCGTGAGCCGTATGCGGATGGTGGGACGGAGCAGGGGCCTGACCGGGTCCCTGGGGTCCCAGGTCGGCTTCGGGGGCGCCTGAGGGGGCGCGGGGGTCGCGGCCACCGGGTCAGATCCGGTAGCCGGAGCCGGGGACGGTGACGATGACGGGCGGCTCGCCGAGCTTGCGGCGCAGGGTCATCACCGTGACCCGTACGACGTTGGTGAACGGGTCCGTGTTCTCGTCCCAGGCCTTCTCCAGGAGCTGCTCGGCCGAGACGACCGCGCCCTCGCTGCGCATCAGGACCTCCAGGACGGCGAACTCCTTCGGTGCGAGCTGCACCTCCTTGCCGTCGCGGAAGACCTCGCGGCGGTTCGGGTCGAGCTTGATGCCGGCGCGCTCCAGGACGGGCGGCAGCGGCACGGTGGTGCGCCGGCCGAGGGCGCGCACGCGCGCGGTCAGCTCGGTGAAGGCGAAGGGCTTGGGGAGGTAGTCGTCCGCCCCCAGTTCCAGGCCCTCCACGCGGTCGCTGACGTCGCCGGAGGCCGTGAGCATGAGGACGCGGGTGGGCATCCCCAGCTCGACGATCTTGCGGCAGACGTCGTCGCCGTGGACCAGGGGGAGGTCGCGGTCGAGAACGACCACGTCGTAGTCGTTCACCCCGATGCGTTCCAGGGCGGCGGCGCCGTCGTACACGACGTCGACTGCCATGGCCTCCCGGCGCAGTCCGGTGGCCACCGCATCGGCGAGCAGCTGCTCGTCCTCGACGACGAGTACGCGCACGTCTGTCATTCCTTCCTGCGAGCCCCTGTCCTTCACACGGACCGGGCGGTTCCTGGGCACTGACTGTGCGTATCCATCCTGCCCCGTACGCGCGTAAACCGGCTGTAAGACGGTCTGCGGGCGGAGGCCGGCAAGGCGCGCGGGCGGAGAGGGGGCGCGTGGGCGCATGCATGGGGTCGGACAGGGGCGTGCGAAGAATTCACCGGATTCACGGGCCAGTTGAGGTTTCTGTGAGGAAAGTCCTGGGGAGGACGTACGCACACCCCGCGATCACGCCCTGTATGTGGCGCGCCACCAGCCGCTCTGTCCCCCAGAGGTTGCAGCGTGTGATCCACCCCACCCTCGGCACACCCCCGTGCCACCGACCCATGACGAGGGGGCGCACGATGGACGCTTTCACCGCAGGACTGCTGCAGCGCATAAGGACTGCGCAGACCGACCTCACACGGGCACGCGAGACGGGCGACGACTTCCTCGCGGAGGTCGAGCAGGCCGAGCTCGACGACCTGCACCGCCTGGCCGCCGAGCACGGTGTGGAGGTCGGCGCCGCCAGCGCCTGACCACCCCTGACATGGAGGGGCCCCGGTGTCGACGACACCGGGGCCCCTTCGCGTGGGCGCGCCTGCCTAGTCGTGCCAGGCCCCGAACTCCTCCAGAAGCTCCTGGAGCGGCTCGAAGACCCCTGGCGGGGCCGCGATGGCCAGCTCGCCCGACGGGCGCTCTCCGGGCCGTCCACCGGTCAGGGCGCCCGCCTCACGGGCGATCAGGTCGCCCGCGGCGAGGTCCCAGGGGTTGAGGCCGCGTTCGTAGTAGCCGTCGAGACGGCCCGCGGCGACGTCGCAGAGGTCGATGGCGGCCGATCCACCGCGCCGGATGTCGCGCAGGCGCGGGATCATGCGCTGCGCGACGTCGGCCTGGTGGGCGCGGCGGGTCTGCACGTAGCCGAAGCCGGTGGAGATCAGGGCCTGCTCCAGCGGGGGCGCGGGGCGGACGGCCAGCCGGCGCTCGCCCAGGTACGCGCCGCCGCCGAGCACGGCCTGGTACGTCTCGCCCCGCATGGGGGCGTCGACCACGCCGACGACGGTCTCGCCGTCGCGCTCGGCGGCGATGGAGACGGCCCAGGTGGGCAGCCCGTACAGGTAGTTCACCGTCCCGTCGAGCGGGTCGATCACCCAGCGGACTCCGCTGGTGCCGGGGCTGGCGGCGCCCTCCTCGCCGAGGAAGCCGTCCTCGGGCCGGTGCTCGGCGAGGAAGCCGGTGATCAGCTTCTCGGCGGCGATGTCCATCTCGGTGACGACGTCGATGGGGCTGGACTTCGTCTGCGCCACGGCCAGGTCGTCCGGCCGGCCGTCACGCAGCAGCTCGCCCGCCCGGCGTCCCGCCTCCAGGGCGAGGTCGAGCAGTTCGGCGAGCAGGGGGTCGGTCGGCACAGGGTTCACGGGCTCGGTCACAAGCTCTCCTTACGCGTACGGACTGTCGGCTCCGGCCGCCGCGGGCCGCTCCGCCCGCGCCGGGCAGCAGCCGATCGGGCAGAGGTCGTGGGAGGCCCCGAGGGCGCCCAGGGCGCAGCGCTCGACCCGGACGCCGCGCTCGCTCGCCGCGCGCTCCAGGACGAGGTCCCGTACGGCCCGCGCGAACCGGGGGTCGGCGCCGACGGTCGCGGAACGCCGGACGGGCAGCCCCAGTTCGGCGGCCTTGGCGGTGGCCTCGGTGTCGAGGTCGTACAGCACCTCCATGTGGTCCGAGACGAAACCGATCGGGACCATCACCGCGGCCGGAACGCCCGCGCCGTGCAGCTCCTCCAGGTGGTCGCAGATGTCCGGCTCCAGCCAGGGGATGTGCGGGGCGCCGCTGCGGGACTGGTAGACGAGCTTCCAGGGGTACTCGACGCCGGTCTTCCTGCGGACCTCGTCGACGATCACCCGGGCCACGTCGAGATGCTGCTTCACATACGCGCCGCCCTCTCCGTGCTCGCCGACCGGCCCGGAGGAGTCGGCCGCGGAGTCGGGGATCGAGTGGGTGGTGAAGGCGAGGTGCGCGCCGGTCCGGACGGACTCGCCGAGGTCGGCCAGCGAGGCCAGCACGCCCTCGACCATGGGCTCCACGAAGCCGGGGTGGTTGAAGTAGTGCCGGAGCTTGTCCACCCGGGGCAGCGGGAGCCCCTCCGCCTCCAGCTCCGAGAGGGCGTCGGCGAGGTTCTCGCGGTACTGCCGGCAGCCCGAGTACGAGGCGTAGGCGCTGGTGGTGAGGACGGCGATGTGACGCCTGCCGTCGGTGATCATCTCGCGCAGGGTGTCGGTGAGGTACGGCGCCCAGTTCCGGTTTCCCCAGTAGACCGGCAGGTCGAGCCCCGCCCCCGCGAAGTCCTCGCGCAGCGCGTCGAGCAGCGCGCGGTTCTGGTCGTTGATCGGGCTGACGCCACCGAAGAGGAAGTAGTGCTGCCCCACTTCCTTCAGCCGCTCCTTGGGAATGCCTCGGCCGCGGGTGACATTCTCGAGGAAGGGGACGACGTCGTCCGGGCCCTCGGGGCCGCCGAAGGAGAGCAGCAGAAGGGCGTCGTACGGGGCGGGATCGTGCTGATCGGACATGGCACCGATCCTCCCACCCGCCACTGACGGCCGATGGCGCGCCCCGACCGAAAATGCTGCTGCGGCATCCAGTTCAACACCGTAGGCTTTAGCTATTAATTACACGTGTTGAGCCGACACGTGTGGAGCCGAGCCCGGAGATCCTCTTGCCCAGTCCCTACCGCGCGATCTTCGCGGCGCCCGGCACCAGATCGTTCTCGGTCGCCGGTTTCATCGGCCGGATGCCGCTGTCCATGATGGGCATCGGCATCGTCACGATGATCTCCCAGGTCACCGGGCGGTACGGCCTCGCGGGCGCGCTCTCCGCGACCATGGCCATGTCCGCGGCCGTGCTGGGCCCGCAGGTCTCCCGGCTGGTCGACCGGCACGGCCAGCGCCGCGTGCTGCGCCCGGTCACCCTCGTCTCGCTGGTCGCGGCGGCGGGCCTGCTGCTCTGTGTCCAGCAGGGCGCCCCGGACTGGACCCTGTTCGTCTTCACCGCCGTGATCGGCTGTGTGCCGAGCCTCGGCGCCATGACCAGGGCGCGCTGGGCGGACATCTACCGCGGGGAGGCGCGCCGGCTGCACACCGCGTACTCCTGGGAGTCGATCGTCGACGAGGTGTGCTTCATCTTCGGCCCGATCATCTCCATCGGTCTGTCGACCATCTGGTTCCCCGAGGCCGGCCCGTTGTTCGCGGCCGTCTTCCTCGCCATCGGCGTCTTCTGGCTGACCTCGCTGCGCGCCACCGAGCCCGCGCCGCACCCGAGCGACGGGCAGTCCGGCGGCTCCGCGCTCCGCTCCCCCGGCCTGCAGGTCCTGGCCCTCGCCTTCGTCGCCACCGGCGCGATCTTCGGCTCGGTCGACGTGGTGACGGTGGCCTTCGCCGAGGAGCAGGGCAGCAAGGCCGCCGCAAGCCTGGTGCTCGCGGTCTACGCGCTGGGCTCCTGTCTGGCCGGCGCCGTGTTCGGCCTGCTCCACCTCAAGGGCGATCCGTCGCGCAGGTGGCTGCTGGGCGTCTGCGCGATGGCCGTGAGTATGATCCCCCTCCTACTGGCCGGGAACCTGCCGTTGCTGGCCGTGGCGCTCTTTGTCGCGGGCCTGTCCATCGCACCGACGATGGTGACCACCATGGCCCTCGTCGAAGCGCACGTACCTCGCACCAAGCTGACCGAGGGCATGACCTGGACAGGGACCGGGCTGGCCATCGGTGTGGCGCTCGGCTCCTCGGCCGCCGGCTGGGTCGTCGACGCGTCGGGCGCGGAAGCGGCGTACGTGGTGCCCGTCGTGTCGGGCGCGCTCGCGGTCCTGGTGGGTCTCCTGGGGTACCGCCGGCTGCGCAAGCCGGTGCCGACACGGGAGGGGCAGCGTGAGCGGGACCATGAGGACGAGCACCAAGGCGGCGAGCAGCCCGTGGCGTAACTGGGCGGGGACCGTCACCTCCCGTCCGGTACGGGAGGTGAGCCCGGCCTCCGCCGAGGAGCTCGCCGACGTCGTCAGGGAGGCGGCCTCGGACGGGCTGCGGGTGAAGACGGTCGGCACCGGCCACTCCTTCACCTCGATCGCCGCCACGGACGGCGTGATGATCCGGCCGGACCTGCTGACGGGGATCAGGCGCATCGACCGCGAGGCGATGACGGTCACGGTGGAGTCCGGCACTCCGCTCAAGCGGCTCAACGTGGCGCTGGCCCGGGAGGGCCTGTCGCTCACGAACATGGGCGACATCATGGAGCAGACGGTCGCGGGGGCCACCTCCACGGGCACCCACGGCACGGGCCGCGACTCGGCCTCGATCGCCGCCCAGATCCGGGAGTTGGAGCTGGTCACCGCGGACGGGTCCCTCCTGACCTGCTCCGAGAAGGAGAACCCCGAGGTCTTCGCGGCCGTCCGGATCGGGCTCGGCGCGCTCGGTGTGGTCACGGCGATCACCTTCGCCGTGGAGCCCGTCTTCCTGCTCACCGCGCGCGAGGAGCCGATGACCTTCGACAGGGTCACCTCGGAGTTCGACGCGCTGCACGCGGAGAACGAGCACTTCGAGTTCTACTGGTTCCCGCACACCGACAACTGCAACACCAAGCGCAACAACCGCAGCGCCGGCCCCGCCGCCCCGCCCGGACGGGTCAGCGGCTGGATCGAGGACGAGCTGCTCTCCAACGGGGTCTTCCAGCTCGCCTGTTCGCTGGGCCGCGCGGTGCCTCCGGTGATCCCGTCGATCGCCAAGATCTCCAGCCGCGCGCTGTCGGCCCGTACGTACACCGACATCCCGTACAAGGTCTTCACCTCCCCGCGCCGGGTTCGCTTCCTGGAGATGGAGTACGCCCTGCCGCGCGAGGCGGTCGTCGCGGCGCTGCGCGAGCTGAAGGCGATGGTCGAACGCTCCCCGCTGAAGGTGAGCTTCCCGGTGGAGGTCCGGACCGCCCCGGCCGACGACATCGCGCTCTCCACGGCCTCGGGCCGGGAGACCGCGTACATCGCCGTGCACCTCTACAAGGGCACGCCCCACCGCGCGTACTTCACCGCGGTGGAGCGCATCATGACGGCGCACGGCGGACGGCCGCACTGGGGCAAGGTGCACACCCGGGACGCCGCGTACTTCTCCGAGGTCTACCCGCGCTTCGCCGAGTTCACGGCGCTGCGTGACCGGCTGGACCCGGAGCGGCTGTTCGCCAACGACTATCTGCGGCGGGTGTTGGGCGACTGACGGTCACTCGGCCGGCGGGGCCTCCTGGCCACCGACATCGGTGCCCGCTTCGGTGCCGGTGCCGGTGCCGGTGGACTGGGTCCCTGTCGGAGGCGGGGTCGGCGTCGCGTCGGAGGGCGTGGGCGTCGGGGTGGGTGTCGGCGTCGGGTCGCCCCCGGTCGAGCGGGAGGGCGTCGGAGTGGGGTCGGGGGTGCTCTCCCCGGTCCCCGGGGACTGCGTTCCGGTCCGGCCGCCGCTGCCGTCCTGCTCCCGCTGCTGCTCGGTCCGCGGCTGCTGCGAGGGCGTCGTACCGGTCGCGGGCTCGCCCTTGCCGCCGCCGTCGCCGCGGACGACCGAGCCGAAGGTCGTGGCCCCCTTGGTCCCGCTGAAGTCCTGATCGGAGATCAGTTCGTAGGTGGTGATGCCTCCCATCGCGACGAGGAAGACGAGCGCGGCGGCGATGCCGGAGCGCTTCCAGCCCCGGACGCGGGAGCCGTGCGTGGTGGCCGCGCCGAACTCCTCGTCGTACGACGGCGCCACGGGCCCGCCGGCGGTCGTGAGGACCGGCGTGCGGTCCATCCGCGTACGGCCCATCCGCGTTCGGCCCATCCGCGTCCGGTCGGGCGCGGGTTGCCGCGCCGGCTTCGACGGCTCGGCGTGGACGGCGACGTCCCGTATCTGCTCTCCCGTGCGCTTGAAGAGGTGCTGGAAGACCGAGCCGCCACAGGTCGCGATGACACTGATCACGCCGGCGCCCAGGATCGTGCCGTACACGCCGAGGGTGGAGGCGAGTTTGGCCGCGACGACGGCGGCGACCGCGCTGCCGGAGACCTGAGCGACGCTCAGGTCGAGGCGCTTCTTCTTCTCGTCGTTCGCCTCGTCCGGCGCCCCGTCCTTCTTCGCGTCCTTCTCCTGATGCATACCCGGCCCTTGCTTGCTCATCTGTTCAACCATCCACCCACAAGGGACAAATGGGCGAAGTGAATAGTTCCGTTTCTGCTGGTTCTGTGAAGAGCGACACGTGCGGGCGACGGCGTGGAGACCCAACTCCCATACCTCGGGAGAAGTTGGGCGGCGTGCCGGTCCACCCAGGTGGCCCGAATGGAGTACTGTGTCGAGCCCTGGGTCCGGGCTCCCGCGAGGGTGCTCGGGGTCTACGGGAGGGGGCCGAAAGCGGCGCTCGAACCGGCGGCGCCGCGGCACCGCACGGACGCCTGATGCACAGAGTGACGATCAGTCACTCTGCGTCGCAAATAGGTAACCGTGCCATAACGGCGTTCCAGGGTCCATGCCCGACACGCCGGGCAACTCGGCAAGGTTGTGGCAGGCTGCACCCGGGCAGGCCACACTCGACTAGCGGAAGCAGCGACGCACGTGACGTCGGCAGGCACCACCCGGGAGGTCCCCATGCCCGAACTGCGTGTCGTGGCCGTCTCCAACGACGGCACACGACTGGTGCTGAAGGCTGCTGACAGCACGGAGTACACGCTTCCGATCGACGAGCGGCTGCGCGCCGCCGTGCGCAACGACCGTGCACGGCTCGGTCAGATCGAGATCGAGGTGGAGAGCCACCTCCGCCCCCGCGACATCCAGGCACGGATACGTGCCGGTGCCTCCGCGGAGGAGGTCGCCCAACTCGCCGGCATCCCCGTCGACCGCGTACGGCGCTTCGAGGGCCCCGTGCTCGCGGAGCGTGCGTTCATGGCGGAGCGGGCCCGCAAGACCCCCGTGCGCAGGCCCGGAGAGAACACCGGACCCCAGCTCGGCGAGGCGGTGCAGGAGCGGCTGCTGCTGCGCGGCGCCGAGAAGGACACCGTGCAGTGGGACTCCTGGCGCCGTGACGACGGCACGTGGGAGGTGCTGCTCGTCTACCGGGTGGCGGGCGAGGTCCACACGGCCAGCTGGACGTACGACCCGCCCAGGCGGCTCGTCCAGGCCGTGGACGACGAGGCGCGCGCGCTGATCGGCGAGACGGACGACACGATCGCCGCCGCGCCGGAGCCCAGCTTCCCCTTCGTGCCGCGCATCGCCCGGCTCCCCCGGGACAGGCCGCTGGACCGCGCCCTGGACCGCCAGATGGAACGGCCTGCTCCAGCTCCCGAGCCGGAGGAGGAGCGGGACTCGCTCACGAGCCTCCTGGAGGCGGTGCCGAGCTTCCGCGGCGACATGGTCGTCCCGGACCGAAACCCCGAGCCGACCTCGTCCGAGCCCTCCGACGAGCCCGAGGCGGAGGAGCCCCCGGCTCCGGCGGCTTCGGCCGGCGCGGGCTCGGCGTACGCCGACGTGCTGATGCCCCGTGCGGTCTCGGGCCACCGCGACCGCCTGACGGGCACCACCGACCGCCAGGCCGAGGCGGACGGCGTCCGCCCGGGCCGCCGCGCGGCGGTCCCGAGCTGGGACGAGATCGTCTTCGGCACGCGAAGGAAGAAGCAGGACTGACGTCCGTACGAGAAAGGGGCCCGCGCCGACCCGGCACGGGCCCCTTTTCCGTGCCCCCGAGCGCGCGGCGCTGCACGAGCACCGCGGCGCGCCACCGGACAGCGGCCGCCGGCCGAGGCGGGTCCGGGCCGAGCGGCGGCGCAGGCAGGGCTGAGCACCGCAGCGCGCGACCAGGCAACGGCCGCCCGAGGCGGGTCCGGGCGGCCGCGCGGCGCCGTCGGCAGGACCGGGCGAGCGCCACGGTGCACACGCGGGCAGCGGGCCGCCGAGACGGGCCCCGGGCGGGGCGAGCGCCGCGGCGCGCCACCGGGCGACGTGCGGGCCGAGGCGGGCCCGGGCCGCGCGGGCACCGCAGCACGCCACCGGGCGGCGTGCGGGCCGAGGCCTCCCCGGGCCCTCAGGGCTGGGGCCGGTGCGGCGGGCCGTGCCGGGACGCCCTCGGGCGAAGCTCCGGGCCGTCGTCGCAGCGGTCAGGATCCGCCGGGCTCCCCTACGGGTTCGGGCCCGTCGACACCGGGCGGGTGGGGTCGTTGGACCACTCCGACCAGGAGCCGGCGTAGAGGGCCGCCGGGATGCCCGCGATCGCCAGGGCCAGTACCTCGTGCGCGCCCGAGACGCCCGAGCCGCAGTAGACGGCCACCGCCGTGTCGTCGGAGGCGCCGAGCTTCGAGAAGCGCGCCGCCAGGGCCTCCGCGGGCAGGAAGCGGCCCTCCTCGTCCACGTTCTCCGTCGTCGGGGCCGACACCGCGCCCGGGATGTGGCCGCCGACCGGGTCGATCGGCTCCACGTCCCCCCGGTAGCGCTCCGCCGCCCGCGCGTCGAGGAGCAGGCCGGAGCGGGCGAGAGCCGCGGCCCCGTCCGCGTCGAGCAGACCGACGTCGGCCGGCTCGGGCGCGAAGTCGCCCGGCTCCGGGCTCGGGCTCTCCTTCGAAAGACCGTGGCCCGCCGCCGTCCACGCCGCGAGCCCGCCGTCCAGGACCCGTACGTCCTGGTGACCCGTCCAGCGCAGCAGCCACCAGGCGCGGGCCGCACCCCAGCCGAGCCAGTCGTCGTAGACGACGACCGGCGTCTGTGCCGAGACACCCGCACGGCGCATCGCCGCGCCGAACACCGCCACGTCCGGCAGCGGGTGGCGCCCGCCCCGACCGGGCGGACCGGCCAGTTCCGCGTCCAGGTCCACGTAGACCGCGCCGGGGATGTGCCCGGCCTCGTACGCCGGCTGCCCGGGCGGACCGCCGAGCTGCCAGCGGACGTCCAGCAGTACCGGGGGCCTGGCCCCGGCCGACTCGCTCACGAGTTCGCTTGCGGTGATGATGGGCTTCATGGGTGCCATCCTCGCGCAGCCCGCGCAGCCCGCGCCGCCCCGGACCACGTCGTAGCGACCGCGGTACCCCCCGGCGCAGCCGCGATCCAGGCATCCTCGCGCGGGATCGCGCCGAAACGGCGCGGCCCCGGCGCGCGGCACGCCCGGTGGTGCAAGCATCTGCTCGGGGGCGCGCGACCCAGGCGCGCGTACGACAGGTGAACGGCGGGCAGTAATCCGCTGCGAACCCCGGAGCCCGGCTCCCACCGCCCGTACGCGCTCGTGCGCACGGCTTGTCCCCCCGTACGGCCACGACGATGGTCCGAGGAGAGAGTGACGATGACCGAGGCGACTCGGCGCACACCCGGTACACCCTGTTGGGTGAGCTTGATGGTGCACGGGCTTGACGCCACACAGGAGTTCTACGGCGCACTCTTCGGCTGGGAATTCGTTCCCGGGCCGCAGCAGCTGGGCCCGTACGTCCGCGCACTGCTCGACGGCAGGGAGGTGGCGGGCATCGGCCAGCTGCCGCCCGACCGGCATCTGCCGGTCGCCTGGACGACGTACCTGGCCACCGACGACGCCGACGAGACGGCGGAGACCATCCGCTGCTGCGGCGGCACGGTCGCCGTCGGCCCGATCGACGCCGGCGAGGCCGGCCGGATGGCGATCTGCTCGGACCCGACCGGCGCGGTCTTCGGTGTCTGGCAGGCCGAGGCGCACCACGGCACCGCTGCCGCGGGCCCGTCCGGTACGCCGGTCTGGAACGAGCTCCTGACGTACGAGACGTCGGCGGTCGGCAAGTTCTACCGGACGGTGTTCGGGTACGAGGTCGAGCCGGTGGTCTCCGCCGACTTCGACTATCTGACCCTCCACCTGGAGGGCCGCCCGGTGGCGTCCCTGCACGGCGTCGGCACGGCGCTCCCGCGCGACCGGGGCGCGCACTGGATGACGTACTTCGAGGTCGACGACACGGACGCGGCCGCCCGCCTGGTCGTCGAACTGGGCGGCCAGGTCCTGCGGCCGCCCAGCGAGGGGACGGCGGGCCGGCTCGCCCTGGTCGCGGACCCGGAGGGTGCGGTCTTCACGATCGTCCGCTCGGCGGGCGCCTGAGCGACAGGGTGCCGGGGGCGCGAACGCCGGCCCCCGGCCTCGGGGTCAGCTCCGGCCGCTGCGGGCGAGGCTCCGCAGGAGCCGGGACGCGGCCCCGCGCCCGTCGCCGCCGGGAAGCCCGAGCTCGGTCAGCCGCTCCCGGTGGAAGTACCGCGCCGCGCCGCCGTCGGCCTGATGTGCCGTGAGGAACGCGGCTGTCTCCTCGCGCATCAGGGGGTGCAGCTTCGCCTGCATGCAGTAGCCCACGGCACGCACGAGCGCCGTCAGGGACTCCGGTGCGTCGCCGGGCACGGCGGGGCCCTCGCCGGACTCCAGGTCCGGTACGACGTGGTCCACGATCGTCAGCGGCACCCGGTTGCTGTTCTCGTACGGGGTGAGCCGCTCCAGGACCGTGCCGGTGCCGACCCGGGCGATCGGGACGTCGTAGTAGACGGAGGCGGTGAGCATCGCGGTCGAGAAGCAGCCGACGACGAGCCGCGGTCGGCAGCGCTCGTAGAAGGTCTCGGCGAGGAGCGGACCGTCCAGGACGGTGAGGCGCACGCCGGTCTCCTCGGCCGCCTCGTGCAGGGCCGTCGAGTAGCGGGCGGGTGCGGTCGGGTGCGGCTTGAAGATCACCGACGTGTGTCCGGCCGCCGCGGCTCCGCGCAGCATCCGGATGTGCAGCTCCTCCTCCTCGTCGGCGCTGAGGATGCCGAGGGCGGCGAGGTACTGGCCGAGGAGGAGGGCGGTGGGTGCGGCCGCGACCGCTTCGGTCACCTGCCGGTCGTCCGCGGCCGCCTCGGCGATCTCCGCGAGCACGGCGCGGAAGGCCGCGTCGGGTACGAGCTCGGGCTCGACGCCGTACTCGCCGAGCAGCAGCGGGCGCAGGCCGGGCACGAGGTCGAGGTGGAGCAGGCGCTGGATGCGGCAGGCGATCGACTGGGGCAGCTCGTCGCGCGTCGGCCCGTAGCTCATCAGGCCGTCCGCGTACAGATCGACGGCGCTCTCGGCGAAGACCGCGGCGAGTGCCTTGGCCGGGTTGACCTGGATGGACTCGACGATCAGCTGGACCGGAGCGTCGCCGAGCCCCCACGCCGTCCGGAACACCCGCTGCCACAGCGGGACCTCCTCCGGGCGCGGCGCCCAGGAGCCGGGGTGGTGCGGGTGGATGGCCTCGTTCCAGTCGATCGTCTCGTCGAAGCGGGTGACGATCCGGTCGTAGCCGGTCATCGCGTCCAGTCGCAGCGCCGTCTCCGGGATCTCGGCGTTGTTCGACACGAGGAGGATCCGCCGGACGTCCTCGCGGGCGCCGAACTGACCGGCGTCGAGCGCCGCCGCGAGGGTGGCCGCGCCGTAGAGCGTGGACACCTGGAAGATCTGGGTGCGCGGGTTCGCGGTCATGGTCAGGGGGTCCTTCCGGTGGCGCGCAGGCTGCTGAGCAGGGTGCTGCGCGCGGTGTCCATCGTGGCCAGCGTCTCGTCGAGCACCTGCTGGGGCATACGGCGCAGGGCGTCGGTCACGTTCTGCCTGAGCCTCTTGGTCACGGCGGGCTCGTACTGGTCGGCCTTGCCCATGTGGAAGGCGATCATGGCGCAGTAGGTGCGCACCGCCTTCGGCAGAAAGCGGTCGGCCTCGGCATCCTTCGAGACCTCTTCGAGGAGGAGGTCGTACGACGGAATGAAGTCCAATTGGCGATTGTCGGTGATCTGCGTGAGCGAGGTGGTGACACCGCGCCGGTAGAAGACTCCGTGCAGGCTGAGGGCCGCGTAGGTGGTGGCTTTCAGATGGAGGCGCCAGATCCAGAGCCGATCCTCGGCGGTGCGCAATTTCGTCTCGAAACGCGAAGCGCCGTTCTCGAAAAGGCGTCCGCTGTAGATGCCGAAGGGAACGAAGGGATAGTCCACCATCGTCACCATGCTGGCCGGTGCGATTCCGTCGCGCGGGTTCATCACGGTGTCGCGCTGCTTCGCCGGCGCGTAGCGGATGCTGCGGGAGGGGCCGGTCGACTGCACGTGGTCGGTGCGGGCGAAGTCGCAGCCGAGCGACTCGATGCCGCGGACCATGGCGCGCAGATGGCCGGGGGCGTACCAGTCGTCGCCGTCGAGGAAGGTGACGTAGTCCCCGGTCGCCGCGTCGAGGCCGGTGTTGCGCGCCTGCGCCACGCCCAGATTCGTCTCGTGGCGGATCACGGTGGCGTTCGGCACGCGGCTCTGCCAGCGGTCCAGGACGTAGGGCGTCTCGTCCGTGGAGCAGTCGTCGATCAGCAGGAACTCGAAGTCCGGGTCCGCGTTGTTCGCGAGACTGCGCATGGTGTCGGGGGCATAGATCCCGACATTGTGGAGCGGCACGATGACGGACAATTTCGGCACACGGAATCCCAACACTCAAACAGACGATCAACCAGTCGATCACGCGGGCGATCGAGCGGGCGATCGAACTCATGACGTTCACTCAGGCACAACACCGGCCAGGCGGGCAGCGTATCCGTCGTCATTTCCCGTCGGACGAGCCCGATGTGCATTCCAGGTGAACTCTTGACGTCCTGCGAAGAAATCGGCTCCGGTATCCGATCGCCACGAGGACGAGGAGCGCGACCGCCGCGATCGCACCGCCGAGTTGCAGACCCGGGGGCCGGAACGCACAGGTGACCGAGGTCGCCCTACCGTCGAGCGGGACGGCGATGAGGCCCAGGTACCGCTTGGCGGGGGTCGCGGGCGCATCGCCCGCCGCGCAGGTCCAGCCGGAGATCCGCGGGGCGGCGATGACGGCCGTTCCGGTGCTGCCGGGCGGGAGTTCGGCGGTGAGGGTGTGGCCGGAGACGTGCACGGCGGTGGCGCCGGTCGCCGTCAACTGCCGTACGGCCGTGTCCAGTCGCTCCTGGACGAGGCAGCCGACCGGCTGCCGGGGCAGCCTCGGGGCTCCCCGGTCGGCCCGCAGGTCGATCCGTACCGCGCCGGAGGCCGGGACGGTGCCGAGCGCTTGCATGGGCGCCCGAACGGCCGGCAGCTTGCCGGCGAAGGAGACGGCGGTCTCGCCCTCCAGGGCCGCGGTGCCCTTGTACTCGGGAGCCCAGAACCAGACCCGGGTGTTCGCGGGGCAGGTGGCCGTCAGCGTGGCGGAGCCGCCGGGCCCGTCCGTACGCCGGAGGTCGGCCGGCACCTCGTACACCTTCGAGCCGAGCAGCAACTCCTGGTTGGCGAAGGCGGAGTCGACGAACCGGATCTTCGGGTCGGGCAGCTGGACGTCCGGGCGGACGGTGACGAGCGGGGGGACGGGTGTGTCGGTGACGGTGATGTCCGCCTCGGGCAGCATGTCCGTCCGCAGGGGCGCCGTGGGCTCGGAGCGCATCCGGGTGCCGATCGAGAAGATCGCGTCGGTCACCGGGTTGTCCAGGGTGACCGGGTGGCGCCCCTTGGCGTAGAAGCCGAAGCCGAGGGAGGACAGCGTGCGGGAGTAGATCTCCGCGGTCAGGCTGGAGTAGTAGTCGGCGCCCTGTCCGCCGACGAGCAGGGTGTCGTTGCCGCCGGGCACCTCGCCCGGGTCCGTACGGTGGCGCGGCCAGGCGTCCTTGTCCGCGGTGGCGTGCGCCATGTCGTGGTGCCAGGGGCCGACCCGGGGAGCCCAGGAGACCTGGCTCAGCTGCTTCTCCTCGATCCTGCCGCCCGTGATCGCGGTCTCGCCCGCCTGCGCCAGGACGAGGAGCAGGACGCCCAGGGCGGGAAGGACGCGGGCGCCGACAGCGTACCGGCGGGCGATCAGGACGGCAGCGGCGGCGAGCACGGCGAGGATCAGGGCGGCGGCGAAGGCGGGGTAGGTCCAGCGGTCGACGACGAGGCTGCCCCGGGCCGCGAACGCGATCGCGGCGAGGAGCGCCAGGGCGCCGAGGAGTGCGGGCGGTCCGGGCAGCCCTCGGGCGGTGGACATCCAGGCGGCGATCAGCAACAGCCCGCAGAGCACGAAGGTCTGACGGTACGGGATGCCGTTGGGCGAGGCGCCGGCGTGCCAGAGCAGATGGGTGGGGCCCCACTGCATCGAGAGCGCGACCAGGCAGATCGCGGCCGTCCAGCCGATCCGGACCCGGGGGGCCACGGTGCGGTTGAACGGCAGGGTCAGCGCCAGCGCGAGCGCCGGGGTGCCGATGAAGAGGGCGGGGCTCGCGACGCTCGCCGTGGCGGGCAGCAGCCGGGCGAACACCTCCGTCCAGGCGACGGCGGTGAACGTGACCTCGGGGGTCGGGTCCGCGACCCGGGTGGCGAGGAAGATCACCAGGACGAGCGGGGCCGCGAGGGCGACGCCGACGAGGACGGCCCGGGCGGCGCGCATCAGCCCGGCCAGGCGCCGGCGGCCGGTGTCGTCGGCCGTGAACAGGCGGACGGCCAGCACGACGGCCGCGCCGACGGTCGCCATATACGCGGTGTAGAAATTGGCGAACCAGGCCAGGCCCACGATCAGCGGGCCGAGGACCGGGCGGCGGCCGGCCAGCGCCCACTCCCCCACCAGGCACAGGAGCGGGAAGGCCAGCAGGCCGTCGAGCCACATCGGGACGGTGGTGGCGTAGTTCAGCGTCCAGCCGCACAACGCGTACGCCGCTCCCAGGACGGCGGCCACCTGCCAGAGGCCGCGGCGCAGCCTCAGGAGCAGCACGGCCATCGCCGCGCCGGCGGTGGTGATCTTGGCGGCGGTGACGACGTAGAGGGCGAGTTCGATCCGGTCCGCCGGGAAGAGCACGACCATCAGGTCGAACGGGCTGCTCAGATACGTGCCGTAGTCGCCGAGGAAGTTCGATCCGAAGCCCGCACCCCAGTTCAGGAAGAGATCGCCGTCCGCCTCGCCGAGCAGGAGTCGCCGCCAGTAGGCGTGGTACGGCAGGTACTGCTGTCCGAGATCGACGGTGTTGCGGGTCGTGGGCCCGAACGGATGGATGCCGGCCAGCAGCCCGCCGAGACAGAAGACGAGGCAGGTCAGGAGAGCGGCACCGGCGGCGGCCCGTACGCGGATGCTGCGCCGGGCCCGGGGGATCAGCCGATCCGGACGGGGCCGGACCTCGTCGCCCTCCACCTCGGTCCGAGCGCCCTCGGCCCGGTCGGGCACGGTCTCGGCAGCAGGGGGCACGGGTCCTCCGGGGTGTGTCGTGCGGCGCGCGGATGCGCGGGGCCCATTACCGCCGAGCAGGGCGTCCCGAATCCGATCAGCAGTGGGTCTCCGGGCCTACCGCAGGTGAACACGAGGTGCTCCTCGACCTCGGGAAGCCGTCGCGCGCCACTATCCACCGCTTGCACTTATCCCGCGTCTGCAACTATTGTCGAAGCACGTAAGACCCCCCTGCAATCGTTTTGGAAGGTATTTCGCCATGCCTCTCGCGCTCCTGGCCCTGGCCATCGGGGCCTTCGGGATCGGCACCACCGAGTTCGTGATCATGGGCGTGCTGCCCCAGGTCGCCGGCGACTTCGGTGTCTCGATCCCCACGGCCGGCTGGCTGGTGACCGGCTATGCCCTCGGCGTCGTCTTCGGAGCCCCGCTCCTGACCGTGCTCGGCACCAGGGTGTCCCGGAAGAAGATGCTCATGTTCCTCATGGGCCTGTTCATCGTGGGCAACACGCTCTCGGCACTCGCGCCCAGCTTCGGCGTGATGCTGATCGGCCGAGTCGTCGCCTCACTCGCCCACGGAGCGTTCTTCGGCATCGGTTCCGTCGTCGCGGCCGATCTGGTCGCCCCGCAGAAGAAGGCCTCCGCCATCTCCCTGATGTTCATGGGCCTGACGGTCGCCAACATCGTCGGCGTCCCGGGCGGTACCTCCATCGGCCAGGCCCTCGGCTGGCGCGTCACCTTCGTCATCGTCGCCGCGCTCGGCGTCCTCGGCCTGCTCGGTGTCGCCAAGCTCGTGCCCGAGCAGGGCAGGCCCGAGGCCGGGAACGTCCGCACCGAGGTCGCCGCGTTCAAGAACGTCCAGGTCTGGCTCGCCATGGCGATGACCGTCCTCGGATACGGCGGCGTGTTCGCGGCCATCACCTACATCACCCCGATGATGACCGAGGTCACCGGCTACACCGAAGGCGCCGTGACCTGGCTGCTCGTCCTCTTCGGCATCGGGATGTTCCTCGGCAACCTCCTCGGCGGCAAGTTCGCCGACCGCGCCCTGATGCCCCTGCTCTTCACCACCCTGGGCGGGCTGGCCCTGTCCCTGCTGGTCTTCACGGCGACCGCGCACGACAAGGTGCTCGCCGCGATCACCCTCACGCTGATCGGCGCTCTCGGCTTCGCCACCGTGCCACCGCTGCAGAAGTGGGTCCTCGACCAGGCCTCCGCCGCCCCCACCCTGGCCTCGGCCGCCAACATCGGCGCCTTCAACCTCGGCAACGCGCTCGCCGCCTGGCTCGGTGGCGTGGTCATCTCCGCCGGCCTCGGCTACACCGCGCCGAACTGGGTCGGCGCGCTCCTCTCCGCCACCGCCCTGCTCCTGGCCTTCCTGGCCGCGTTCCTCGACAGGCGCACCAAGGCCCGCTCCCGGGTCGTGGCGACGGGCCCCGCCCCGACGCAGGCGCCGGCTCCGGCGGCCGCCTCGGCCGCCCGCCACTGACCCCCGTACCCCTGCCCCCTCATCACCCCCACGAAGGAAGCACGCACCATGAGCACCACCACGACCACCACCCCCACCGCCGTCACCCCGCTGACCACCGACGACGCCGAGATCCTGCTCAGCGCCGCGCGCCGCGCCGCCGAGGCCGCGGGAGTGACCGTCAGCGTCACCGTCCTGGACGCGGGCGGCCACCTCCTCGCCTTCCGCCGGGACGACCGCGCCGTGCTCGTCTCCGGCGAGACCAGCACGCGCAAGGCGTACACCGCCCTCCAGCTGAACGCCCCCACCGCCGACCTCGTCGACCTGGTCAAGCCCGACGGCCCGTTCCACAGCCTCACCACGGCCCTGGACCGCCCGCTGCTCTTCATCGCCGGCGGGCTTCCCGTCCATCGCGACGGCCGGCTCATCGGCGCCATCGGGGTCGGCGGTGGTGCCCCGGAGCAGGACCACACCTTCGCCACCACGGCCGTCGCGGCCCTCGCCTGAGCCGCCAGGGGGTCCGTCAGACCGGCGTGACCGGCAGCACGTCGGGTGACAGGGCCGCCGCACGAGCCGTCGCCGCCGTCATCCGACGGCGGTGGTGGCGTCGGCACAGCACCTCGTAGCCGATCTCGTCACCGGCGTTCACATCGCCCACCACGACCTGCGCACCCTCGACGACCATCGCGCCGCCGACGGTGCGCGCGTTGTGCGTGGCCCGGGCCCCGCACCAGCACAGGGCCTCGACCTGAAGCACCTCGACCCGGTCGGCGAGTTCCACGAGCCGCTGCGAGCCGGGGAAGAGCTTCGAGCGGAAGTCCGTCGTGATGCCGAAGGCGAAGACGTCGAGTTCGAGGTCGTCCACGACCCGGGCGAGCTGGTCGATCTGCTCGGGCGAGAGGAACTGGGCCTCGTCCGCGATGACGTAGTCGCAGCGGCCGCCCTTGGAGAGATGGGCGACGAGGTAGGCGTAGAAGTCGAAGCCCTCCGCCGCTTCCACGGCGTCGGTGACCAGTCCGAGGCGCGAGGAGAGCTTGCCCTCCCCCGCGCGGTCGTCCCGCGTGAAGATCATGCCCTGGAGTCCGCGGGTGGACCGGTTGTGTTCGATCTGAAGAGCGAGGGTGCTCTTTCCGCAGTCCATCGTTCCGGAGAAGAACACCAGCTCGGGCATGGGAGGTCGAGGACCTTTCAGGTCGTGGGTGGGTAAACCGAGTACGGGGTGTAAACGGAGTACGGGGTCAGGAGTACGGGACGGGTCAGGAGTACGGGGTCAGGAGCGGACTTCGAGGAGCGGCACCAGCTGCTCCGCGGGCGTCATCGATCCGTGCACACCGACCATCGCCGACTCGTGGGGCTCGTTGACGGAGGCGGTGATGACGACGTCGTCGTGGGCCGCGGCGACGACGTCGCCGATCCTGCCGTACACACGCTCGTCGACCCCGTCGCCGAACCAGCCGAGCGCGATGGCCTCGTCCCGGCTCGCCACCCAGAACTGCTCGCCGAGCACCTCGCGCCAGCACGTCAGCACATCGGCCTCGGCTCCCGGCACGGCGTAGACATGGCGGGCGCGGCCCTCGCCGCCGAGGAGGGCGACGCCGGCGCGCAGCTCCCAGTCCTCGTCGAAGTCGATCCGGTGCTGGTCGTCGAAGGGGATGTCGACCATGCCGTGGTCGGCCGTGACATAGAGGGCCGAGTGGGGAGGCAGCTGCTCGGCGAGGCGCTGGACGAGCCGGTCGACGAACATCAGCTGGCCGCGCCAGGCGTCGGAGTCGATGCCGAAGCGGTGTCCGGCCCCGTCGAGCTCGCTGTAGTACGTGTAGACCAGCGAGCGGTCGCCGCCGGCGAGCTGCTCGGCGGCGAAGTCCATCCGCTCCTCGCCGGAGAGCCGACCGTGAAACGTTCCGCCACTCAGCGCGATCTTGGTGAGCGGGGTGTCCTGGAAGATCGGCGAGGAGACCTGGGCAGTGTGGATCCCGGCCTCGTGGGCGAGCTGGAAGACGGTGGGGTACGGCTGCCAGACCTGCGGCGAGGTCCACGGCTTCCAGCGGAGCTGGTTCATCAGCTCGCCGGTCTCGGGATTGCGGACGGTGTAGCCGGGCAGGCCGTGCCCGCCGGGGAAGAGTCCCGTGCCGACCGAGGCGAGCGAGGTCGCCGTGGTCGCCGGGAAACCGGCGGTGATCGGGCGTCCCGTACCGCCGCGCGAGGAGGCGAGGAGGGAGGTGAGGTACGGGGCCTCGTCCGGGTGGGCCTTGATCTGCTCCCAGCCCAGCCCGTCGATCAGGAAGACGCAGTTCCGGTCGGCCGGGGTGAGCTCGGCGATCCGGGCGTCGAAACCGGGCGCGCCCAGTCCGGCGACGAGCGTCGGGAGGACGTCGGCCAGAGATCCGGTGCCGTACTCGGGCACGGGCGCGGCGGCGAGGTCGAGCGGGACGGGATCGTCCGGCCAGCCGGAGGTGACGGCGGTGGGCTGGACCATCAGCGGGTCGCCGCGGTGGCTTCGGAGAGCGACTGGGCGAAGGCGAGGGTCTGCCGCACGGTGTCCGGGCCGTCGCCGGCGTCGCTGACGCGGAGGCTGAGGTCGTCGGCGGTGGCGTTGCCGGTGTAGCCGTGGTCGGCGTCGCAGTTCGGGTCGCCGCAGGCCGCGGGCTCCAGGTCGATCCGCGAGACGGCGCCCCAGCCGATCGTGAGGACGACCTCACGGGGCAGCGTGCCGGGCGTGTACGACTCCGGGTTGGCGACGACGCGGCTGACGACCACCGAGGAGATCCGGTCGAGCTTGACCGACTCGGTGGAGGTGGTGGCGTACGGCGTCGGGGAGCTGGTGTCGGCGTTCTGCTCGTCGGTGTGGCTGACGATGAAGCGGTTGGCCGTCAGGACGAGGACCGTGACATGGCGTCGGACCTCGTTGGAGTCGAAGGTGGTCTCCTGGTGCACCAGGTACGACGCGATCGGCTCGCCACCGACGGCGGCCTCCACCGCCTCGGCCACGAGGGCCGGGTAGTAGCCGCTGCGCTCGATCGCCGCGCGGAGCCCCTGGGTCGTCGTACCGGTCTTCGCCATGGACTCCATCCTAATCCGTCGGAAGGGGCGCTTCGGGCCCCTGTGTGGCGGGGCTCAGTAGCTGGGGAGACGGCGCGGGCCGAGGTCCGTACGGGGCGGGGGCGGGGCGAGACGGACGGTGGCGCCGAGCACGGAGAGGCCGTGCGGGGCGACGACGACGGGCTCCAGGGCGATCGCGACGACCTCGGGGTGGTCGTCGACGAGCCGGGAGACACGCAGCAGCAGCTCTTCCAGGGCCGGGGTGTCGACGGGGGCGGAGCCGCGCCAGCCGAAGAGGAGCGGGGCGGTGCGGATCGACCGTACGAGGTCGGCGGCGTCCCGGTCGGTGGCCGGGACGAGCCGGTGGGACATGTCGCCGAGCAGCTCGGAGGCGGCTCCGGCGAGCCCGAAGGAGAGGACGGCGCCGACGGCCGGGTCGATGGCGGACCGCACGACGGTGTCCACGCCACGCGGCACCATCGCCTGGACGACGGGCTGGAGCTCGGCGGGCTTGCCGAGCGCCTCGGTCAATTCGGTGTATGCGGTCCTGAGTTGTTCCTCGGTGGCCAGATCGAGCCGTACGCCGCCGAGGTCGGGGCGGTGGCGCAGGTGGGGCGCGGTCGTCTTCAGGGCGACCGGGTAGCCGAGGCGGGCGGCGGCCAGGACCGCGGCGTCGGGGGTGGGCGCGGGCAGGGTGGGCAGCACGGCGATCCCGTACCGCCCGAGGAGCTCGCTCGCCGCGTCGACGTCGAGGGTGACGCCCCGGGCGGCGCTCTCCGACTCCTTCGGCGTCCCGTCCCCGAGCACCCGCTCGATCTGCGCGGCGGCCCCGCCCTCGTCGATGTCCTCGTACTCCGGAACCCGCCCCGGCTCGGCGGCCTGCCGCCGCCACTCCCCGTACCGCGCGGCCTCGGCCAACGCCCGCACGGCCCGCTCGGCGGCGGGGTAGGCGGGAATGCCGCCGGGGAACGGCGCGCCCTCGCCACCGGGGGCACCGCCGTGACCGGGACCACCGGCGGAGGTGTCGTCACCGGCCGCGCCACCGGCGAGGGAACCGCCGGGACGGCCTGGTGCGGCGCCGGCGGTCGTGCCGCCGGCCACGGACCCGCCGGGGCCGCGCGGCGCCGGGCCGGCCGTCGTGCCGCCCGTCGTGCCGTCCGACGCCGGTCCGGCGGGCGGGACAGCCCCTGGATGCGTCTGCGGCGGGCCAGGCACGCGGGAACCGGAGCGCGGCGCCGGGCCGACGGTGCCCGCCGCCCTGTTCACGACGTCCCCGGCGGCGCCGGCGGCGCCTGAGGCCGCACCCACCCCCGCGCCCGCGGCCCGCCGCGCCGTCGGTCTCGTGCTCGTCGCCGCAGAGAGGGCTTCCGCCAGGCCGCCCATTTCGACGTGGACGACGACCACGGGCTTCGCCGGGGCCGGGGCCGAGGCGACCGCGTCGCGCAGGGCGGCCGCGAGGACCTCGCCGTCGCCGGACTCGACGGCGCCGTTCTCGCCGACCCAGGGGATCGCCGTCACCACGACCGCGTCGCAGGCGTCGTCCCCGAGCGCCGCCGTCAGCGCATCACGGAAGTCCGCCGGGCTCGCACCCGTCGTCAGGTCGATCGGCCGCAGCGGGCGCAGCCCTTCCGTCAGACAGGCGTCGTACGTCAGCAGGCCGAGCGACTCGGAGTTGCCGAGGATCGCCACCCGGGGCCCGCCCGGCAGCGGCTGGCCCGCCAGGAGCAGGCCCGCGTCCACGAGTTCGGTGACCGTGTCGACGCGGATGACCCCGGCCTGCCGGAGCAGCGCGGAGACGGTGGCGTGCGGAATCCGCGTGACCGGTACCCGGTGGCCCGGGGGCGCGCTCCCGCTGTGCCGGGCGCCCTTGACCACCACCACCGGCTTGACCGCCGCCGTCCGCCGGGCCAGCCGGGTGAACTTCCGGGGGTTCCCGATCGACTCCAGGTACAGCAGGACGACGTCGGTCGCCGGGTCGTCGTACCAGTGCTGGAGGAAGTCGTTGCCCGAGACGTCCGCGCGGTTGCCCGCGGAGATGAAGGAGGAGAGGCCGGCGCCCCGCCGGTGCAGTCCGGCGAGCAGCGCGATGCCGATCGCGCCGGACTGGGTGAAGAGTCCGATCCGCCCGGCGGCCGGCATCTGCGGCGCGAGCGAGGCGTTCAGCCGGACGTCGGCCGAGGTGTTGATGATCCCGAAGGCGTTCGGGCCGATGATCCGCATCCCGTACGAGCGGGCCTGCCGCACCAGTTCGCGCTGCCGGTCCCGCCCTTCCGGCCCGCTCTCCGCGTACCCCGCCGAGAGCACGACCAGGCCCTGCACCCCGTGCTCGCCGCAGTCGGCGACCGCCTCCGGCACGCGCTCGGCGGGCACCGCCACGATCGCCAGGTCGACCGGTTCGCCGATGTCCCCGACGGAGCGGAAGGCCGGTACCCCGTCGAGTGTGGCGGGCCCCTCCCCGAAGGCGCGGTTCACGGCGTAGGCACGCCCGGTGTACCCGGAGCCCAGCAGGTTACGCAGGACCGTCCGGCCGACCCCGCCCGGCGCGCGTCCGACCCCGATGACGGCGACCGAGCCGGGCGCGAGGAGGCGCTGCACCGAGCGCGCCTCGGCCCGCTGTTCCCGCGCGCGCTGCACGGCGAGGGAGCGGTCGGTGGGCTCCAGATCGAGGTGCAGCCGCACGGAGCCGTCCTCGAAGCTGCGCTTCTGGGTGTACCCGGCGTCCGTGAAGACCTTGATCATCTTGGAGTTGGCGGGCAGCACCTCCGCCGCGAAGCGCCTGATGTCCCGCTCCCGCGCCACCGCCGCGATGTGTTCAAGCAGCGCGGAGGCCACTCCCCGACCCTGGTGCGCGTCCTGGACGAGGAAGGCGACCTCGGCCTCGTCCGCGGGCGCGGACGCGGGCAGCCCCTGGGCGTTGATGCGGTCGTACCGCACCGTGGCGATGAACTCCCCGCCGACGGTCGCCGCGAGCCCCACCCTGTCGACGAAGTCGTGATGGGTGAAGCGGTGCACGTCCTTGGCGGAGAGCCGTGGGTAGGGCGCGAAGAAGCGGTAGTACTTCGACTCGTCCGAGACCTGCTCGTAGAAGCTGACCAGCCGGTCGGCGTCGTCGACGGTGATCGGCCTGATGCGCGCGGTGCCGCCGTCGCGGAGGACCACGTCCGCTTCCCAGTGGTCGGGGTAGGCGTGTTCCGGCCGCTCCGGTGGTTCCGGTCGTTCCGGCTGTTCCGACGCGCTCTGCATGGGGCAAGACTACGGCCGGGGTCCGACACGGGCACCGGTCGCGCGGCGCATGTGCGCCATGCAAGGTAGGGAGGACCGATCGGCCCTGCCGCAGGGCCGAAGGCCGACCACGAGCACCCCGCGACCCGTGAGAGACTGGTCTAGACAACCGCTTGAGACTTGAAGGGCAACACCATGGCTGAGCGCCGCGTCAACGTCGGCTGGGCCGAGGGCCTGCACGCCCGCCCCGCCTCCATCTTCGTCCGTGCCGCCACGGCCTCCGGCGTCCCCGTGACGATCGCCAAGGCCGATGGCAACCCGGTGAACGCCGCGTCGATGCTCGCGGTGCTCGGCCTGGGCGCGCAGGGCGGCGAGGAGATCGTGCTCGCTTCGGACGCCGACGGCGCCGAGGCCGCTCTGGACCGTCTGGCGAAGCTGGTTGCCGAGGGGCTCGAGGAGCTTCCCGAGACCGTCTGACCGAATTCCGATGGAGCCGCACACGCCGAAATGACGGCGGGTGCGGCTCCATTGTTTACCCCCGCCGGCCGTCCCGTCGATTTCCGTGGAATTCAGGGCAGCACGAAGGACGCCCAACCAATTCCTATTCTTTGTATACGGCCCGCGTGTTAATTGCGGACGCTCGCCGTGTTTACGACGTGTTGCGAAGCCCTCACACGCCCGCGCTCGGGGCGCTTCAACCGGTGCCGGCCCAGCGAGCGCTCCGCGTGCAGCGCGGTCAGGGTGCGGGCCCGCTCGGCGTCACCGCGCGCCAGCGCGTCCACGATCGCCCCGTGCTCGGCCCACTCCTCGACGGGCTGGGCGGCCGGCTCGACGGCGTACATCCAGGCGATCTTGTGCCGCAGCTGGGTGAGCAGCGCCGTGAGCGCCGGGCTGCCGGAGGCCTGCGCCAGCGTCTCGTGGAACCAGCCGCCGAGCGAGCGCAGATCCTCGCCCTGGCCACGCCTGGCCCGTTCCTGCCCCAGCCTGACCAGGCCACGCAGCACCTTGAGATGGGCCTCGGTGCGGCGCTGGGCGGCACGCGCGGCACCGAGCGGCTCCAGCAGCGCCCGTACGTCGAGCAGGTCCGCCGCCTCCTGGTCGGTGGGCTCGGCCACATGGGCGCCCGCGTGGCGGCGGCTGATCACGAAGCCCTCGGACTCCAGGGTGCGCAGCGCCTCGCGGACCGGGACGCGGGAGACCCCGTAGCGGCGGGCCAACTGCTCCTCGGTCAGCCGACTGCCGCAGGCGAAGACGCCGGAGACGATGTCGTCCCGGATCGCCGTGCATACCGAGTGCGCGGGAATGCGCATGTTCGACCTCCGCCTTAATCCGCGCGAAACCGGGCTCGTCGGCGACTCTATTGCAGCGGGGCGGCATTTCCGATGGCTCCCCGGGAACCATGGATATCTTTTGGACAGCGAAAAGCCCCGGCTCAGTACGAGCCGGGGCTTTTCTGACGTGCCGGGGGACCGCGGTCAGACGTTCACGCCGCGGGCGCGCAGGTACGCGACCGGGTTGATGTCGGAGCCGTACTCGGCGGTGGTGCGCGCCTCGAAGTGGAGGTGCGGGCCGGTCGAGTTGCCGGTCGAACCGGAGAGGCCTATCTGCTGGCCCGGGGTGACGGACTGGCCGACCGAGACACTGATGGCCGACAGGTGACCGTACTGGGTGTACGTGCCGTCGTTCATCCGGATGACGATGTTGTTGCCGTACGCGCCGCCCCAGCCGGCCTCGACGACGGTGCCGGAGCCCACGGAGACGACCCGGCTGCCGGAGGCGGCGTGGAAGTCGACGCCGGAGTGGCTGCCGGAGGACCAGAGCGAACCGCCGGTCTTGTAGCCGGTGGTCACGTACGAGCCGGCCACGGGGAGCTGGAAGGAGTTCAGTCGCTTGCGCTCGGCCTCACGGGCGGCGCGCTCCTTGGCCTCGCGGACCTCCTTGGCGCGGGCCTCGGCCTTGCGCTTCGCCTCGGCCTTCGCACGGGCCTCGGCCTTGGCCCGCTCCAGGGCCTCGGCGGCCTCGCGCTCCTGCGCGGCGGCCTGGGCGTCGATCGTGTCCGCGAGGGAGTCGGCGGCGACGATCTGCGTCAGGCCGGTGTCCTCGAGGGAGGGGGCGTCCGGTTCGGCGGCGAGCGCCGGGGAGGCGAGGGTTCCGATGACGCCGGTGGTGGCGAGCGTCGCGACGCCGGCGATGCCCGCGCTGCGGCGCGCCAGACGGCTCGGACCACGATGCTTCCCGGTGGCACGGGTGAACGCCATGTAGTGGCTGATCCTTTCCTTCCTTCTCGCCTACCGGGTTAGCTGACGGGTTCGGAGCAGGAAGGTCTCCTACGGGCCCCTCCGCACGGATGCGAAGGCGTCCGATTCACCCCAGGGACTTCGTGTGGGTCCCCGGCTCCCCAGGCTCGCGCCTGACGGGGACTCGGCGATGACTGTCCGATGCCGCGGGTGCGGCGGGTGCAACTGGCGAACAGCCGGACCGACGCTAAGCGGACCATCTTTCAATCACCAAACAGACACGCCCGTTTGTAAGACATGCCACAGGGCATACGCCAACCCTCTCCCGCAATCCGGACAAAGAGGAGGACCCCGACGTACCGTGACGTCGGGGTCCTCGAAGTCGCGCCCTGTCGCGGCGCCGCCAGCTCAATCAGCCGGTGACGACGGTCACTTCGCCGATCCCGAGGGCGCGCACCGGCTCCTCGATATGCGCCGCGTCACCGACGAGCACGGTGACCAGACGGTCCACCGGGAACGCGTTGACGACGGCCGCCGTCGCCTCCACCGTGCCGGTCTCGGCCAGCCTCGCGTACAACTGCGCCTGGAAATCGTCCGGAAGGTGCTGCTCGACCTGGTCGGCGAGCGTCCCGGCGACCGACGCGGCGGTCTCGTACTTCAGCGGCGCCACGCCCACCAGGTTCTGCACGGCCACATCGCGCTCGGCGTCCGTCAGACCCTCCGCGGCGAGGGTGCGCAGCACCTTCCACAGGTCGTCAAGTGCCGGGCCGGTGTTGGGAGTGTCGACCGAACCGCTGATGGCGAGCATCGAGGCGCCGTTGCCCCGGCCGTCGGAGCGCAGCACCTGGCCGAAGGCCCGCACGCCGTACGTGTAGCCCTTCTCCTCCCGCAGGACGCGGTCCAGACGGGAGGTGAGGGTGCCGCCGAGGCAGTACGTGCCGAGCACCTGCGCCGGCCAGACGCGGTCGTGCCGGTCGGCGCCGACGCGCCCGATGAGCAGCTGGGTCTGGACGGCGCCCGGCCGGTCCACGATGACCACCCGGCCGGTGTCGTCGGCCGTGATCGGCGGGACGGGGCGCGGCTCGGCGCTGCTCCCGGTCCACGCGCCCAGCGTCTCGGCGAGGACTTTGTCCAGGTCCACGTCGGTCAGGTCGCCGACGACCACGGCGGTGGCCGTGGAGGGGCGGACGTACGCCTCGAAGAAGGCGCGCACGGCCGCGGCGTCGATCGCCTCCACCGTCTCCTCGGTGCCCTGGCGCGGCCGGGACATGCGCGAAGTGGCCGGGAACAGCTCCTTGGAGAGCTGCTTGGCCGCCCGGCGGGCCGGGTTGGCCGTCTCGTGCGGGATCTCGTCGAGCCGGTTGCGCACCAGGCGCTCGACCTCGGTGTCGAGGAAGGCCGGCGCGATCAGCGCCTCGGAGAGCAGGCCGAGCGCCTTGGGCAGCCGGGAGACGGGGACCTCCAGGGAGACCCGTACGCCCGGGTGGTCGGCGTGCGCGTCGAGCGTGGCGCCGCAGCGCTCCAGCTCGGCCGCGAACTCCTCTGCGGAGTGCTTGTCCGTGCCCTCGGAGAGGGCCCGGGCCATGATCGTGGCCACGCCGTCCAGCCCCTCGGGCTCGGCGTCCAGCGGGGCGTCGAGGAAGATCTCGACGGCCACCACCTGCTGGCCGGGGCGGTGGCAGCGCAGCACCGTCAGGCCGTTGTCCAGCGTTCCGCGGTCCGGGGCCGGGAAGGCCCAGGGCTTGGCGGCGCCCGGCTCCGGCTGCGGGTGGAACGTCATGCTCGTCAAAGACGCGGCAGCGTCGGTCACTGGTCCGCTCCCTCTTCCTCGTCGCTGTCGCTCTGTTCGGTACCGATCGGCTCGTAGACGAGCACCGCGCGGTTGTCCGGGCGCAGCCGGGCCTTGGCGACCGCCTGCACCTCCTCCGCGGTGACGTCCAGGACCCGGTGCACGGCGGTCAGGGCGAGCTGCGGGTCGCCGAACAGGACCGCGAAGCGGCACAGTTCGTCGGCGCGGCCCGCGACCGTGCCGAGCCGGTCCAGCCACTCGCGCTCCAACTGGGCCTGGGCGCGCTCCATCTCCTCGGGCGTCGGGCCCTCGGCCGCGAACCGGGCCAGCTCCTCGTCGACGGCGGCCTCGATCTCGGGCACCTCGACACCGCCGGACGTCTTGACGTCCAGCCAGCCCAGCGAGGGCGCCCCGGCCAGCCGCAGCAGGCCGAAGCCGGCGGCCACCGCGGTGCGGTCGCGGCGGACCAGGCGGTTGTGGAGCCGCGAGGACTCGCCACCACCCAGGACCGTCAGGGCGAGGTCGGCGGCGTCGCACTCGCGCGTGCCGTCGTGCGGGAGCCGGTAGGCGGCCATCAGCGCGCGCGCCGGGACCTCCTCCTCGACGACCTCGCGCAGCTGCTCCCCGATGGTGTCGGGCAGCGTGCCGTCGCGCGGCGGCAGCTTGCCGTCGTGGGACGGGATGGAGCCGAAGTACTTCTCGATCCAGGCCAGGGTCTGCTTGGGGTCGATGTCGCCGACGACCGACAGCACCGCGTTGTTCGGCGCGTAGTACGTACGGAAGAAGGCCCGCGCGTCCTCGAGGGTGGCCGCGTCCAGGTCGGCCATGGAGCCGATCGGCGTGTGGTGGTACGGGTGGCCCTCCGGGTACGCGAGGGCGGTGAGCTTCTCGAAGGCCGTGCCGTAGGGCACGTTGTCGTACCGCTGGCGGCGCTCGTTCTTGACGACGTCCCGCTGGTTCTCCATGGACTCGTCGTCCAGGGCGGCGAGCAGGGACCCCATGCGGTCCGCCTCCAGCCAGAGCGCAAGCTCCAGCTGGTGGGTGGGCATGGTCTCGAAGTAATTGGTGCGCTCGAAGCTCGTCGTGCCGTTGAGCGAGCCGCCCGCGCCCTGCACCAGCTCGAAGTGACCGTTGCCGTGGACCTGCTTCGAGCCCTGGAACATCAGGTGCTCGAAGAGGTGGGCGAGGCCGGTGCGGCCCGCGACCTCGTGGCGCGAGCCGACGTCGTACCAGAGGCAGACCGCGGCGACCGGGGTCAGGTGGTCCTCGGAGAGCACCACGCGCAGGCCGTTGGCCAGCCGGTGCTCGGTCGCTGTCAGGCCGCCGGAGCCGGCCTCTGCCGTGGCCGTGTGACCCATGGGCATGTACGTCCCTTCGATCGCGATATGGAAAAGTCCTGCCACCCTATGCAAGCGCACTGACACCTGGCGAAGTTCCCGCTGGTTCGCGGCGTCCCTCTTCCGGGTCGCGCGGGCCTCTCGTACGGCCGACAACCGGCCCGTACCCGGGTCGCGGTCGGCGTTGTCGGTGGGACGGTCCACAATGGTCCGCGTCAGATCAACCTTGTTGGTGAAGGAGCCGCAGCCGCGATGGCCCGCCGCAGCACGAAGACACCGCCGCCGGACGACGCGTTCGAGGAGAGGATCCTCGACATCGACGTCGTCGACGAGATGCAGGGCTCCTTCCTCGAGTACGCGTACTCGGTGATCTACTCCCGCGCGCTGCCGGATGCCCGCGACGGCATGAAGCCGGTGCAGCGCCGCATCGTGTACCAGATGAACGAGATGGGCCTGCGCCCCGACCGCGGCTATGTGAAGTGCGCGCGCGTCGTCGGCGAGGTCATGGGCAAGCTCCACCCGCACGGCGACGCGTCGATCTACGACGCGATGGTGCGCATGGCCCAGCCCTTCTCCATGCGCCTCCCCCTCGTCGACGGCCACGGGAACTTCGGTTCGCTGGGCAACGACGACCCGCCGGCCGCCATGCGGTACACCGAGTCCAAGATGGCCGCCGCGGCGCTGATGATGACGGAGTCGATCGACGAGGACACCGTCGACTTCTCGCCGAACTACGACGGCCAGGAGCAGGAGCCCGTCGCGCTCCCCGCCGCGTACCCGAACCTCCTGGTCAACGGCGCGTCCGGCATCGCCGTCGGCATGGCGACGAACATGCCGCCGCACAACCTGGGCGAGGTGATCGCGGCCGCCCGGCACCTGATCCGGTACCCGAACGCGGACCTCGAGGCGCTGATGCGTTTCGTGCCCGGCCCCGACCTGCCCACGGGCGGCCGGATCGTCGGCCTGTCCGGCATCAAGGACGCGTACGAGAACGGCCGCGGGACGTTCAAGATCCGCGCCACGGCGACGGTGGAGAACGTGACGGCCCGCCGCAAGGGCATCGTCGTCACCGAGCTGCCCTTCACGGTCGGCCCGGAGAAGGTCATCTCCAAGATCAAGGACCTGGTCGGCTCCAAGAAGCTCCAGGGCATCGCGGACGTCAAGGACCTCACCGACCGCAACCACGGCCTCCGCCTGGTCATCGAGGTCAAGAACGGCTTCGTGCCGGAGGCGGTCCTGGAGCAGCTCTACAAGCTGACGCCGATGGAGGAGTCCTTCGGCATCAACAACGTGGCGCTGGTCGACGGCCAGCCGCTCACGCTGGGCCTCAAGGAGCTCCTGGAGGTCTATCTCGACCACCGCTTCGACGTGGTGCGCCGCCGCTCGGAGTTCCGCCGGACCAAGAAGCGCGACCGGCTGCACCTGGTCGAGGGTCTGCTCGTCGCGCTGCTCGACATCGACGAGGTCATCCGCCTCATCCGCTCCAGCGAGAACTCGGCGCAGGCCAAGGAGCGCCTGATCGAGCGCTTCTCGCTGAGCGAGGTCCAGACGCAGTACATCCTGGACACCCCGCTGCGCCGGCTCACCAAGTTCGACCGGATCGAGCTGGAGACCGAGCGCGACCGGCTCAACGGCGAGATCGACGAGCTGACCGGGATCCTGGAGTCCGACAGCGAGCTGCGGAAGCTGGTCTCGGCCGAACTGGCCGCGGTGGCGAAGAAGTTCGGCACCGACCGGCGCACGGTCCTGCTGGAGTCGGCGGGTGCGCCCGTCACCGCCGTGTCCCTGGAGGTCGCGGACGACCCGTGCCGGGTGCTGCTGTCCTCGACGGGTCTCCTGGCCCGTACGGCGACGGAGGAGATCGCGGCCGCCTCGGAAGGCAGGCGCGCCAAGCACGACGTGATCGTCTCCGTGGTGCCGGCGACGCAGCGCGGCGACGTCGGCGCGGTGACCTCTGCCGGACGGCTGCTGCGGATCGCGGTCATCGACCTGCCGCAGCTGCCGATCACCGCCGCCGCGCCGAACCTGGCGGGCGGGGCGCCGCTGGCGGAGTTCCTCACCCTGGAGGACGACGAGACGGTGGTCTGCCTGACCACGCTCGACGAGGCCTCGCCAGGCCTGGCGCTGGGCACCCTGCAGGGTGTGGTGAAGCGGGTGGTGCCGGACTATCCGGCGAACAAGGACGAGTTGGAGGTCATCACCCTCAAGGAGGGTGACCGGATCGTCGGCGCGACCGAGCTGCGCACGGGCGAGGAGGACCTGGTCTTCATCACCTCCGACGCCCAGCTCCTGCGCTACCAGGCCTCGCAGGTACGGCCGCAGGGCCGCCCCGCGGGCGGCATGGCGGGCATCAAGCTGGCCGCGGGCGCCGAGGTGATCTCGTTCACGGCGGTGGACCCCGCCGTGGACGCGGTGGTGTTCACGGTCGCGGGTTCCACGGGCACGCTGGACGACTCGGCCGGTACGTCGGCGAAGCTGACGCCGTTCGACCAGTACCCCCGCAAGGGGCGGGCGACGGGCGGCGTGCGCTGCCAGCGCTTCCTGAAGGGCGAGGACGTGCTGATCCTCGCCTGGGCGGGCGCGACCCCGGCCCTCGCCGCGCAGAAGAACGGCACCCCGGTGGAGCTGCCGGAGGCCGACCCGCGCCGCGACGGCTCGGGCACCCCGCTGCCGAAGCCGGTCGCGGTCCTGGCGGGCCCGGCGAGCTAGTCGACCGGCTCTTCCTCGTTCTGTCGTACGTACCGCAGGACGCCCCACATGCTGTGCTCGTCGGGGGCGTCCTGCGGGCCGTTCACGCGGCAGGCGTCGAGCTCCTTGCGCAGCGCCTCGCCGTCGACGCCCGAGCCGATGAGGACGAGCTGGGTGAGGCGTTCCTGGCCGGCCGGCCAGGGCTCGGGGTAGAAGCGCAGGAACCGGCCGACGGCGTGCACGGAGTAGCGGTTGCCGGGGTCGGCGGCGCCGAAGTCGACGAATCCCTTGATGCGGTAGAGGCCCTCAGGGCGGGAGTCCAGGAACTCCATCAGTCGGCGCGGGTGGAGGGCGGTGTCCGAGGCCAGGGAGAGGGTCTCGTAGGCGGCGTGCGGGTGGTCGTGGTCCTCGGGGTCTCCGTAGAGCAGGTCCTCGATGGACATCTGCCCTTCGATCTCCCCCTCGGGCACGACCCGGTCGAAGAGCAGCTCGGGGTCGACGCGTCCGTGCGCCGTACGGACCACCGCGGCGGGTCCCGCGAGCCCGCTGACGACCGCGTGGACGGCCTCCAGCTCCCGCGCCTCCACCCGGTCGGCCTTGTTGACCACGACCAGGTCGGCGAGGGCGAGATGCCGGTCGGTCTCGGGGTGCCGCGCGCGCGTGGCGGAGAACTCGACCGCGTCGACGACCTGAACGAGCCCGCCGTACACGATCCGCTCGTTCTCGCTGGCGAGCACCATCCGCACCAGCTCCTGGGGCTCCGCGAGCCCGCTCGCCTCGATCACGATCACATCGAGGCGCAGCTCGGGCCGGGTGAGCACCTCCAGGTACTCGTCCAGCTCGCTCACGTCGACGGCGCAGCACAGGCACCCGTTGCCGAGCGAGACGGTGGACCCGACCTGCCCGGCGACGGTCATGGCGTCGATCCCGATGTCGCCGAAGTCGTTGACCATGACCCCGATCCGGGTGCCCCGTGCGCTGCGCAGCAGATGGTTGAGCAGCGTCGTCTTCCCCGACCCGAGAAACCCGGAGAGGACGACGACGGGAATCTGCTGGCTGGTCAAGGAAACCCTCCGACGACTCGACACACCAAAGCCCCCAGAATAGGCACGCAACCCCAGGACCCCCGCACCCGCCGACGGCGCACAACCGCCCACAGGGCGACCCGTACCTCTGCTCTCTCAGCTGCACGGGTGGTGCGGGTGGGAACCCCAGCCCGGCCGGAGGCCGGGCGCACCCCCACCGGCCCGCGGCCGACGACACCGCGCCCACCACGCCCCGCCCCGGCCCCACCAAGCGCGGCCCCCGCCGCCCCCGCACATTTCCGGTCACGGCCCCCCGCCCCGTACCGTTCCTGCCATGAGCCCCGCACCGACCGCCCCCGCCGCGCGCCCCCCGTCGCGCCGTCGGCGGTTCGGCTGGCCGCGGCGGGTCTTCGCCCAGGTCCTCCTCATGCAGCTGGCCATCGCCACCGGCGTCACGGTCCTGGCCACCGGCCTCTTCCTCGCACCGCTGAGCGACCAGCTCGACGACCAGGCCATGCGCCGCGCCCTCGCCATCGCCGAGACGACCGCGTCCCCGCAGGTCGCCGCCGCGCTGAAGACCTCCGCGCCCTCCGCCCAGGGACCCGTGCAGACGGAGGCCGAGCGGATCCGACAGTCCACGGGCGCCGAGTACGTCGTCGTCATGGACACCCGGGGCGTGCGCTGGTCCCACACCGACCCCACCCAGATCGGCAGGCGCGTCTCCACGGACCCCAGCGCGGCCCTCGCCGGGCGGGAGGTCATGGAGATCGACAGCGGCACCCTGGGCCGCTCCGCCCGCGGCAAGACCCCGTTGCGCAACGCCGACGGGACCATCGTCGGCGCCGTGTCCGTCGGTATCGAGTACGACAGCGTCCAGGACCGCCTGCTCGGGGCGATCCCTGGGCTCCTCGCGTACGCCGGCGGGGCGCTGGCGGCCGGCGCCCTCGCCGCGTATCTGATCTCCCGCAGACTGCAGCGGCGGACCCACGACCTGGCGTTCTCCGACATCTCCGCGCTGCTCGCGGAGCGCGAGGCCATGCTCCACGGCATCCGCGAGGGCGTCGTCGCCCTCGACCGCACCGGCCGGATACGCCTGATGAACGACGAGGCCCAGCGCCTCCTCGGGATCGGCCCGGAGGCCACCGGCCGGCCGCTGGAGGAAGCCCTCGGGCCGGGCCGTACGGCCGACGTGCTGGCCGGGCGGGTGACGGGCGAGGACCTGGTGACCGTCCGCGGTCACCGGGTCCTGATCGCCAACCGGATGCCGACGGACGACGGCGGCGCCGTGGCCACCCTGCGCGACCGTACCGAGCTGGAGCGCCTCGGCCGCGAGCTGGACTCCACCCGCGGTCTGATCGACGCCCTGCGGGCCCAGGACCACGAGCACGCCAATCGTCTCCACACCCTCCTGGGCCTTCTCGAGCTGGAGATGCACGACGAGGCGGTCGAGTTCGTCACCGAGGTCGTCGGCGTCCACCGGGCCACCGCCGAGCAGGTCACCGAGAAGGTCCACGACCCGCTCCTCGCCGCGCTCCTGGTGGGCAAGGCCACGGTCGCCGCGGAGCGGGGCGTGTCCTTGCGGATCTCGCACGACTCGCTGCTCCCCGACCGTCTGGTCGACCCGCGCGAGCTGGTCACCGTCGTCGGCAACCTCGTCGACAACGCTCTGGACGCCGCTGCCGGCACCGCCGAGCCCCGCGTCGAGGTCGCCCTGCGGGCCGAGGGGCGCACCGCCGTCCTGCGGGTCACCGACAGCGGGCCGGGCGTCCCGGACGATCGGCGCGAGCTGATCTTCACCGAGGGGTGGACCACGAAGGAGCTGCCGTCGCACGGCAAGCGAGGTCTGGGCCTGGCCCTGGTGCGGCGGCTCGCCGAGCGGCAGGGCGGCAGCGCCCGGGTCGCCGACGGGCCGGACGGGGGCGCCGAGTTCACCGTCGTCCTCCCGGAGGCGCTGAGCGAACCGGAGCCGCGGCGGGAGCCGGACCCGGAGCCCGCGATGGCCCCGGCATACGAGGAGCCGCGATGATCGACGTACTGGTCGTGGACGACGACGTGCGCGTCGCACAGATCAACGCGGCCTATGTGGCGAAGATGCCCGGGTTCCGCGTCGTCGCCACCGCCCACTCGACCGCGGAGGCGATCACCCGGCTCGGCGAGGTCCCGGTCGACCTCATCCTGCTCGACCACTACCTGCCGGACGAGAACGGCCTCGCGGTCGTACGGGAACTGCGCCGGCAGGGCCACCTGACCGACGTGATCATGGTGACCGCGGCGCGCGACGTGGCGACGGTCCAGGCGGCGATGCGCCACGGCGCGCTGCAGTACCTGGTCAAACCGTTCACCTTCGCCGGGCTGCGCGCCAAGCTGGAGGCGTACGCCGCCCTGCGCCACACCCTCGACGGCGGCGGCGAGGCCGAACAGGCCGAGGTGGACCGGATCTTCGGCGCCCTCTCGGTGGGTGCGGCCGAGCCCGAACTGCCGAAGGGGCACTCCCCCACCACCGCGGAGCTCGTACGACAGGTGCTGCTCGCCGCCGACGGGGCCCTCTCCACGCAGGAGATCGCCGAGCGGGCCGGCGTGAGCCGGCAGACCGCCCAGCGCTATCTCAAGCTGCTCGAACGCACCGGGCGGGTACGCCTCTCGCTGAAGTACGGCGAGACGGGCCGACCCGAGCACCGCTACGTCTGGACGCCGGCCGCGCCCTGAGCTCCCGGTGTGCTCACACCGCCCCTGCGCCGGTCAGCGCCCTGACCTCCGTCTCCGCGTGCTTGGCCGCGTCCGGCGGCTCGGAGGAGGTGACCGTGCCGATCCAGCCCGCCAGGAAGCCGAGCGGGATGGAGACCACTCCCGGGTTCTGGAGCGGGAAGACATGGAAGTCGACGCCGGGAAAGAGCGCGTCGGGGCTGCCGGAGACGACCGGCGAGAGGACGACCAGCAGGACGGCCGGGACGAGTCCTCCGTACACCGACCACACGGCGCCGCGCGTGGTGAAGTTCCGCCAGAAGAGCGAGTAGAGCAGCACGGGGAGATTGGCGGAGGCGGCGACCGCGAAGGCGAGTCCGACCAGGAACGCCACGTTGAGGTCCCGTGCGAGCAGTCCGAGCCCGATTGCGGCGACGCCGATCCCGGCGGCCGCCAGGCGGGCCACTGTCACCTCGCTGTACTGCTTCGCGTGCGCGTTGCGGCGGCGCAGCGAGGCGTACAGGTCGTGGGCGACGGAGGCGGAGGAGGCGAGCGTGATGCCGGCGACGACGGCCAGGATGGTCGCGAAGGCGACGGCGGCGACGATCGCGAAGAGGACGGTGCCGCCGGTCGAACCCGCTCCCCCGCCGAGGTCGAGGGCGAGCAACGGTACGGCGGTGTTCCCCGCGGCGTTCGAGGCGCGGACGGCGTCGGGACCGATGATCGCGGCCGCGCCGAAGCCGAGGACGATCGTCATCAGATAGAAGCTGCCGATGAGCCCGATGGACCAGACGACCGACCGGCGGGCGGCCCGCGCGGTGGGCACGGTGTAGAAGCGGGACAGGATGTGCGGCAGGCCCGCGGTGCCCAGGACGAGCGCGATACCGAGGCTGATGAAGTCGAGACGCGCGGTCCACTCCCCGCCGTAGCGCAGCCCGGGTGCGAGGAAGTCCCGTCCGTGTCCGCTGCGCTCGGCGGCGGTGGTGAGCAGTTGGTTGAAGTCGCCGTGGAAGCGGAGCAGGACGAGCACGGTGAGGGCGATCGTGCCGGCCATGAGCAGGACCGCTTTGACGATCTGGATCCAGGTGGTCGCCCGCATCCCGCCCAGCGACACATAGATCACCATCAGGGCTCCGACGCCGATCACGGTCCAGGAGCGGGCGGCCTCGCTCGTGCCGCCGAGGAGGAGGGCGACCAGACTGCCGGCGCCCACCATCTGGGCCACGAGATAGAGCACGGAGACGGTGACGGAGGACGTCCCGGCGGCGATACGGACGGGGCGCTCGGCCATCCGGGCGGCGACGACGTCGGCGAGCGTGAACCGGCCGCAGTTGCGGACCAGTTCGGCGACGAGCAGGAGCACGACCAGCCAGGCGACGAGGAAGCCGACGGAATACAGCATCCCGTCGTACCCGAAGAGCGCGATGAGGCCCGAGATACCGAGGAAGGAGGCGGCGGACATGTAGTCGCCCGCGATGGCGAAACCGTTCTCCATGGGCGAGAACAGTCGGCCGCCGGCGTAGAACTCCTCCGCCGAGCCGTGCCGGTTGCGGCTCACCCAGGTGGTGATCGCCAGCGTCACCGCGATGAACGCGCTGAAGAGCAGCAGTGCGAGTGTCTGATGGTCGTCGGTCACCGCCGCCCCCCTCGCGTGTCCTGAGCGCGCGTCTCGTCGTACACGGTCCAGCGCAGTTCCAGCGCCGCCCGGTCCCGGCGCAGCCGGGCGTGCCGCGTATAGGCCCAGGTCAGCAGGAAGGTGGAGAGGAACTGGCCGAGTCCGGCGACCATCCCCACGTTCACCGCGCCGGCGACGGGCCGGGCCATCAGACCGGGCGCCGCGGTCGCCGCCACGACATAGGCGAGGTACCAGAGAAGGAAGCCGAGGACGGCGGGGACCACGAACCGCCGGTAGCGGCTGCGTACTTCCTGGAAGGCGGCGCTGCGCTGGACCGCCAGATAGATGTCGGCAGTGCTGTGGCCCGGCTGCTGTCGCGGTACGGCTCCGGACACCGGCGCTGTGTGCGCCGTGGCACCGGGCGGCGCATCGGTCTCGGCCGCCTCGCCCCAACCGGCGGCCAGTGCGTCGTACCAGGGGTCGTCGATCCGCACTGCCGGGGCACCCGGCTCTTCGTGCTTCTCCACCGGTGAACTCTCCTTGTCAGCGAACCGTTTCGGCCGCGTGCCCAAGGATGGACAGAGCGGGAAGATCCAGGACTCTTCTCCTCTCCCACTTCACCCCATCAGGTGATGGATTCCCCAGGTGGTGCGACGAGCCCGTGCTGATATGCGTACCGGACGGCCTGCGCCCGGTCCCGCACCCCGGTCTTGGCGAAGAGGTTGTTGATGTGCGTCTTGACGGTCGCCGTGGAGATGCCCAGGCGGCCGGCGATCTCCTGGTTGGAGAGTCCGTCCGCGACCAGGGTGAGCACTTCGGTCTCGCGCTCGGTGAGTCCGTCGGGTTGGGACTCCCCGGACTGCGGGCTGCGCCATCCGTCCCGTGCCACTCCGGACGGTCCCCCTTCGGACGGTGAGCGCCCCTGCGGCTGGGCCATCAGCTGTTCCAGGAGCCGTCGTTGGACCGCGGGGGCGAGCCCGGCCCGGCCGTCGAGCACGTCATGGACGGCCCGTACGATCTCCTCCCCGCCCGCGTCCTTGGTGAGATAGCCCCGGGCGCCGGCGCGGAGCGCCGGGAACAGCGAGTC
The DNA here is from genome assembly GCF_042731085.1 of Streptomyces sp. NPDC059875. NCBI lineage: Bacteria > Bacillati > Actinomycetota > Actinomycetes > Kitasatosporales > Streptomycetaceae > Streptomyces > Streptomyces sp. NPDC059875. Next base: position 138,689 of record NZ_JBHWJZ010000015.1, read on the forward strand.
GTCGTCGGCGTAGGTGGTGAGCACGACGACCTCGGTGTCCGGGTGTTCGGCGCGAATGCGCCGGGTCGCCTCCACACCGTCGCAGCGCGGCATCCGAAGGTCCATCAGCACCACATCGGGGGCGAGTTCGGCGGTCAGCGCGATGGCTTCCTCGCCGTCCCGGGCGGCTCCGACGACCTCGATGCCGGGCAGCAGTCCGAGGACCAGCACGATGCCCTCGCGCACCATGGACTGGTCGTCGGCGACGATCACACGCGCGATCCGGCCGGTCTCGTACCGGCTCCCGTGGCCGCTCATGCCGGAACCCGCAGCCGCACCGCGAAGCCCTTGCCCTCGGGGCCGGCGTCCAGCGTGCCGCCCAGGAGCTCGGCGCGCTCCCTCATCCCGAGGAGGCCGTAACCGGAACCGGAGGCGCTCAGCCCGGCGCCCTCCGCGTCTCCGGCCGCACCCGAGTCCCGTATCTCCAGGGCGACCTCGCCCGTCTCGTAGGCGAGGCGGAGCCGGGTCCTGGCCCCGGGCGCATGCTTCCGTACGTTGGTGAGGGCCTCCTGGGCCACCCTGCGTACGGCCTGGGAGGCCTCGGCCGGGAGGGGCCTGCGGACGCCGGTCACCTCGACCTCGGTTCGGTCCTCGCGTGCGAGCTCCCGCAGATAGTCCTCGACGGGCACCATGTCGCCGCGGAGCGCGGAGAGCGCGTGCCGGGTCTCGGCCAGCCCTTCACGTGCCATGGACCGGGCGGCGACCACCCGCTCGAGGATCTCCTCCCTGCGGGCGCCGGCCTCGATCTGCAGCCGCGCGGCCTCCAGGTGCACCATCTGGGCGGAGAGGCTGTGCGCCAGGACGTCGTGGATCTCCCGGGCGATCCTGGCCCGCTCGGCCAGGGCCGCGGAGGCCGCCTCGGCCTCGCGGGCGGCCCGCTCGTGGGCCAGCAGCCGGAACCCGGCGCTGCGGGCCTCGGCGTCCAGGCGCAGGGAGTATCCGGTGAGCAGCACGGCGGCGGTGGTCACTCCGGCCCCCAGAACCCCGGTCTCGTCCGCGTCGACGAAGCCTCCGGCGAGGACCAGCACGGTGGCCAGGGCGACGAGGAGAGGCAGTCGCTCCATCGCCGTGATCGAGACGACGATCCAGAGCAGCGTGGCGGACACATGGGCGCCGGCGGCATGTGCGCCGAGCCCGAGGGCGGCGACGAGGGCGAGCAGGCCGAGCGAGCGTGACAGCCGATGCGCGAGGGTCGTCGCGTGGTAGGTCCGGATCGCGGCCGCGCAGAGGACGAGACCGAGCGGGGGCAGGACCCCGTACCCACCGGGAAAGGCTCCCGAGGTGTACGCGCTCACCAGGATCCCCCCGCCGATCGCGGCCAGCAGAAGGCCGTCGAGCACGAGGCGGCCGCGCGGCACACCGACCCGTGTCAGCGCCTCGGGCGCGGGCCACATGAGCCGTCGATGGGTCGACCTGCTGCTGGTCATCTCCGTCCCCCTCCGTCGATTCGATGCTACGGAGGGGAGGCGCGTCCGTGATCGCCTCAGGGGTGGAGCTTGGCGGCTCCACCCCTGGGTGGACGGTCGCTAGGCGTCGATCCGCGAGCGGTCGAGGGTCGCCGCGGAGCTGGTGATGAACTCCTTGCGGGGAGCCACGTCGTTGCCCATGAGCAGATCGAAGACCTGCTCGGCCGACTCCAGGTCGCCGATGTTGATCCGGCGCAGGGTCCGGTGCCGCGGGTCCATCGTGGTCTCCGCCAGCTGGTCCGCGTCCATCTCGCCGAGACCCTTGTAGCGCTGGATGGCGTCCTTGTAGCGGACACCCTTGCGCTGGAACTCGAGCAGGGTCTGACGCAGCTCGTTGTCCGAGTACGTGTAGACGTACTTGTCCTGGCCCTTCTTGGGCTGGACGAGCTCGATGCGGTGCAGGGGCGGCACGGCGGCGAAGACCCGGCCGGCCTCGACCATCGGGCGCATGTAGCGCTGGAAGAGGGTCAGCAGCAGGCAGCGGATGTGCGCGCCGTCGACGTCGGCGTCGACGAGGAGGACGATCTTGCCGTAGCGGGCGGCGTCGATGTCGAAGGTACGGCCCGAGCCGGCTCCTATGACCTGGATGATCGCTCCGCACTCGGCGTTCTTGAGCATGTCCGAGACGGAGGACTTCTGGACGTTGAGGATCTTGCCGCGGATCGGCAGCAGGGCCTGGAACTCGCTGTTGCGGGCGAGCTTGGCCGTGCCGAGCGCGGAGTCACCCTCGACGATGAAGAGCTCGCTGCGCTCCACGTCGTCGCTGCGGCAGTCGGCGAGCTTGGCCGGCAGCGTGGAGGACTCCAGCGCGGTCTTCCTGCGCTGCGCCTCCTTGTGCTGGCGGGCGGCGATGCGGGTCCTGGCGGCCGCCACGGCTTTCTCCAGGACGGCCCGGGCCTGGGCCTTGGCGTCGCGCTTGGTGGACGTCAGGAAGGCCTTCAGCTCCTTGGCGACCACGTTGGCGACGATCCGGCGGGCCGCCGAGGTGCCGAGCACCTCCTTGGTCTGGCCCTCGAACTGGGGCTCGGCGAGCCGGACGGTCACGACGGCCGTGAGCCCCTCCAGGGCGTCGTCCTTGACGATGTCGTCCTCGGCGACGCGCAGCATCTTGGCGGAGCGCAGGACCTCGTTCACCGTCTTGGTGATGGCCTGCTCGAAGCCGGAGACGTGGGTGCCGCCCTTGGGCGTGGCGATGATGTTGACGAAGGACTTGACCGTGGTGTCGTACCCGGTGCCCCAGCGCAGGGCCACGTCGACGCCCAGCTCGCGGGTGACCTCGGTGGGCGTCATGTGCCCACGGTCGTCGAGGACCGGGACGGTCTCCTTGAACGTGCCCTGGCCGGTGAGGCGCAGCACGTCGCAGACGGCCTTGTCCTGGGCCAGGAACTCGCAGAACTCGCTGATGCCGCCGTCGAAGCGGAAGGTCTCCTCGCTCTTGCCCACGCCCTCCAGGTCGCGCTCGTCGCGGACCACGATGGTCAGGCCGGGCACCAGGAAGGCGGTCTGGCGGGCGCGCTGGTGCAGGTGCTCCAGGGAGAGCTTGGCGTCCTTGAGGAAGATCTGGCGATCGGCCCAGTACCGCACGCGGGTGCCGGTACGGGTCTTGGGGACGCGCTTGCCCTTCCGCAGCCCGTTGCCGGGGTCGAAGGGGCTGTCGGGGCCCTGCTCGGTGAAGATGCCGGGGACGCCGCGGCGGAAGCTGATCGAGTGCGTGGCGCTGTTCCGGTCGACCTCGACGTCGAGCCGGGCCGACAGGGCGTTCACCACGGAGGCGCCCACGCCGTGCAGACCGCCGGAGGCCGCGTACGAGCCGCCGCCGAACTTTCCGCCGGCGTGCAGCTTGGTCATGACGACCTCGACGCCGGAGAGCCCGGTCTTGGGCTCGACGTCGACCGGGATGCCCCGGCCGTTGTCGCACACCTCGACGGAGCCGTCGTCGTGGAGGATCACGTCGATGTGGTCGCAGTAGCCGCCGAGGGCCTCGTCGACCGAGTTGTCGATGATCTCCCAGAGGCAGTGCATCAGGCCGCGGCTGTCGGTGGACCCGATGTACATGCCGGGGCGCTTGCGGACCGCTTCGAGCCCTTCGAGTACGAGCAGGTGCCGCGCGGTGTAGTTGGAACCGTCACGGTCTGCGGTCAGCAGCGCACTGGACGGCACGGACGTCTCGGCGGTCACGCGGTTCGCTCCTCGCTGAATTTGAAAACTGGCCCGGTGGGGTAAGGCCCGGCGTCGTTCACCGGTCTGAGGGTACCGATGCCTGGTAGAGCCGTTGTCACGCCACCCTCCTGATTTCTCATGCTAGTGCAGAGTCGCATGGGTGTTCGATCCCTCGATGGGGTGACGCGAACATCACGTTCCCTTCCAGGCATGAACCATTTAGGCTCCGGGCACGTCCTCATGAACAACCGGCAACCCAGCCGGGAGGACGAACCGAGACAAGCAATGCGAAATCCGTAGAGCGACGCAATACGGCTCATTCGCCGCCAACCGGCAGCAGACAGCCACCTCGGGAAGAAGTTTCGAGGAAAAGCCACGAGCGGGAACGTTTTCGGCCTGGTTGGATGTTGACCCTGGTACGACAGCTCGTCGAGCTAGAGAAGAGGCGACGTGACTACTGTTCTGACCCCCGCGAGCCCCCTGACGGCCGCTGACCGCTGCGACCGCTGCGGCGCCCAGGCGTACCTGCGCGTCGTCCTGACCAGCGGCGGTGACTTGCTCTTCTGCGCCCACCACGGGCGCAAGTTCGAGCCGGAACTCAAGAAGATCGCCGCGGAAATACAGGATGAGACCGACCGGCTCACCGACGTGCCGGCCAAGGCAGTAGACGAGGACCGCTGACGCCTCGCATCCACGACGAGCCATGGGCCGGTCGCTGACCGGACGACGGGCGGCCACCCCCGCAAGCAAGGGGGGCGGCCGCCCGTTCTCGCACCCGAGGCCCTGGGCCCTCTCGGGCCCTGCGGGCGTGCGACTCAGAGGTTCGGCGGCAGGACCGCCGAGATTCGGGTGTAGACGCCCGGATTCTCCGCCTGCCCGCAACCACTCCCCCAGGACACGAGCCCGATGAGCCGCCCCGCGGCCACCAGCGGCCCTCCGCTGTCTCCCTGGCAGGCGTCCCTGCCGCCCTGCGGATCGCCCGCGCACAGCATCGTCTCGGCCCGGTACGCGGCTCCGAAGCCGCCCGGATAGGCCCGCTCGCACGCCGCGTCGGGCAGCACCTGGACACGCGCCGAGCGCAGCGCCGAGGCATAGGTGCCGTTGCCGGTCGTGTCCCCCCACCCGTAGACGTCCGCCGCGGTCCCTGGAGTCTCGGCCACGTCGCCCGGGCGGGCCGCCTTGATCACATAGGACTGCGGCAGAGCGGTGGCCAGCGTCAGCACGGCCAGATCGTTGGCGTTGGTCGTGGGGTTGTAGTCCGGACTGATCCAGGTGTCGGAGATCCGGATCTCCTGTCCGCTCTGGCCGAGCAGGGTGCTGCGGCCCGCGATGACCTTGAGGTCGGGGAGGTTCGAGGGCTCGCCGCCCAGGACGTCCCTGGCCAGGCAGTGGGCCGCCGTGAGCACCCGGGTGGGCGCGACCAGCACGCCTCCGCAGAACTGCCCGGCACGCGTACCTCCGAACCGGTCACGGCTGGAGAGCGCCACGGCCCACGGCGCGTCCGCGATCTCCGCGGTCTGTCCCCCGACCACGACACTGTCGGCGGCCGCGGGAGCGGTGGCGGCGAGCGGCCCCGCCGCCGCCGAGATCAGGCCCAGGGCAGCGGTCACTGCTCGGGCGATGGGGCGACGCATAGAGCCTCCTGACTCTCCGATGATGTCGGTTCACCCAGCGTCGTCCAGGCGCCCGCACCGTGCACCCGCGCACGCCGAAGGGCCCGGCTCCCTTTTTCGGGGATCCGGGCCCTTCGGCGTGTACGACCGCGGACTAGTCGAGGTAGTCGCGCAGGACCTGCGAACGGGACGGGTGGCGCAGCTTCGACATCGTCTTCGACTCGATCTGACGGATCCGCTCACGCGTGACGCCGTAGACCTTGCCGATCTCGTCCAGCGTCTTCGGCTGGCCGTCGGTGAGACCGAAGCGCATGGAGACCACGCCGGCCTCACGCTCGGAGAGCGTGTCGAGGACGGAGTGCAGCTGCTCCTGGAGGAGGGTAAAGCTGACCGCGTCGGCCGGGACGACCGCCTCGGAGTCCTCGATGAGGTCACCGAACTCGCTGTCTCCGTCCTCACCCAGCGGGGTGTGGAGGGAGATCGGCTCACGGCCGTACTTCTGGACCTCGATGACCTTCTCAGGGGTCATGTCGAGCTCCTTGGCCAGCTCCTCCGGGGTGGGCTCACGGCCCAGGTCCTGGAGCATCTGGCGCTGGACGCGCGCGAGCTTGTTGATGACCTCGACCATGTGCACCGGGATACGGATGGTGCGGGCCTGGTCGGCCATGGCGCGGGTGATCGCCTGACGGATCCACCAGGTGGCGTACGTGGAGAACTTGTAGCCCTTGGTGTAGTCGAACTTCTCGACGGCGCGGATCAGACCCAGGTTGCCTTCCTGGATCAGGTCCAGGAAGAGCATTCCGCGGCCGGTGTAGCGCTTGGCCAGCGAGACCACCAGTCGGAGGTTGGCCTCCAGGAGGTGGTTCTTGGCGCGGCGACCGTCCTCGGCGATGATCTCCAGCTCGCGCTTGAGCTTGGGCGCCAGCTTGTCCGAGTTGGCCAGCTTGTCCTCGGCGAACAGGCCGGCCTCGATGCGCTTGGCGAGCTCGACCTCCTGCTCGGCGTTGAGCAGCGGGACCTTGCCGATCTGCTTCAGGTAGTCCTTGACCGGGTCCGCGGTGGCACCGGCGACGGCGACCTGCTGCGCCGGAGCGTCGTCCTCGTCCTCGTCGGACAGGACGAAGCCCTTGTTCTCGCCCTCGGCCTCTTCGTCCTCACCCTTGCCGGGCGCGACGTCCTCGAGGAGCTCCTCGCCCTCGGGCACCTCGTCGGCGTCCTTCTTGGAGGCGGTCTTCTTGGCCGTCGTCTTCTTGGCGGTGGCCTTCTTGGCCACCGTCTTCTTGGCCGCGGTCTTCTTCGCGGCCGCCTTCTTCGCCGGCGCTCCGGCCTCGTCGGCCGGGTCCGCGCTCTCTGCTGCCGGGGCCGCCGTGGCGGCCGAGACGGTCTTCGTCACGGTCGTCTTGGCGGTGACGGTCTTGGTGGCGGTGCGCTTGGCCGGGCTCTTCGCTGCGACGCTCTTGCGGGCGCGCTTCGGCGACTCCGCTGCACTGACCATCAGCGTCACACCCTCTTCCTCGAGGATCTGGTTGAGGCTGCGCAGAACATTCTTCCACTGGGTTGGCGGAATCTGGTCAGCCTCGAAGGCCCGACGCACGTCATCGCCGGCGATCTGCCCATCAGCCTTTCCCCGCTCGATGAGCGCCATCACAGACTCGGACTCGGCGATCTCCGGCGGGAGCGTACGGGATGTGCTGGCCGACACGAACAACCTCTCGGAACGATGGAAAACGGCTTCCGGCCCCGCCCGGGATCGGGCCGGAGCCGACGACCATCGGCTGGGAATGTGCCGACGGCGCGGGCTGGACCGGGGAACTGCACAGCGCCTCACGCGGCTGCTGTATTCCTTCCTCGGCTGTCACCTCTTAAGTCATCGCACGGCTTCGAGGAGTGTTACGCCCAATCCGCGTGGCCCGAGTCACACCTCAATCGCGACGAATCGGCCAGAACGGGCGTTCGTCGCACATTCGCGCCGCCCGGGCCCCCGCGGACCCTGGGGATACATCATGATCCCCGGGCTCCGCGCGGCTCCGGCGACACGCGAGGCGTGCGGCTCCGCACCCCAGGCCGTGGCCCGCGGGTCAGTGCTCACGCGGAGCGGGCACGACGCGCTCCACCTCCGGGTGGACGGTCAGCAGCTGACGCATGGCCGTCTCGGCGCCCTGCGCGTCCCCGGCCGCGAGGCAGTCGACGATGCGTGCGTGGTGCCCGAGGCAGGACTCACCCGGGCGGTCACAGCCGGTGACCGGGCCGCCGGACACCTGGAGCGCCGCGGCGACGATGCCGGAGAGGTGCTCCAGCATCCGGTTCCCGGCGAGCTGGATCAGCAGGGAGTGGAACTCGACGTCGGCCCGGGAGAAGGTGATGCCGTCGCCCTGGGCGTACGCGTGGCCCATGATCTCGACCATGTCGGCGAGTCGCTGCTGGACGTCCTCACGGCCGTGACCGGCGGCGAGCCGGGCGGCCAGCGGCTCGATCGTCCAGCGCAGCTCGTTGAGCTCGCGGCGCTGGTCGTCGCGCTGCGGGCCGAAGGCGCGCCACTCGATGATGTCGGGGTCCAGCAGGTTCCAGTCGCTGACCGGCCTGACCCGGGTGCCGACGTTGGGGCGGGCGCTGACGAGACCCTTGGCCTCCAGCACGCGCAGCGATTCGCGCACGACGGTGCGGGAGACCTCGAAGCGCTGCCCGATCTCCTCCGGGACGAGCGGGCGGTCGGCGCCGAGGTCACCGGAGACGATCATCTGCCCCAGCTGCTGGACGAGCTGGCCGTGCAGGCCGCGGCCGCGGCTGCCGGCCGTGCGACGACCGACCCGGCCGAGGTCGGTCTCCACCCCTTCCCAGGAGGACGGACCCACGCGATCGGCGACGGGCGCCTCCGCGTACGGGTAGCGGTCGAGATCGCCCGGGGCGCCGAGGCCGGAGTCGACGGGGCGGGCGGCGGTCATCATGGTGTGCGCAAGGGTACTCACGCATCCTTTGTCGGCGTGCCTCCCGTGACCCTTGAGGTCTTTGGTGAAAAGCACACGAAAGGGTGATCGGCACCCCCTACACAATTGACGATTAATCGGACATAACCGGCCATTCTCAAGGGAGTTACCGCGAAAGCGGAAGCTTTCGATCTGGAAATGATCACCAACGCGCCTTACGACGAAGGCCCGTGAACAGATAGGCGCAGAGCAGGACGGTCAACGACAGCGCCAGCGCCACCCCCACGGGCTGGGCGACCACCCGCAACGCCCCCGCCAGCCAGCGGTCGGCCGCCGTCGGCCACTCCATGGTGACGAAATCACGCAGCCGGGCCGGGAGTCCTGAGATCGGGCGGCCCGAGGGTCCGGAGGTGGCCATCCGCAGCAGGGGCGCGAGGACCACCGGCACCGCGAGGACCGCCGCCACACCCGCCGCGGCGACCCGGAAGACCCCGGCCCCGAGCACCCCGGCCCAAGCGCAGCCGACGATCAGACCGAGCCAACTCGCACACAGTGTCGGCCAGTTTTTCGGTACGGGAATCAACTCGCTGCCGTAGACGAGGCGAAGGACCTGCAGGTCGGCGGCCACGACCAGCACGGCCAGGACCAGGGCGACGGCGGCCGCGACCGTGAGCTTGGCGAGCAGCAGCCCGAGGCGGCGCGGAACCGCGCCCCGGCCGGTCGTGAGCGCCGGGTAGCGGTACTCGTCCGCGAACGAGAAGGCGCCGAGCATCCCCGCCCCGATCGCGGCGGGCGGCAGGGGGGACAAGGCGGGCCAGCCGGCGAGCAGCGGAGGCAGGGGTGTCCCGCCGCTGCGCGCGAGCACCACCGAGATCACGACGGAGGCGACCAGGACGGCCGCCGCGACGAGCGGGGTGGCCGGAACGCCCAGCAGCCTGCGGATCTCGTACCGGAGCGGGCGGAGCGGCGAACGCGTCGGCCGCCGCTCCGACGGCGGCTCGCGCTGCGGCTCGGGCTCGGGCTGCGGCTCGGGCTGATGCTGCTGCTGGCGCTGGGGCTCGTGAGGGACAGCGACGGCTTCGGCGGCGGGGCCACGACCAGGCGCCGGAGCGGACCCGGTGGGGCCGGAGGAGGCGCGCGGGCCCGTGTCGCCCACTTCGTCGGACAGTTGGTGGATGAGCACCCCGTGCCGGAACGCGGTCTCCCCGATCGCGGCGCAGTCGCTGCCGTAGACGGACAGCCGATTGCCCTTCTCGGTGATCACCTCGACGGTACGGCGCGCGGCGCGCGCCTCCTGCGTGACGGCCGCGGCAAGCCGCGCGGCATGGGGCGTGCGTACGGCCACCCGCGGCCGCAACCGGGTGCGGGCGAAGTCGGCGACCTCCTGCTCCGCGACGAGCCGGCCGCCGGCGAGGGTGACGACGCGGTCGGCGTTGCGGACCACGTCCTTGGGGTCGTCGGTCGTGTAGAGGACGGTGCCGCCGTCGACGGCATGGGCGCGCAGGAGTTCGTGCAGCCAGGCGTTCTCCCGTGCGGAGAGGCCGGTGCCGGGTTCGTCCAGGAGAAGTGTGTGCGGATCGGCCAACAGGGCCGACGCGAGGCCGAGTCGACGGTCCATCGCGCGCGGCAGGGTGCCGATGCGCTGGTCGTGGAGGCCGGTGAGTCCTACGGCCCGGAGCATCTCGTCGGCCCTGGACGCGGGAACCCCGGTCGCCGCGCACAGCATCCGCAACTGGCTGCGCATGGTTCGCGAGGGGTGTCCCGGGACGTCACCGAGCAGCACACCGACCTCGCCGGCGGGGTGCGCGATGCGGTGGAGGGGGCGGCCGCGGAAGTACGTGACGCCACGACCGGGTTCGAGTTCGAGCATCAACCGCAAGGCGGTGGTCTTCCCGGATCCGGTGGGGCCCAGAAGGGCGGTGACCTGACCCGGACGGGCCTCGAAGGTCAGATCGTCCACAGCGGGCGGGAGGTCGCGGCGGGGGCTGCTGGTGAGTCCGATGGCCTGGAGCATCGCTTCTCTCGCGGTAGGTGACACCGCTCCGCGGCAGGGCGGCTATCGAAGCAAGATAACGCTACATTTCGGACTTTTGGTGCAGGGTTGAGGCCTCGGGTCGCCTCGGAGAACGCCGGTCAGACCTCGGGGCGCAGCATGGGCGGGTTGAGCAACGTCGCCCCACCTGCCCGGAAGAGCTGTGCGGGACGGCCGCCCTGGCGCGTGGTGGTGCCACCCGCCGGAACCAGGAAACCGGGGGTACCGGTCACCTTTCGGTGGAAGTTGCGCGGGTCGAGCGCGACACCCCACACGGCCTCGTACACCCTCCTGAGCTCGCCGACCGTGAACTCCGGCGGGCAGAAGGCGGTGGCCAGCGAGGAGTATTCGATCTTGGAACGGGCCCGCTCCACTCCGTCGGCGAGGATCTGGGCGTGGTCGAACGCCAGCGGCTCCCCCTGGCCCTCCTCACGTTCGACCGAGCCGTCCTTGCCGAGCAGCTCCTCGACCGGTGCCCAGCGGGCGCTGTTCGCGTCTCCGCCCGCGCGTGGCGCCGGCAGGTCCGGAGCGAGCGCCAGGTGCGCAACGCTGACCACCCTCATCCGGGGGTCGCGCTGCGGGTCCCCGTAGGTCGCCAGCTGCTCGAGATGCGCGCCGTTGCTCGGCATCGGTGACGGGGCGCCCGGGTCGTGGACGCAGAGCCCGGTCTCCTCCACCAACTCGCGCGCCGCCGCGGCACCGAGGTCCTCGTCGGCGCGGACGAATCCGCCCGGCAGCGCCCACCGGCCCTGGAACGGAGCTTCTCCCCGTCTCACGACGAGAGCGCACAGAGCGTGGCGCCGCACGGTGAGCACGACCAGATCGACGGTGACGGCAAAGGGCGGGAAGGCCGACGGGTCGTAGGGAGGCATGCCGCGATCATAGTCGTCTTCCTGACGATAAACACGCCCCTCCGCTGTATCGACCATGACTTCTCCCTCCGACGACGCTTCCTCGGCGGCGACGCCCCGCATGGTTCAGCCCCCCAGCTGGAGGCCGTCGGCGGCCTCCTCGACCATGCCGAGTCCGAGCCGGCTCACCCGTACGGCGAACGGCTCCCCCGCGACACGCAAGCCCGACAGCCGTACCGCGCCGAGGGGAGCCGACCGGACGGGGTGCAGGGCCACGGTCCGGCCCGGCACGTCGGGCCGGATCCCGGCGAGGGTCGCCAGGAGGTGGACCCCGGCGGCCGCGGCCACGGCGGCCGGTCGGCAGGCCGCCGGGTGCGGCACCGGAACCCCGCCGGCCGTGCGCTGGTCGCCCGCGTACATCTCGGGCAGCCGATGGCCGAACGCCTCCGCCGCGTCGAGGGCGCCACGGAGCAGGGACGCGGCCTCCCGCTCGTACCCCGCAGCCGCGAGCCCGGCCACGGCGACCGCCGTTTCGTGGACCCGCACCGCTCCTGCCCGGTGGCCGAAGGGATTGTGGCCGGCTTCCTTGGCGCCGAGGCTGCGCAGCCCCCAGCCGGAGTCCAGCGCCGGGGTGCCGAGCAACCGGGCCAGCTGTTCGGTCTCGGTCCTGTCCAACAGACCGGGCGCGTACCGCCCGCCGCCCAGCAGGCCGGTGTCGAGGAGGTGCGCCGCCCACCCTCCGAGCTGGCTCCACGGCCGACCTCCCGGCGCGCGCGCAGCGGCGGGTCTGCCGCCGGACCGGTCGTCGAGCCAGAACTCCGCGCGGAAGCGCGTGCGAAGAGTCCTCGCCCAGTCCCGCCAGGCGTCGCCACCGGGCCGGCCGCAACCGTCGAGGAGATCGGCGCCGAGCACGGCAGCTCGGTGGGCATGGGCCTGTGTCTCGGCCCGCCAGGGACCGGTGGGCCCCGGATCCGGGACGAAACCGTGCGGGTCGGCGGCGGCCCGCAGCCACTGCAGGCAGCCCTCCGCGGCGGGAAGCAGTTCCTCCAGGTCCTGGTCGGGCAGCCCCCAGCGTCTGGCCTCGGCCAAGGTCGCGGGGAAGGCAAGGGTGGCCTCGATGCCGGTACAGCGGGGCGGCAGGTGGGGCCCCGCGTCCCTGAACGTGCCGGGGATGCGCCCCGCCGCAGGGCCGGAACCGCCGATCTGGGTACGGGCCAACGTGCGGAGCGTCGTGACGGCGAGCCGGGTGCCGAGGGGCAGGGCCATACGGGCGGCCCAGAGCGCCTCGGCGGTGGCGGGTCCGCAGCGCCAGGGCACTCCGGCCGCGAGATGGACGTCCGCCGGGTGCGCGGGGTCGCGCTGGAGGAGGGCCCGCAGATCGTCGACGGCCGTGCGCAGGAGCTCCCCGATCCTCGGATCGTCGCCCTCGGCGCGGGCTTCGGCGAGGACGGCCCCGCCGGGCCGCCCTGCGCCCGGCGGTGAGAGGTGCGCGAGCCGGGGTGTCCGGTCCCCGCGCACCCTGAGCTCGATGGTGGCGGCGGCTCCGGGTGCCAACTCGATGTCCCACCGCAGAAGCCCGGCGGCGGCCAGCGCGTCCATCGGCGGCGGGTCTGCGGTGACGGCCGCGCACCGGCCGTCGTCCGCCGTCCAGCGCATCCCGGTGCCGTGGACGCTGGGGTGGATCTCGGGCCCGGGCCGCCCGGACGCCACCGCCCCCAGATCCGCGAGATCCGTCCCCAGAGCGATTTCCACCGGGAGTCGCAACGGTCGGCCGGCCGAGCTGCGCAGGGTGATCCGCTCCGTTCCGTCGGCGCTGCGCGAGCGCTCGACCGTGACGCCGGGGTCGGGTCCGTTGTCTCCCGCCGTACGCAGGACCCCGAGGAACACGGCCCGGTCGGAGGCGGCCCGCCTGCCCTGGAGCGCGATCGGCTCGCGTCCGGCCACCCGCAGCACGCAGCGGGCCAGGAGTCTCCTTCCGGACACATAGACCCCTTCGAGGCCGTGCCCGGTGAGCTGTCCGTGGTCGGCACAGATGACGAGGGCGGGCAGGGCGACGCAGATGAGCGCGTTGTGCACCGACGGCAGGTCGCCCGGCCGTGGGGCGCCCGGGAGCGTGAGACCGGCGAGGGTCGCGGGTCCGGCCGGGGGTCCGGGGGCCGGGACGGAACTGGGGGCCATGGTTGGTGTGCGGCGCTCTCTGTGCGATCCGGACTGCCGGTGAGCTGTCGGCGGGACGGGTCGTGGGGCTCCGCCACAGAGCTGAACGCCGCCGCGGGCGGCCTGGTCACGGGCGTCATCGCCCGCTCCTCGTGCCCGGCTGTCCGGTGCGCCGGGCCGCGCCGCCCCGGGGCGGCTTCGGCGAGGCCTTGCCGGGGCGGGTGCCGGCGGGCGGCCCGCCCTTCTTGATCGTCTGCGGACGGGCGCCCCGGGGCGCGACCCGCCGTGCGGCGGGGCGGGGCGCGATGGCCGTCGCCTCCCTCGTCTCCCGTTCCTGTCGCAGGCAACTGCGCAGGGACTCGGGGTCGAGCCCCTCGTTGCAGGCCTGGTGCAGCAGGCGGGCGAAGACGTAGTCGGGGTCGGCGCCCAGTGCGAGGCTCAGGGCGACCCGGGCCGCGGGTTCGTCGCCGGTGGACCAGGCCACCCAGCCGACGAGGGTGAGGGGCGCTGCCGCGTGTTCCTGGAAGGGGGCGACACAGCGGCGCGCCAGTACCCGCCAGAGCCGAAGGGCCGCAGCGCCTTCCGGACCTTCCATCCATTCGGCGGCCTGGTCGCGGGTGTCACGGTCCTGGAGTCCGAGGATCAGCGCCGCTGCCTCGTCGGGATCGATCAGTGCGTCGTCGGCCTCGTCCCGCTCCGCCGTCCCCATGCCGCGTACCCGATCCGCCGCCGATGTCCGCGCCGGCCCCTCGGTCGCGGTGGACGGCCCGCCGAAGCGCCGCAGCATCTCGCGGGCGAGCCGCAGCGTCTTCTCCCTGACGTCCGCTCGGCCCGCGCCCGGCGGATCGTCGAGGATCTTCGGGACGATCACGGCGGCGGCCGCGTTCAGGGCCTTGCGCTGCGGCTCGACGTCGGAGGACGCGGGGTCGGAGGATGGGCGCGGCTTGAGCCGCGCCTCCATGTCGCGCAGGGATCCCCGCACCTGGATTCCGGCGTAGGCGGCCGATGCCGCCATGACCGACGTGCCGGTCAGGGCGAGTGGGGTGCCGTCGGGCGGGCAGCAGCGGGTGTCGGGACAGACGTAGGAGAAGAAGAGACCGTCGGAGATGCAGAGGACTTCGTAGACGGGAATGTCGAGCTCGCCGCAGGCCGTACGCAGCCGCTGGGCGAAGGGCCGCAGCCGCTCCATCACCCGGCGCCCGGTCTCGCCCGGCGCGGGGTCCTGGCAGAGGAAGACGACGATGCCGTCCGGGCGGGTGCCGCGGCGGGCGCAGCCGTCGACGAGGCACTCGGCGAGGTGCTCCGCCGTCGAGGGCCACTCCTTCGCCGAGCGCGGGATGCCGAGCCTGACCCGGCTCCCGAAACGGCCGTGCTCGCCGTGCAGGGCGACGAGTACGACGGAATCGGTGGGATGGAAGCCCAGCATGAAGGGGAGTGCGTCGGCCAGTTCGGCGGGGCCGCGCAGGGTGATCTGCTGCGATTCGGCCGGTCCACGGGATTCGTGCGGGTTCGTGTTCATGGTCACGACGGTCTCGCGACCGGCCCGGGCTCGGAAACCCCTGTGGATAACTCTCGCGGGCCCTGCCTCCCCGTTGTCCACAGGTTCTGTGCCTCGTTCGCGCAATGTCCGACCCATCGGGTTGCATGGGGGCATGACCAACGCAGACCGTCTCTCCGACCGCGCGGGCCTCCGGGCCACCGCCGATGCCGTACTCGCCCGCCTCGTCGGGGACCCGAGCGGCACGGCGAGACTGCGAGAGGACCAGTGGCGGGCCATCGAGGCCCTCGTCGCGGACAAGCGACGGGCACTGGTGGTGCAGCGGACCGGGTGGGGCAAGTCCGCCGTGTACTTCGTGGCGACGTCCCTGCTGCGCGAGGCCGGCAGCGGTCCCACGGTGATCGTCTCCCCGCTGCTCGCGCTGATGCGCAACCAGGTGGAGGCGGCGGCCCGTGCCGGTATCCGTGCCCGCACGATCAACTCGTCGAACACGGAGGAGTGGGAGACCGTCCAGGAAGAGGTGGCCGCGGGCGAGGTGGACGTGCTGCTGGTCAGCCCCGAGCGGCTCAACAACCCGGACTTCCGCGACGAGGTCCTTCCCCGGCTCGCGGCCGCCACGGGTCTACTCGTGGTCGACGAGGCGCACTGCATCTCCGACTGGGGCCACGACTTCCGGCCCGACTACCGCCGTCTGCGCACGATGCTGGCGGAGCTGCCGGCCGGTGTGCCGGTGCTCGCCACCACGGCGACGGCCAACGCCCGTGTGACGGCGGACGTCGCCGAGCAGCTGGGTACGGGCGCGGGGACGGACGCGCTGGTGCTGCGTGGCCCGCTCGACCGGGAGAGCCTGAGCCTCGGTGTGGTCCAACTGCCCGACGCCGCGCACCGGCTGGCCTGGCTGGCCGACCATCTCGGCGAACTGCCCGGATCCGGGATCATCTACACGCTCACGGTCGCGGCCGCGGAGGAGGTCACCGCCTATCTCCGCCAGTGCGGCCACACGGTGTCCTCGTACACGGGGCGCACGGAGAACGCGGACCGGCAGCAGGCGGAGGAGGACCTGCTGGCGAACCGGGTCAAGGCGCTGGTGGCGACGTCGGCGCTGGGCATGGGGTTCGACAAGCCGGACCTGGGCTTCGTGGTGCACCTCGGTTCGCCTTCCTCCCCGATCGCGTACTACCAGCAGGTGGGCCGTGCCGGGCGTGGGGTGGAGCACGCAGAGGTGCTGCTGCTGCCGGGCAAGGAGGACGAGGCGATCTGGCAGTACTTCGCGTCGGTCGCGTTCCCGCCCGAGGAGCAGGTGCGCCGCACCCTGGACGTGCTGGCCCATGCGGACCGCCCGCTCTCCCTGCCCGCTCTGGAGCCGCTGGTCGAGCTGCGGCGGACCCGGCTGGAGACGATGCTCAAGGTGCTGGACGTGGATGGTGCGGTGCACCGGGTCAAGGGCGGCTGGACCAGCACGGGACAGCCGTGGGTGTACGACTCCGAGCGGTATGCCTGGGTGGCTCGGCAGCGGGCTGCCGAGCAGCAGGCGATGCGTGAGTACGCGGCGGCGACGGGCTGCCGGATGGAGTTCCTGCGTCGCCAGTTGGACGACGACGAGGCCGCCCCGTGCGGACGCTGTGACAACTGCTCGGGGTCCCGGTTCGACCCGAAGGTGAGCGATGCGGCGCTCGATGCCGCCAAGGGTGAACTGGGACGGCCCGGAGTGGAGGTGGAGCCGCGCAAGATGTGGCCGACCGGACTCACGGCGGTCGGTGTCGATCTGAAGGGCCGTATCCCGGCGGGCGAGCAGTCGTTCGGCGGGCGCGCGCTCGGGCGGCTGTCGGACATCGGCTGGGGCAACCGGCTGCGTCCGATGCTGTCGGAGCGGGCGCCTGACGGTCAGGTTCCGGACGATGTCGTGCAGGCGGTGGTGCGCGTCCTCGCCGACTGGGCCAAGGGCCCCGGGGGTTGGGCGTCCGGCGTGGCCGACGCTCCCGCCCGGCCCGCCGGAGTGGTCACGATCGCCTCGCGCAACAGGCCCCAACTGGTGGGCTCGCTCGGTCGGCGGATCGCGGAGATCGGCCGGATGCCGCTGCTGGGTTCGGTCGAGTACGTGCCGGAGGCGGAGGATCTTCGGATCTCCCGGACGAACAGCGCGCAGCGGGTGGTGGGGCTCCATCAGGCGCTGACGGTTCCTCCCGCGTTGGCCGAACGGCTGGTCTCGGCCGGCGGTCCGGTGCTGTTGGTGGACGACTTGTCGGACAGTGGATGGACCCTTGCCGTGTCGTCCCGACTGCTGCGCCGGGCGGGAGCGGAAGGAGTGTTTCCGCTGGTGCTTGCCGTCCAGGGGTGAAACGGGGAGTGAACACTAGGTAGCTGGGCAGGGATATGAGTGTCATACCGGCGCATTCCAGTCAGCGGCCTCAATTGCTCGTTGCCGCCCGCGCACAGGCCCGCAAGAATTGGGACCCCGCCCCGCACGGCCCTGTACGCGGTCCGGAAGGACTGTGCTGTGGTGCGCCCTCACTCGACCCTGCCCGCCTCGCGGGCGCGTATCCGAAGGGAGGACCGTGACCTTCGGATTCGCTCCGTCCGCAGCCACCTCGATCAACTCGTCGTCCGAGTCCGCCAGCCGCCTCGCCCGGATGCTGGAACCGTCCGAGTGGGCCGGGGCCGGAATCCCGCTGCTCCGCAACCCTCGTGAGGTCGTCAGCGGTCTGCACACCCGCCATCGACCGACTCCGGCGACCGCGGTCGTCGCCGTCCTGGACCACGAGGAACGGCTCGCCGCCAGCGCGTCGTTCGTTCGCCGCTCCGTCCCCGCGGACGGCTGGGAGTTCCGCAACGCGCTCCTCGCGCATCTGCGCCGTGTCATCCCGCACGACCTGCGGCGCCGGTCGCCCGTACGGACGGCCGTGCTGCTCTACTGCCGTGACGGTGACGAGCGATGGACGGAGGAGGACGGCGCCTGGATGTGGGGGCTGCGAGACGCCTGCACGCTCCACGGCCTGCGCTGCGGTGCGTACATCACGCTGACCCGCGGCGGTTGGCAGGTGCTCGGCGAGGGCCGGGGTGGCAGGCATCCCAGCTCCGATTCGCGTCCGGCTGCCCTGGGAGACGTCGCCTCCGAACTCGGCGTCTTCACGCCGCGTACCGCGGGTGGCGCCTCCGAACCGTTGCGTCGGACGGCGGCACGCTGACGCGCCCGCGCTGACGCATCCTCGCCGGTGTGGACCCGTGGGCCCTCGGGACCACGGCCCGGCCGCCCGCAGGGGGCAGCCGGGTCAGGACCGCGAGAGGTACTCCGTCTCAGACACCCGCGCCGAGCACGGCGTTGATGCGCTGCGGGTCACCGCAGACGATGAGCAGCGCTGTCGCGCGTCCCATCGCCAGGGGCAGGGCCCGTGCGGCGACGTCATCGGCTCCGCCGTTGACCGCCACGACGACCACCGGCCGTCCGGCGGCCTGCTCCACGGCGCCGGCGTCCGCGAAGAACACGTCGTCACGGGTGTCCTGTTGGGCCCAGTAGGCGGCGTCACCGAAGGACAGCTCGTGCGCCGCCCACGGGTGCTGCTCACCGGTGGTGAGGACGAGGATGTCGCCGGGCGGGCGGCCGGTCTCCAGAAGCAGATCGACGGCCTCTTCGGCGGCGTCGAGCGCGCCGTCGACGGGGGCGGGGATCAGCTGGATCTGAGGTCCGGACCGCTGTTCGGAACGATTCTCCGTGCGGGGCGACGGGGACTGCCCGGCAGCGGGGTGCGGGCGCGGCGCCGGCGGGGCGGGCCTGGCCGGTGCGGGGCCGGGGCGCCCGGGACGCGGCGACGCCGCGGAACGCGGACCGGGTACGGGACGAGGGGTCGGCGCGGGGTGGCCGGCGGCCGTGGCGCGGGGACCCTGGGCACTCTCGTGAATCTGAGGCTCCTCGGGGATGAGAGGCATGAGTGGATGTCTATCAAACGCCGGTGCGCGAGGCTCCGGCGGGTGGGCACAATCGTGCGACCCGGCTGCTGAGAAGAGGGTGCCGGGAAGTTCAGAAGTCGAAGCCGAGTTGGCCCCCGCTTTCCAGTGCGACCGCCTCGGCGGAGATGCGGACCTTCTTGAGATGCCGCCACTGGGGCAGCGCGTCGAGATACGACCAGGAGAGCCGGTGGTACGGGGTGGGCCCCCGCTCCTCCAGGGCGGCCTTGTGGACCGGCGATGGGTAGCCCGCGTTGGCGCCGAAGCCGTAGGCCGAGCACTCCTCGGCTTCGCTCTCCAGCTCGGCCATCATCGCGTCGCGCCGCACCTTGGCGATGACCGAGGCCGCCGCCACGGCGATGCAGGACTGGTCACCCTTGATCACCGTACGGACCTTCCAGGGGCTGCCGAGGTAGTCGTGCTTCCCGTCGAGGATCACCGCGTCCGGACGGACGGGCAGGGCGTCCAGTGCGCGCACGGCTGCCAGCCGGAGCGCGGCGGTCATGCCGAGCGCGTCGATCTCCTGGGGAGAGGCGTGCCCGAGCGCGTAGGCGGTCACCCACGTCTCCAGTTCCGCGGCCAGGGCGGTACGGCGCTTGGGGGTGATCAGCTTGGAGTCGGTGAGTCCCTCGGGGGGCCGGCGCAGACCCGTGACGGCCGCGCACACCGTGACCGGACCGGCCCATGCCCCGCGTCCGACCTCGTCGACCCCGGCAACGATCTTGGCGCCGGTGGTGGCTCGGAGCGATCGCTCGACGCTGTGGGTAGGTGGTTCGTACGGCATGGCGCCAGACAGGTTACGCCGATGAGGACCGCCCGCGATACCCGGATTCCCGTCGGATGTCCGAAGCGACCACGGGGAGGCGGCTCACACATGCGGAGAGCGGCGCATCGGCATCATGATCTGCTCGATCATGATGCCGATCTCGGTCCTATCCATTCGCTGGCGCACACATTCTGCGATCGCACCAAAGGGCGCGTATCGCGCGCTCTCGTCATGCGCATAACCGCGCGACCTCCCACTCCGAGGTCTCGCTATCGCATTCGTGAATGATCTGCGACACAGCGAAGAGTGTCCGGCGTCGCGATCGGGCTCAGGGGGTGCTGTACGGATCACCATCCGCGTCCGGGTCGTACTCCTCTTCCCTGCTCGGCCCGCCGCAGTCCACGGGAGACCGCTTGATCCCGCGCTCCGCCAGGATCGATCGGGCCCTGGCCTCCGACCAGCTGGTGGCGAACCACCCTCCGTCGTCTGCGCGCAGCCGCGCGTCGATGTCCATCAGCGCGCAGGAACGTTGCGGCTCGGGAAGCCGGTCGAGCGCGGGCACGGCGTCGGCCGAGAGCCCTTCGAGGTAGGGGACGTCGATCTTCTCGAGGCGCTCGTACCGCTCGACGTTCCGCTCGGCGACGATCGCGTCGGGCGAGGCCAGGCCGAAGGCCAGCACGGCCACGGCTGCACTCGCGGCCAGCGCCCGCGGCAGCAGGCGCGCACCGAAGACCCCCGCAGCCATGATCAGCACGATGACCAGTCCCAGCCAGATCTCCATCGCGGCCACCGAGATACGCAGCCGGGTGAGCCCGTACGCGTCCACGTAGAGGTCCATCCTGCGCAGCGCGGAGGCGACCACGACCAGGGTGAGGACACACAGGGTGCCGAGCACGGTGCGCACGAGCGTCCGGTCGCGGGCCTCCCCGCGCGGCGCCCACCGTAGGGCGAGGCCGATGACCACGAGGGTGAGCAGGGTGGCCATGAGGAGCTGCCAGAAACCCTGGCGGGCGTACGAGGAGTAGCTCAGGCCGGTCTCCTCGAGCACCTTGTCGTATCCGCCGAAGAGAACGGTGAGTTGGACCGCGTTGAAGGCCGCGAAGAGCAGGTTCAGGACGATGAGCGGAGCGGCCCACTCGAGTCGTGCCCGGGCCCGGCCGGGGCGGATGACCATGCGGTCCCAGCGCAGCGGCGCGGCGGCCGTTCGGGCGAGGGAGATCGCGCCGAACAGGCCGAGCAGGAAGAAGGAGAGCCGCCAGGGCACCTGGGCCGGCGAGAAATCGGGGATGAGCGAGCCGAGCAGGTCGGCGAAGGCCGCGTCGGCGCCCGCGAACAGTGCGCCGAAGACGACGAGCAGGGCGACGGCCACTCCGACCGTGCGCACGACCGGACCCCATCGGCCGCGGGAGCCGTCGGCCCGGTCACGCAGCCCTCGCCAGGCCCAGGTGGTGCCCGAGCCCAGCGAGTCGATCAGGCCGAAGGGCCCGAACAGCATGCTCGGCCAACCCCGGCCGCCGTGCAGGGCGAAGGCGGTCAGCGCCAGCGCGGAGACGATCGCGAGGAAGGTCGGCCAGCCGGCGTCCCGCAGGGCGGGCACGCCGAGGAGGGCGAGTCCCCCGATCGCCCAGACCAGCGTCCAGGGACGAAGGCGGCGGCCCGCCGCCCGCGCGGCGAAGGAGGCGGCGAGTACCGCGGGGACGGCCACGAGCACCAGGTTGAGCCCGATTCCGTCGCCGAGCAGCAACGCGCTCAGCAACGCCGTCGCCACGATGGCCGCCAGGGTCGCGGTCGTGGCCCGGGCCGGCGCGGCAGGACGCAGGGCGGTGAGCCAGCTGTCGCTCGGAGGCGCCGGGGGTGCCCAAGGATGGTGAGGTCTCTGCCCTCCCGGCCCCGGCCCGGGCCTTGGCCCCCCGGTGGACGCCACTGCCCGGTGTTGCGGCGGCACGGGCGGTACGGAACCAGGCGGAGTCGCCGAGGTGGCGGCCTGCGGCTCGGACGGAGCGCTGTCCTTCGGCGGTGGTGCGGACGGTGTGTCGGACACGGGACCCCCTCCCGACCCGGTCCGCACACGAGGCCATGACGGCGGAGGGCTGCGTCCGGGTGTCTCGTCGGCGCGCTCTCTTCATGATCAGCGCTTGGGAGTGGCCGACTCTAACCGTGCGCCCGGGTGTTCGACCCGCACCGGTCGGCGCTGTGGCAGGACCGTGACACTTGCCCGCCCTGCCGACGCGTCGACGTCAGGGGTGTACGGCGGCGGGGAGCCAGTCCGGCAGTTCCTCGGTCTGGTCCAGCCAGGACGTGGGGGGCGCTCCGGTCGTGGCGGAGGCTACGACACCACCCGCGATCGCACAGGTGGTGTCGACATCGCCGCCCACTTGCGCGGTCGTCCAGAAGACCTGCTCGAAGTCGCCCAGCCCGCGGGCCGCCGACCAGAGCGCGAACGGCACGGTGTCGTGTGCGCTGGTGCGCCGACCACTGCCCAGGACCGCGGCGACCGTTCCCGCGTCGCCGTAGTCGAGCATGTCCCGGGCCCGGCGCAGACCTGCGCCGACGGCGCTGCGCGGCACGAGTGCGATCACGCCGTCGAGGAGGTCCGTGGGGGTGGGCGGGCCGGCCGGGTCGGCGGCGAGCGCCGCCGCGGCGGCCACGGCCATCGTGCCGACCACGGCTTCGCGGTGCTGGTGTGTCGTGTACGCGGAGATCTCGGCCTGATGGGTCGCCTGCTCGGGGTCGTCCGCGTACCAGGCACCGAGCGGGGCGATCCTCATCGCGGCCCCGTTCCCCCATGAACCCTGGCCGTTGAAGAGCGCTGCGGCCAGCTCTCGCCAGTCGCCGCCCTCCCTGATGAGCCGGAGCATTCGGTTGACCGTGGGGCCGTAACCCCGGTCGAAGTCGTGATGCTCGGCGAACGCGTGCGCGAGGGCGTCCTGATCGATCCGGTTGTGCCGCGCGAGGACGGTCAGAACGGAGCAGGCCATCTCGGTGTCGTCGGTCCACTGCCACGGTCCCGACGGCACTTCGCGTCGTTTGAGCAGCGGATAGTTGGCGGGGACGAAGTACTGGGAGCCCAGGGCGTCTCCCACGGCCAGCCCTCGAAGGCTGGCCAGGGCGCGGTCGAAGCGCCGGTCGAGAGAGGAGTCAGCGGTCATCGCTCTGCCACTCTATCCGGTGTGGCCGTACGGTTCGGGGGTACGCCAGCGTTCGAACGGCCGGTCCAGTCGGTATCGGCCGTCCTCGCCGAGCAGGAGGGTCCGCGTCTCGGCGTTGCCCGGGTTGGACAGCGACTCGAAGTCGGCGACCGTCCAGTGGAACCAGCGCATGCAGAACAGTCGCATGGTCAGTCCGTGGGTCACCAGCAGCACGTTCGGCGGGTGGTCGGGTGCCTCGAAGCTGCGGTACAGACTCTCCAGGAACGCCCCGACCCGGTCGTAGACGTCTGCCCCCGACTCGCCCTGGGCGAAGCGGTAGAAGAAGTGCCCGTACGCGTCGCGGTACGCCTTCTGCAGCCGTACGTCGTCCCGGTCCTGCCAGTTTCCCCAGTCCTGCTCCCGCAGCCGCGGCTCCTCGCGCACGCGCACCTGCCCGGGGTCGAGGCGGAACGCCCGGAACGTCTCGTGGGTGCGACGGTACGGCGACACGTAGACGCTGACCCGTTCCGTGCCGAACAGTTCCCGAAGCCGCTCCCCCGTCTCTTCCGCCTGCCGTAGACCGGTTTCGGTGAGCCGGAGCGCATGGTCCGGTTCACGTTCGTACACCGTGTCGTCGGCATTGCCCTCGGACTCTCCGTGCCGTACGAGAACGATGCGCCGCGGTCGTGCCATGCCATGACCCTAGATCGCCCGCTCCGGAGGGGCTCAGCCGAGGAGGCGACCGGAGTCCATCCGGCGTATTCGGCCGGTGAAGCGGCGGCGCAGTTGTCGGTCGTGGGAGACCACGATCAGAGCCCCGGTCCATTGGTCCAGCGCCTCCTCCAGCTCCTCGACGAGGCCGAGGGCGAGATGGTTGGCCGGCTCGTCGAGGAGCAGCAGATCGGCCGGCCGGGCCAACAGGCGGGCGAGCGCGAGCCTGCGACGCTGCCCCGCGGAGAGGCTGCCGACCGGCACCCGGAGGTCCGCCGGGCGGAACAGGCCATAGGACAGGAGCAGTTCCGCCTGCTCGTCCTCGGTGAGCGCAAGCCCGCGGCCGAAGGCGGCGAGCACCCGCTCCGCGGGCCGGTGAGCCGGTATCTCCTGGGCCAGGAACCCGATGCGTCCCGTACGGCGCACCTCCCCGGCCTCCGGCTCGGCAAGGCCCGCGATGACGCGGAGCAGGGTGGACTTGCCCGCGCCGTTGCCGCCGTGGACCAGGAGCTTCTCCCCCGCCCGGACGGTCAGGTGGTCGACGGCCAGCCGGTCCGCGACGCGCACCCCGGCCAGGGTGACCAGATCCCCCTGGGCGCCGCCGGCGACCGGCCGCGCGACGAAGGTGAGCGGGCGCGGAGGCCGGGCCACCGGCTCGGCCCGGAGGCGGCGCAGGCGCTCCTGGGCGTTGCGCACCCGCCCGGAGACGGACGCCTGGACCCGGCCGCCGGCCCGGTCGTAGGCCATCTTGTTGTTGTCCTTGATGGAGCGGCCGGCCGCGACTCCGTGCGCGGTGGTCGCGGCGTATGCCTCGAGCCGCTCGGTCTCGTCACGCCACTCCTCGTACGCCTGCTCCCAGCGTTGCCGGGCGGCCGCCCGTTCGGCCCGGAACCCGGCGTACCCGTCGCCGTACCGGACGACCGTGCGGCGGTCGGCGTCGATCTCGAGGACGGCGGTGGCGACCCGCTCCAGGAAGACGCGGTCGTGGGTGACGGCCACGACGGTGCCCCGGTGGGCCAGCAGCGCCTCTTCCAGCCAGCCGAGGGCCTGTTCGTCGAGGTGGTTGGTCGGCTCGTCGAGCAGGAGGACCTCGGGCGCGGCGGCGACCGCGCAGGCGATGCCCAGCCGGGCCTGCTCGCCGCCCGACAGGCTGCCGAGCCGGCGCTCCCTTCCTATGGAGGCGAGTCCGAGGCCGTGCATGGCCTTGTCGACCCGCGCGTCCGCTTCGTACCCGCCCCGCAGTTCATAGGCGGTCAGCAGTTCCCCGTACGCATCGAGCGCGCCCCCGTCCGCGGTACCGAGCTCCGCTTCGAGCTCCCGAAGTCGCCGCTCCATGTCTCGGAGCTCCCCCAGGGATTCGTCGATCGCGTCGGCCACGGTGTGGTCGCCCGACAGTCGCGGCGTCTGTGCCAACAGCCCGGTACCGCCGTCGACCAGGGTGACGACCTCGCCTTCGTCGGGCGCTTCGATCCCGGCGAGCATTCGGAGCAGGGTGGTTTTGCCCGCCCCGTTCTCCCCCACGATCCCGATCCGCTCACCTGGGCGCACGGTGAGCGAGATCCGGTCGAGCAGCAGCCGGTCGCCGCGGGACACGGTCACGTCGTGCAGTGAGATCTGTGTGGGCAAGGGCGCCTCCGGTGAAGAGCTGGAATGAATCGATCAGGACAGGCAGAGCAGGGACACACCCCCGGCCCACAAATGCAACCGGAGTGGCGTTACGAAGAGTGTGGCAGACTCGACCCACTAACGCAACGGGAGTAGCAATTGAATGCATCGATCGAAGGTGAGCAGACGCCCGCGCCCGGCAGCAGGCGCCCCGGCGGCCGCACCGCACGCACCCGGGCCGCCGTGCGCGACGCGGTCCTGACGGGTCTGGCCGAATACGGCTATCCCGCCCTCACCGTCGAGTACGTCGCGGAGCACTCCGGCGTGCACAAGACGACGCTCTACCGTCGCTGGGGCAGCCTGGAAGGACTCGTCGCCGACGCCCTCGACCTCGCGGGCGAGGACAGCTGGACACCGCCCGACACCGGAAGTCTGGACGGCGATCTGCGGGCACTCGCCCGCGAGGTGGTCGACTCCTTCGCCGACCCCGCCGCCGCGGCGGCCCCCACCGCGTTCGTCGGCGCCGCCTTCCAGTCCGAGCGGGCCGCCGAAGCGCTCCGGGCCTTCTACACCGAGCGCTTCACCCGCTGCGAGGTGGTCGTCGAGCGGGCCTCCGCCCGCGGCGAGGCGCCCGCGGGCACGGACGCCGGCGCCGTCGTCCGCGCCGTCTCCGCGCCCCTGTTCCTGCGACTGTTCGTCACCCGTGAGCCGGTCGACATCGCGACGGCGGACCAATCCGCCCGCGCGACGCTGGCCGCGATCACCGCGGGCGCGTTCGTACGGCGACCGGAAGCCGGCGGCGAGGACTCGGCCGCCACGGAGTGATCAGACCGTCCAGGACGGCTCGAGCTGCACCACGTCACCGGTCAGCGCCGCCACGTCGGCCTCCGTCTGGGCCCGCAGCCCGAGTCGCTCCACGCGCTCGACCCGGTACTTGCCGTGCTCGGCGGCGGACCGCCACATCGACAGCACCACGAACTCGTTCCCGGGCGCCTCGCCGAACACGCCGCGCAGCATCCCCGGGGAACCGGCCATCGCCGGATTCCACACCTTCTCCTGCATCAGCGCGAAGTGCTCGACGCGGTCCTCGTGGACGCGACAGTGCGCCACCCTGGCCACGTCGGCATCGGTGAACCTCGGCTCGAATCCCGTCTTCACGTCGAAGCGGTGATCGAAGAGCTTGGCCTGGAGGTCCTTGTACGTGCCCGTCTGCGCGGCCGCGAGCCGGTCGTGCGAGCGCGCCATGAACGAGTCGTAGAAGGCGCGGCTCTCCCAGAAGGCGAAGATGTGGGCGACGTCCGGCCGCGCCCGGCTCCATCCCCCGCCCTGTCCCCGGAATCCCGGCTCTCCGAGCAACCCCGCCCATTTCCGCTGTCCCCGCTCGAACCCCCGACGGTCCACCACGGTGCAGCGAATCCACTTGACCAGCACCGCGCCATCGTACGGGGCGGGACGCGGCCCCCGTCAGAGTACGGAGGAGTGCACCGCACAATGATCACGAGAACACCGAACGCGCGTGACACCATGAACAACCTGTCCGAGACCACGGGCAGTTGACGGTCCATCGGGTGCGCATCGTACGCAGAGAGGGGATTCACCGTGAGCGGACTCAACAAGGGGGTCGGCAAGGTCGAGGTGACGCTCAAGTGGGATCCGAGTCCGATCGGCGCCGCGGCGCACGACCTGGACATCGTCGCCGGGGTGTACACGACCGACGATCCCTACGGCTCGCCCGACTATCTGGTGCACTTCGGCAGCCGCTCCCCCGACGGCACGATCACGCTCAGCCGGGACAGCCGTACGGGACAGGGCTTCGGATACGACGAGGCCATGACCCTGGAACTGAACCGGCTCGCCCCCCGGTACGCGCGCGTGGTGGTGGGCGTGGCCATACAACAGGGCAACGGACGGCTGACGTTCGGCGACATCGCCAACACTGGCGTACGCGTCCGCGAGGGCTACACGGATCTCGCGGCGCACGATTTCGAAGACGTCGCCGAGGCCACGGCGGCGACGGTCGTGGAGTTCACCCGAGACGGTGTGGACGGCTGGTCCTACCGGTCGATCCGCCGCGGGTTCGACGCGGACCCGCAGGCCTTCGCGACGCTGATGGGTGCCGAGCACTCCTGAGCGTTCCACGCCGCCGCCACGCGACCACGAAGGGGACCGGCCACGGGCCGGTCCCCTTCGTCAGTCACTGCTCAGCGGTTCAGCTGCAGCCGCTGGTCGAGCCGCAGCCCTCGCAGATGTAGCAGGAGCCCGCCCGCTGCATCTTCGTACCGCAGGAGAAGCACAGCGGGGCGTCCGCGCTGATGCCCAGCTGCATCTCGACGAGCTCCGCCGAGGTGTGCGCCTGCTTCGGCGCCGGGACCTCCGCCTTGACGGCCGGGGCGACGGCCTTCAGGGTCTCCGTCTGGCGCGGGGCGGACTGGGCCAGGCCCTCGACGTCCATCTCGTCGTCGGCGGGCTCGTAGGAGCCCGTCTCCAGGTGACGCTGACGCTCCTCGGCCGAGTGGATGCCGAGCGCGGAACGGGTCTCGAAGGGCAGGAAGTCCAGCGCCAGGCGGCGGAAGATGTAGTCGACGATCGACTGCGCCATCCGCACGTCCGGGTCGTCCGTCATGCCGGCCGGCTCGAAGCGCATGTTGGTGAACTTCGAGACGTACGTCTCCAGCGGGACGCCGTACTGCAGGCCGACGGAGACGGCGATGGAGAAGGCGTCCATCATGCCGGCGAGCGTCGAACCCTGCTTGGACATCTTCAGGAACACCTCACCGAGACCGTCGTCCGGGTAGGAGTTGGCGGTCATGTAACCCTCGGCGCCACCGACCGTGAAGGAGGTGGTGATCCCCGGGCGGCCCTTGGGGAGGCGCTTGCGGACCGGGCGGTACTCGACGACCTTCTCGACGGCCTCGCGGATCGTCGCCTCGGACTTCGCGGTGACCTCGACCTTCTCCTCCTCCTTCTTCTTGGCGGAGAGGGGCTGGCCGACCTTGCAGTTGTCGCGGTAGATGGCGAGCGCCTTGACGCCCATCTTCCAGGCCTCGAAGTAGACCTCCTCGACGTCCTCCACCGTGGCCGTCTCCGGCAGGTTCACGGTCTTGGAGAGGGCGCCGGAGATCCACGGCTGGATCGCGGCCATCATGCGGACGTGGCCCATCGCGGAGATGGAACGCTCGCCCATGGCGCAGTCGAAGACCTCGTAGTGCTCGGTCTTCAGGCCGGGCGCGTCGATCACATTGCCGTGCTCGGCGATGTGGGCGACGATCGCCTCGATCTGCTCCTCCTGGTAACCCAGGCGGCGCAGGGCCTGCGGAACGGTGCCGTTGACGATCTGCATCGAGCCGCCGCCGACCAGCTTCTTGAACTTGACCAGGGCGAGGTCGGGCTCGAGGCCGGTGGTGTCGCAGGACATCGCGAGACCGATGGTGCCGGTCGGGGCGATGACCGAGGCCTGGGCGTTGCGGAAGCCGTTCTTGGCGCCGAGGCGGATCACGTCCTGCCAGGACTCCGTGGCGGCGGCCCAGATCGGCGAGTCGAGGTCGTCCATGCGGACGGCCGCGGTGTTGGCGTCGGCGTGCTGCTTCATGACGCGCTGGTGCGGCTCAGCGTTGCGGGCGTAGCCGTCGTACGGGCCGACGACCGCGGCGAGCTCGGCGGAGCGCTTGTACGAGGTGCCGGTCATCAGGGAGGTGATGGCACCCGCCAGGGCGCGGCCGCCGTCGGAGTCGTACGCGTGGCCGGTGGCCATGAGCAGGGCGCCGAGGTTGGCGTAACCGATGCCCAGCTGGCGGAAGGCGCGGGTGTTCTCACCGATCTTCTGGGTCGGGAAGTCCGCGAAGCAGATGGAGATGTCCATCGCCGTGATGACCAGCTCGACGACCTTGGCGAAGCGCTCGACGTCGAACGACTGGTTGCCCTTGCCGTCGTCCTTGAGGAACTTCATCAGGTTCAGCGAGGCCAGGTTGCAGGACGTGTTGTCCAGGTGCATGTACTCGCTGCACGGGTTCGAGCCGTTGATGCGGCCGGACTCGGGGCAGGTGTGCCAGTGGTTGATCGTGTCGTCGTACTGGATGCCCGGGTCGGCGCAGGCCCAGGCGGCCTCGGCCATCTTGCGGAACAGCGACTTGGCGTCGACCTCCTCGATGACCTCGCCGGTCATACGGGACGTCAGGCCGAACGTGCCGCCCTCCTCGACCGCCTTCATGAACGTGTCGTTCACGCGGACCGAGTTGTTGGCGTTCTGGTACTGGACGGACGTGATGTCGTCGCCGCCCAGGTCCATGTCGAAGCCCGCGTCGCGCAGGGCGCGGATCTTCTCCTCCTCCTTGACCTTGGTCTCGATGAAGTCCTCGATGTCGGGGTGGTCGACGTCGAGGATGACCATCTTGGCCGCGCGGCGGGTGGCGCCGCCCGACTTGATCGTTCCTGCAGAGGCGTCGGCGCCGCGCATGAAGGAGACCGGGCCGGAGGCGTTGCCGCCGGAGGAGAGCAGCTCCTTGGAGGAGCGGATGCGGGAGAGGTTCAGGCCGGCGCCGGAGCCGCCCTTGAAGATCATGCCCTCTTCCTTGTACCAGTCGAGGATCGACTCCATGGAGTCGTCGACGGACAGGATGAAGCAGGCGGAGACCTGCTGGGGCTGGGGCGTGCCGACGTTGAACCACACCGGGGAGTTGAAGCTGAAGATCTGGTGCAGGAGGGCGTACGCCAGCTCGTGCTCGAAGATCTCGGCGTCGGCGGGCGAGGCGAAGTAGCCGTGCTCCTCGCCGGCCTTCGTGTAGGTCTTCACGATCCGGTCGATGAGCTGCTTGAGACCGGTCTCGCGCTGCGGGGTGCCGACGGCCCCGCGGAAGTACTTGCTGGTGACGATGTTGACCGCGTTCACCGACCAGAAGTCGGGGAACTCGACGCCACGCTGCTCGAAGTTGACCGAGCCGTCGCGCCAGTTGGTCATGACGACGTCACGACGCTCCCAGACCACCTCGTCGTACGGATGCACGGCGGGGGTGGTGTGGATGCGCTCGATACGCAGGCCCTTGGTCGCCTTGGCTCCCTTGGCGCGGGAACCTCGTGCCGGACCGCTCGCCGTCTCTGTCATGCCGCCTCCCATATACGGGCAAAACACGCTTAAGTGCCCAGATAATCCCAGGGCACAGTCTTCTTGTCTGCTGTCGCGCGCACCGCTCAGGGCGCTCGCGACACGTCTTCTCGGCCGCTCGCTGCCGGGCCTCGGCCGGACCCTCGGTCCGGCCCGCCGGTCAGTCGGCGGCGGTGGCGGGAACGGGGACCTCGGGGGTCGCTCCGGTCCCGCAGTCCTCTGCGGGAGGCCGTCGCTCGCGGAGTTCCGCGATGGCGGCCTCGAAGTCGTCGAGGCTGTCGAAAGCCTTGTAAACGGATGCGAAGCGCAGGTACGCGACGAGGTCGAGCTCCTGCAACGGGCCGAGGATGGCCAGGCCCACGTCGTGGGTGGTCAGCTCGGCACTCCCGGTGGCGCGCACCGCCTCCTCGACCCGCTGGCCGAGCTTGGCGAGGGCGTCCTCGGTCACGGGCCGCCCCTGGCACGCCTTGCGCACGCCGGAGATGACCTTGGTACGACTGAAAGGTTCGGTCACGCCGGACCGCTTGATCACCATCAGCGATGCGGTCTCCACCGTCGTGAAACGACGGGAGCAGTCGGGGCACTGGCGGCGGCGTCGGATCGACGTCCCGTCGTCGGTGGTGCGACTGTCGACGACACGGCTGTCGGGGTGCCTGCAGAAGGGGCAATGCATGGTTCCGACCCTCCCTCACGGCACGACTGAATAGCCTCGCCGGGCCCGTCAAGGCCCCTCGAAGCGACCACCAGCATAGGCGATGCGGGCGCCCCCGGCGGACCGGGGACCACAACTTGTAGGTGGCTGATGCAATGCAACCACTAGATCTGGGGTTGGGTCGCGTTTCCGGCACTTCGCGCGTGTCGCGCGTGCGGCGCGCCCGCGACCGGCCACGAGGGTACGGGAAGCGCGCGGCTCCGCCGATTCCGGCCCCACGGATGTCACACTGGGAAGGCACCCCCCGCCGCCGTGCGACCCGGCGACGAACGCTACCGTAATGACCGAATTGCCACTGCACCCGGGGCCTGCATATACACCCACCTACACATATGCGTAAGGCAATCTGCGATTTTTCACTCGAACGTGTGTTTGGCGCAACCTTTCGAAAGCCACTACCGTTGTGCCAGCCAGGGAGACCATTCGAGAGGGGCCGCCGACGTGACCACCACCGCAGACAGTGCCACCATCACTGCCCAGGACCGCTCCCAGGGCCGACTCGAGCCGGTGCATGCCATGAATGACGCAGCCATGAACGGGGACGGGGAGCCGGGCCGACCTGCTCGCTCGTTGCCCGGGCGACCTCCAGGCATCAGGGCGGACAGCTCCGGCCTCACAGACCGCCAGCGGAGGGTCATCGAGGTCATCCGGGACTCGGTCCAGCGGCGCGGCTACCCGCCGTCGATGCGCGAGATCGGGCAGGCCGTGGGCCTCTCCAGCACCTCCTCCGTGGCGCACCAGCTGATGGCCCTGGAGCGTAAGGGCTTCCTGCGCCGCGACCCGCACCGGCCCAGGGCGTACGAAGTGCGCGGCTCCGACCAGCCCAGCACGCAGCCGACGGACACCACGGGCAAGCCCGCCGCCTCGTACGTGCCCCTCGTCGGCCGGATCGCCGCCGGTGGCCCGATCCTGGCGGAGGAGTCCGTCGAGGACGTCTTCCCGCTCCCCCGGCAGCTGGTCGGCGACGGCGAGCTGTTCGTCCTGAAGGTCGTCGGCGACTCGATGATCGAGGCCGCCATCTGCGACGGCGACTGGGTCACCGTGCGCCGTCAGCCGGTCGCGGAGAACGGCGACATCGTGGCGGCCATGCTCGACGGCGAGGCCACGGTCAAGCGCTTCAAGCGCGAGGACGGCCATGTCTGGCTGCTGCCGCACAACGCGGCGTACCAGCCGATCCCTGGTGACGAGGCGACCATCCTCGGCAAGGTCGTCGCGGTGCTGCGGCGGGTGTGACACCACCACGCCGGCTCTGACCGGGCCCCGGGACCCACTGCGCCGGTCCCGGGGCCCTGCTGTGTTCTCCCGGGGTCCCTGCCGAAACGGCAGGGACCCCGGTCGGCTCTCTCAGGCCCCCGCCGCCTTCGAAGCGGCGTCGATCGCCGCCAGCGACTTGCGCACCTGATTGCGGTCCGTGGTGTACCAGAAGTCGGGAAGCGAAGCCTTCAGATAGCTGCCGTACCGTGCCGTGGCCAGCCGTGGATCGAGCACGGCGACGACGCCACGGTCCCCGGTCGCCCGCACAAGACGTCCGGCTCCCTGTGCCATCAGCAGCGCCGCGTGTGTGGCCGCGACGGCCATGAAGCCGTTGCCGCCCGCATCCTCCACCGCCTTCTGGCGGGCGCTCATCAGCGGGTCGTCAGGGCGCGGGAACGGGATCTTGTCCATCACGACCAGCTGACAGCTGGCGCCCGGGACATCCACTCCCTGCCAGAGCGAGAGCGTCCCGAAGAGACAGGTCTGCGGTTCGGCGGAGAAGTTCTTGATCAGCTCGCCGAGCGTGTCCTCACCCTGGAGCAGGATCGGGAACTCGGGGATGCGGGAGCGCAGCTCCTCCGCCGCGAGCTGAGCGGCGCGCATCGAGGAGAACAGTCCCAGCGTGCGGCCGCCTGCCGCCTGCATCAGCTCGGTCAGCTCGTCGAGCATGTCGGCACGGTCGCCGTCGCGCGCGGGACGCGACAGATGCTTGGCGACGTAGAGGATGCCCTGCTTCGGGTAGTCGAACGGCGAACCGACGTCGATGCCCTTCCACACAGGGATGTCCTCGCCCTGAGTGCCCTCGGGGGCCAGGCCGAGGGAGGCACCGACCCCGTTGAAGTCACCGCCCAGCTTGAGGGTGGCCGAGGTCAGCACCACGGACCGGTCCGCGAAGAGCTTCTCCCGTAGGAGTCCGGAGACGGAGAGCGGCGCCACCCGCAGCGAGGCTCCGAAGCGGTCGTGCCGCTCGTACCAGACCACGTCGTACTCGGAGCCCTGGGTGATCCGCTCGGCGACGCCGTGGACGGTCTCCACCGAGGCCATCGCCTGCTTGCGGACGGCGTCCTCGTCCTGGACGGACTTGTCGCGGGTGGAACCGAGCGCCGTGATGACGGCACGCGAGGCGTCGCGCAGCGCCATCAGCGCGTAGGCCAGGTCCTCCGGAACCTTCTCCAGCCGGCCCGGCAGGGCCAGCTCCATCAACCGCTCGAAGCCCTCGGCCGCGGTCTGGAGCTGGTCGGCGACCTTCTCGTCGACCAGCTTCGCTGCACGGCGGACCGCGCGGTTGACCTGGCCGGGGGTCAGCTCGCCGGTGGCGACGCCCGTGACCCTGGAGACCAGCTCATGGGCCTCGTCGACGATCAGCACCTCGTGCTGGGGCAGCACGGGGGCGCCCTCGATCGCGTCGATGGCCAGCAGGGCGTGATTGGTGACGACGACCTCGGCGAGCTTGGCGCGCTCGCGGGCCGCCTCGGCGAAGCACTCCGCCCCGTACGCGCACTTGCTCGCCCCCAGGCACTCCCGGGAGGAGACCGACACCTGCGCCCAGGCACGGTCGGAGACACCCGGCGTCAGATCGTCCCGATCGCCCGTCTCCGTCTCGTCGGACCAGTCGCGGAGCCGCAGCAGGTCCTGGCCCAGCTTGCTGGTCGGAGCCGCGGCCTCGAAGGGATCGAAGAGGCCTTCCTCCTCGTCCTGCGGCACACCCTCGTGGAGACGGTGGAGGCAGAGATAGTTCGACCGCCCCTTGAGCATGGCGAACTCCGGACGCCGACGCAGCTGAGGGTGCAGAGCGTCGACCGTACGCGGAAGATCCCGCTCGACCAGCTGGCGCTGGAGCGCCAGGGTGGCCGTGGCCACGACCACGCGCTCACCGTGCGCCAGCGCCGGCACCAGATAGCCGAGGGACTTTCCGGTGCCGGTGCCGGCCTGGACGAGGAGGTGGGAGCTGTCGTCGATGGCCTCGGCCACCGCTTCGGCCATGGTGACCTGGCCGGGGCGCTCCACACCGCCGACGGCGGAGACTGCGGCGTGGAGGAGGTCGGGGAGGGATGGCTTCGTCATAGCGCGTCCAGCCTACGGCGCGGCACTGACAGTCGGATCACGCGAGGGGATTCGGGACCGTCCCGTGGACGGCGGCGTGGGGTCGCTGGGGGCGGTCGCGGTAGCCGTCCAGGTGCAGACGGTTGCGGTTGAGACACAGGCGCTCGATCCGGGGCGTGAGGAGATCGAACAGCTCGAACCGTTCCTTCAGCTCGGGGAAGCGTGCCTGGTGGCGCAGGATCTCCGCGCGCACCAGCGCCCAGAAGTCTGCTTCAGGCACGGCGAGTTGCTCCTCGCACAGGGGTGCCAGGTAGCGGAAGACGCCGACGAAGAGCCCTGAATGGATGAACTGCGTGAGGAAGTCGGGCTCCTCGGTGAGCAGGACGGCACGGACGTCGTCCGGCATCGCGTCGTGCTCGGGAAGCGGCCGGGCGCTGATGTTCACGTCGTCGACGAAGTCCTTGATCGCCAGGCGTACGGGGACGTCCTGGTCGTCGTAGACGACGATGGCGTTCTCGCCGTGGGGGGAGAACACGGTGCCGTACTGGTAGAGGAAGTGCAGCAGCGGCGGGAGCAGGGCCGCGAAGAGGTGCTGGAGCCAGACGGTGGGGGCGAGCCCGGAGCGCTCGACCAGTTCGGCGACGAACGCCCGGCCGTTCGGATCGGTGTGGAGCAGCGCGGCGAGGGTACGGGCTCGCTCGCCGGGCGGGAGCCTGAGGGGTTCGCGCCAGATCGCTCCGAGGAGTTCCTTGTACTGGTAGGGGACCTCGGGCAGCCGGTCGTAGAGGGGGTGCTCGACCGTGACGGAGGCGACTTCGCCGAGCAGGATCACCCCGCACTCGTCGCGCAGGAACGGGTCGGCGTCGCGCAGCCCGTGGACCCAGGAGGTGACGGCGGGGGCGGCGATCGTGCGTTCCGTGGGGAGGCCGCGCCAGACGAGGGTGTTGAGGACCGACAGCGGCAGCTTGACGGTGTGCCGGTCGGGCCGGCTCGTGTTGAGGAACGTACGGATGGACTGCTGCGGCAGCCGCTGGTCCCGGTCGGCCGGCAGCGGCACGATGGCTCCGGCGGCGACGGCGGGGGCGTACAGCGGGAGGATGATCTCGTCCCACTGCCACGGGTGGACGGGCAGGAGGAGATACCGGTCGGGGTCGAGTCCGCGGGCCCGCAGCGTGGCGTGGAAGCTCTCGCGGATGTCGTCGTCGAGCTCGCCCGCGTAGAGCCGGTCCGGGGTGTCGAGGCCGGGTACGCCGCGGTAGGCGGCGAGATCGGTGCTCACGGCGATCCAGGGGAGATGGGTGGTGCTGCGAGCCTCAGGGGCCCAGCGGGCGGCGTCGGTCGCGGAGAAGCCGATCCGGCCCTTGTTGAGGACGAGCCACGGGTGGCCGGTCTGGTGGCCTTCGAGTTCGGCGTATCCGAGGTCGGCCAGCCGGTCGGCCGTCATTGCTGTCCGGTCGAGGCGGGCGTCGGCGGCGAGGGTGGTCGTGAGTTCGCGGATGAGATGACCGAGGGTGGCGCCGTCCAGGCCGAGGAGTCCGCGGGCGCGCACGAGGAAGGCCAGCGGGTCGGTCATCGGCCGGCCGTCGAGGTTCAGGGAGCCAGGTGCGACCCGCCAGCTTCCGTAGGCGCCGCGGCGGGCCGTGAAGGTCAGTGACGAGCCGTCGTCGAGGCGCAGGAGATAGCGGTCGGGGTGGCCGGGGGTGTCGGTCGCGGTGTCGGCGGGGACGGGTTCGACGATCTCCTCGTACGCGAACTCGCCGATGGTCTTGGCGAGCAGGCGGGCGGCGGCCCTGGTCCAGGCCGCGGGGGTCAGCTCGGGGGGTGCGAGCAGTGCGGAGTCATGGGTGGCAGGGGACGACGGCACGGGGACTCCTCGGGGTGGGAACCGCTGTGGGTCGAGCGGTGTATGTAAGACAGGGAGGCGTTCACAGGACGTGACGAAGGGCGCGGTCGCGGACCATGAGGGCGGCTCGTTTGTCAGGAAGGTCGACTTCTGCGGTAAAGCGGAAGCCGGCGCTCAAGAAGGCCGAGACGGAAGGGGTGTTGCGAAGGTCGGGTTCGGCGATGACGCGGGTGCAGCGAGGCCGGTGGTCGAGTACGAGATCGGCGACGGCTCTCAGGAGCATGGTGCCGACTCCCCGGCCGCGATCGGCGACGCTGCCGAGGAGGAGGTGGATGCCGGTGTCGTGGGGCCGGGCCGGATAGTGCCGGGCGAGAGGGTCGAGGTCGGCGCGGTAGATCTCGAAGTAGCTCATCGGGGTGGAGTCGAGCACGCCGAGGCAGGGCACGCTGCGGCCGTCGGCGTCGAGTTGGGCGCGGATGTGGGACTCGGTCACCGCCTGCGAGCCGGCGAGCTCCCAGAAGGCGGCCACGGCCGGGTCGTTCATCCAGCGGGTGACGAGCGCCAGGTCCCGTTCGATCCGCACCGGCACGAGGTGGAACGGACCGGCGGGAGTGGCGGCCGGGCCCCAGGTGGCGACCGCGTCGAGGAGGTCGCCGTCCATGGCCTCCGTCCCGTCGCCGGTGGCGAACAGGGCGACGAGTTCGTCCGAGAGGTGCAGGTCCAGAGTGTCCTCGCCGCCCGTGTCGGACGGGGGTCGGGGGCCGGCTCCGGGATCGGTGCCCGTGTCGGTGCTCGCATCGGTGGGAGACATGGTGGTGCTCCTCTCGGCGGTTCGGTCGGGTCGTGATCTTTCGGCCGGACGGTCGGGTCTGGTCGGAGTGTGGACGGGTGTGGTCGGTGTGGTTCCTCAGGCACGAAGGGGGTTGGTGATGGCGACGTAGACGGACTGGGTGTCGACGGGTCCGACGAGTTCGTCGAGGCCGTGCAGGCGGGTGAGGAGGTTGGCCTTGCAGCGCAGGGTCGCGGCCTCCAGGAGCCGGTGCGGCAGCGGGGAGCCGAGGCCGGTGGCGGAGGTGAGGAACTGGCGGAAGCCGGCGAGCAGGACGCGTTCGTCGGCGAGTTGTTGGGCGCCGAAGGCTCCGATGAGGCCGAGGACGTTGTTGATGCCGAGGTAGTAGGCGAAGCGCTCGTCGGTGACCTGGTCGGAGACGAAGGTGTCGCTGGCCGCGCCGATGCCGGGGAGGCGGCTTTCCAGTTCGTCGCGGCGGGACTCGCGGAAGTAGTACCCCTGGTTGTCGCGGTAGCGGCCGCCGATCGGCCAGCCGTCGGGGTCGAGGAGCACCAACGTGTTCTGCTGGTGGGCTTCGAGGGCGACGCCCGCGAAGCCGTCGAGCCAGAGCACGGGGCGGACGACCTGGTCGAGGTAGCGCAGGAACCACTCGGCAGCGACGGCCGTGGTGGGGCGGCCGGTGCGGGCGGCGAGGCGGGTGACGATGTCGGCGAGGCGGGAGCGCATCCGCGTGGTGCCGGGCCAGGGGCGCGGGGCGGTGAGGGCGGCGATGCAGACCGCGTCGTCCCCGGCGGTGAAGGGGTTGTGGCGGACCATGACGTCGAGTCCGGGGACGGGTTCGCCGGTGGGGGTGTCGACCGCGAGCCAGGCGGGGTCGCGGACGATGTCGAAACCGGGGTGGGTGGCCTGCCACTGGTCGACGAGCCCGGTGCGCAGCAGCCGGTGGACCTCGACGCCACGGTGGAGCTCCTTGCGGAGGTTCTCGCGGCGGGAGTTGGTGATGCGTACGCCGAGGGAGAGCTTGAGCATCGTGCGGGCGCCGGGCCGGTGCACGGTGCGGACGGAGGAGGTCGGGTGCCAGTCGGCGCCGTGGGGGCCGAGGTCGAGGAGCAGGCCCGCGTCGAGGAGGGCGGCGACGGCGGGACGGTGCCGAAGCTCACGCGCCTGCCAGGGGTGCAGGGGCAACGGCACGGTACCGGGGGGCAGTTCGAGGCCGTCGGCGAGGCCCAGGGCGAGCTGGGATGCGGTGACCGGACGACCCTGTTCCGTCCATGCGGAGTCGGAGGCGAGGATCGTGTGGTCGACGGCCATCCAGTGCAGTGGGAAGGAGCCATAGAGCTCGGGTGAGTAGAGCCGGGCCTCGGCGTCGGAGAGTCCTTCGCGGCTCTTGGGGGTGGGGTGGAGGGGGTGGCCCAGCAGCAGGGACTGCTCGGCGGTGAGGAACAGGTCGGCCTCGGGGCCGGGGGTGGGTCGGCGGCGCCGGTCGGTGATGAACTCGGCGGTACGGCGGGCCGAGTCTGCGACGCGGCCGACGAGTTCGGTTCCTTCGGGGCGTCCGGTCTCGCGGCTGAGGAGGGCGGCGACGGTGACGGCGTCGGCTGCGGGGGCGGTGGGGAGCAGCCCTTCGAGGGCGGGAGCGCCGAAGCGGTGCCACCCCGTCCGCGACCAGTAGTGGACGGGGACGAGGAGGGCGGTCCCGCTGGCTTCGAGAGGAACGCGGAGGGTCGTGGACTCGGGGGCGGGAAGGTTCTTCTCGCGCACCCAGCAGCGCAGCAGGTTCTCGATGGTCGCGGCGTCGGCGGCGCGCTGCG
Source organism: Streptomyces sp. NPDC059875 (assembly GCF_042731085.1). Lineage (NCBI taxonomy): Bacteria > Bacillati > Actinomycetota > Actinomycetes > Kitasatosporales > Streptomycetaceae > Streptomyces > Streptomyces sp. NPDC059875. Next base: position 177,132 of record NZ_JBHWJZ010000015.1, read on the forward strand.
CGTCCGGGTCGTCGAGGTGGTCCTCCCGGATCGCCGCTCCGCCCCCAGCCGCGGCCGTGTGCGGCGCGGGCACCTGCGGTGCGGGCGCCGCGGGCTGGGGGTCGTACGGGCCGGAGTGCTGGCGTGGGACGGTGACCTGCTCGACGGTGACCGGGCCGCGGGCGGCGCTGCCGGTGTCGGACGCTTCGGAGGCGGGGCTGGCGTTCACGGGGGGCTTCCTTGTGAGGGTGTCCGGGTTCGGTCCGGGATCAGCGGGATCAGCGGGATGGTCCGGTCGGTCCGGTGTCGTTCCGGAGACGCGTGTCACGTGTGGGGGCGCCTGGGCGGTGGGCGCGTTCGGCGGCGGCCAGGGCGTCGGCGAAGCGGTCGAGGACGGCCTCGGCCTGCTCGTCGGTGAGGGTGAGCGGCGGAAGGAGGCGTACGACTCCCGAATGGCGGCCGCCGAGTTCGACGATGAGACCGCGGTCGAGGCACTCCCGCTGGACGGCCACCGCGAGGACGGGGTCGGCCGGCGGGGCGGGGGCGCCGCGGTCCCCCGGGTCCTCGGATTCCGGGTCCACCAGCTCGACGCCGATCATCAGGCCCCGGCCACGCACGTCGCCGATGCAGGGGTGGGCGGCGGCCAGGCCCTGGAGCCGACCCGTCATGCGGGCGCCGAGGGTGGCCGCGCGGTCGGCGAGCCGGTTCTCCCGTACGTACGCGAGGGTGGCGGCTCCCGCCGCCATGGCGAGCTGGTTACCGCGGAAGGTGCCCGCGTGGGCGCCGGGCGCCCAGGCGTCGAGCTCCGCCTTGTAGACGATGACCGCGAGTGGGAGGGAGCCGCCGATGGCCTTGGAGAGGACCATGACGTCGGGGACGATGCCGCTGTGCTCCACGGCCCAGAAGGCGCCGGTGCGGCCGACGCCCGTCTGGACCTCGTCGGCGATGAGCGGGATGGAGCGTGCCGCGGTGATCTCCCGCATCCGGCGCAGCCAGGTGTCGGGGGCGGGGATGACGCCTCCCTCGCCCTGGACCGGTTCGAGGATCATGGCGGCGGGGGCGGTGACCCCGCTCTTGGGGTCGTCGAGGAGGTTCTCCGTCCAGCGCGCGGCCAGTTCGGCTCCGCGCTCGCCGCCGACCCCGAAGGGGCAGCGGTAGTTCTGCGGATAGGGCAGCCGGGTGACCCGTACGTCCGTCGCGCCCCCCGAGGCGTCGAGGGCACCGGCCGTCATGCCGTGGTAGGCGCCGGTGAAGCTGAGCAGTCCGCGTCGGCCGGTGGCCGTGCGAACGAGCTTGAGGGCGGCCTCGACCGCGTCCGTGCCCGCCGGTCCGCAGAACTGGATGCGTGCGTCGCGGGCGAGTTCGGCGGGAAGCGTGGCGAAGAGCTCGGTGGTGAAGGCGTCCTTGACCGGCGTGGCGAGGTCGAGGACGTGCAGGGGGGCTCCGGAGTCGAGGACCTTCTTGATGGCCTCGAGGACCACCGGGTGGTTGTGCCCGAGGGCCAAGGTCCCCGCGCCGGACAGGCAGTCCAGGTAACGCCGGCCGTCCGCGCCCTCGATCGTCAGCCCCCGGGCCCGTACGGGAACGATCGGCAGAGAGCGCGCATAGGTGCGCGCCGCCGATTCCCGCAGCGATTGGCGGCGCAGAATGCCCTCATGGGCGCCGCTCTCGCCCGCCCTCCGCTCCCCCTGGTGTGCGTACGCGGCCGACGGTACGGCCGGAGCTGGTTCGGTCACGGCCACGGCTCGGTGTCCTCCCGCTGTAACAGTTGCGTTGCACATCGGTACGTTGCTCCACCGTGCGAACGGTGGCGCTGAACGCTTCCTCTGTGTCCCCCGTACGTACCAACGACGAGGGCTGCCAAGGATCACGGGAGAATCCCAAGATCCTTGGAGTGGTGGGGATCACGGCCTGGCAACGGCCGCACGGAGACCGGAACCGCGGACCTGCCGCGCACCGTCCCCTCCGGCACCGGCATAGTGGTGGCCGCACATCGGCGCCGGTCACGGCGCCACCACAGTTCACTCATGCACAAGTTGACGTAGTCCCAGGGGGATCACGAGATGCGATCGATTCGTCCGCTGCTGGCCGCGGCAGCCGCTGTCGCGGCCTTGACGCTGACGGCGACGGCCTGCGGCCCGACCGAGGAGAACGCGGGAGACAAGCCCAGCGCGCCCGCGAGCCCGTCCACCGGCGACAAGATCACGATTCCGGACGATCTGAAGGATCGGCTCAAGGAGCACGGGATCGATCTGGACAAGTGGAGGAACGGCGAGTGGAAGAACTGGGACCGCGACAAGTGGCTGCGTGAGGCCAAGGATTACGTCAACCCGATCATCGAGGACCTCTGGGACCCGGACCGCATGCGCGACGCCCAGCGGCCCGACAAGCCGGTCGAGGAGGAGGACATCTCGGGCGACGAGGGTGTCACCGACCCGACCCCCGCGCCGGTGAAGGCGAAGGGCGTGCAGGCCCCGTACCACGCCAACGCCCCTGAGGCGGGCAAGGTGTTCTTCGACGGCCCCGAGGGTTCGATGGTCTGCTCGGCCACGGTCGTGAAGGACCCGGCCAACCCCGGCAAGTCCAACATGGTCTGGACCGCGGGTCACTGTGTGCACGCCGGCAAGAAGGGCGGCTGGTACCGCAACATCGCCTTCGTCCCGTCGTACAACGACCGTGCCCTGCCGACCGCGCAGCTGGAGAAGGCGACGCGTGAGCAGGTCGCTCCGTACGGCGTGTGGTGGGGCGACTGGGCCCAGACGTCCGAGCAGTGGATCTCCCAGGGTGCGGCGACCGGCGGTCAGGGCGCTCCGTACGACTTCGCGGTGATCCATGTGACGCCGGAGAAGGGCAGCACGGGCAAGTCGCTGGAGGAGACGGTCGGTTCGGCGCTCCCGGTGGAGTTCAACGCCCCCGCGGTGTCGAAGATCGCGACGATGACGGCGACCGGCTACCCGGCGGGCCCGCCGTTCGACGGCCAGAAGATGTTCCAGTGCGCGGACAAGCCGGGCCGCCTGTCGGTGAAGGCGGAGCAGCCGACGATGCACCGCATCGGCTGCACCATGACCGGTGGTTCGTCCGGCGGCGGCTGGGTGGCGGCGGGTCAGGACGGCAAGCCGGCGCTGGTGTCCAACACCTCGATCGGCCCGGTGACGGCCGGTTGGCTGGCCGGTCCGCGCCTGGGCGTCGAGGCGAAGGGCGTCTACGACGAGGTCAGCAAGAAGTTCGCCGGCCGCTAGGCGACGTCGTTCGGAGGGGGTGGGGCCCCGGGGGGGCCCCCCCCCCCCCACCCCCGACGTCACGCCTTGCGGGCCCGTGCCACCGTCTTCTTGGCGGGCGCGGCCTTCTTCGCGGCCGTCTTCTTCGCGGCGACCTTCTTGGCAGGCGCCCGCTTCGCGCTCCGCGCCGCAGGCACCGTCGCGTCGCTGATGCGGTCCGCGCCCAGGATCTCGCGGAGGAACTTGCCGGTGTGGCTCGTCGGGACCGAGGCGACTTCCTCCGGCGTGCCCTCGGCGATCACCAGACCACCGCCGCTGCCGCCCTCCGGGCCCATGTCGATGACCCAGTCCGCGGTCTTGATGACATCGAGGTTGTGCTCGATGACGATCACCGAGTTGCCCTTGTCGACCAGGCCGGACAGGACCTTGATCAGCTTCGAGATGTCCTCGAAGTGCAGACCCGTGGTCGGCTCGTCCAGGACGTACACCGTGCGTCCCGTGGAACGCTTCTGGAGCTCGGAGGCGAGCTTCACGCGCTGCGCCTCACCGCCCGAGAGCGTCGGTGCGGACTGGCCGAGCCGGACGTACCCGAGACCCACCTCGTTGAGCGTGCGCAGATGGCGCGCGATCGTCGGGACGGCCTCGAAGAAGTCCAGGGCCTCCTCGATCGGCATGTCCAGGACCTCGGCGATGGACTTGCCCTTGTAGTGGACCTCCAGGGTCTCCCGGTTGTACCGGGCGCCGTGGCAGACCTCGCACGGGACGTAGACGTCCGGCAGGAAGTTCATCTCGATCTTGATCGTGCCGTCGCCGGAGCAGTTCTCGCAGCGGCCGCCCTTGACGTTGAAGGAGAACCGGCCGGGCAGATAACCGCGGACCTTCGCCTCCATCGTCTCGGCGAAGAGCTTGCGGACGTGGTCGAAGACGCCGGTGTACGTCGCCGGGTTCGACCGCGGGGTGCGGCCGATCGGCGACTGGTCGACGTGCACGACCTTGTCGACGAGGTCGTCGCCGTCCACGCGCGTGTGCCGCCCGGGCACCGACTTGGCGCCGTTCAGCTCGCGCGCCAGGTGGGTGTACAGGATGTCGTTGACCAGCGTCGACTTGCCGGAGCCGGAGACTCCGGTGACGGCCGTGAGCAGGCCGAGGGGGAAGGAGACGTCGATGTCCTGGAGGTTGTTCTCGCGGGCGCCGTGCACCGTGAGCCGGCGCGAGGGGTCCATGGGGCGCCGGATGTCCGGCATCCCGATGGCCTTGCGGCCCGAGAGATACTGCCCGGTCATCGACTCCTTGTTGGAGAGCAGCTCGGCGAGGGGTCCGGAGTGGACGACCTTGCCGCCGTGCTCGCCGGCGCCGGGGCCGATGTCGACGACCCAGTCGGCGACCTTGATGGTGTCCTCGTCGTGCTCGACGACGATGAGCGTGTTGCCCATGTCCCGCAGCCGGACCAGCGTCTCGATGAGCCGGTGGTTGTCGCGCTGGTGGAGGCCGATGGACGGCTCGTCCAGGACGTACAGCACGCCGACCAGACCGGAGCCGATCTGGGTCGCGAGCCGGATGCGCTGGGCCTCGCCGCCGGAGAGCGTGCCGGCGGCGCGGTTGAGGGAGAGGTAGTCGAGACCGACGTCGACGAGGAACCGCAGCCGCTCGTTGACCTCCTTCAGGACCCGCTCGGCGATCTTCTTGTCGCGGGCGTTGAGCTTCAGCCGGCCGAGGAAGTCGGCGCACTCGCTGATCGACATCGCGGAGACCTCGGCGATGGACCGTTCCATCACCGTGACGGCGAGGACGATCGGCTTCAGTCGGGTGCCCTCACAGGTGGGGCAGGGCACCTCGCGCATGTAGCCCTCGAAGCGCTCGCGGCTGGAGTCGCTCTCCGCCTCGCTGTGCCGCCGCTTGACGAAGGAGACCGCGCCCTCGAAGGCCGGGGTGGTGTACGCGCGCTCGCGTCCGTACCGGTTCCGGTAGCGGACCTCGACCTGGGTCTTGTGGCCGTGCATGAGGGCCTTCTTGGCCCGCGCGGGGAGCCCGGCGTACGGGATGTCCGTACGGAAGCCGAGCGCCTGGGAGAGCCCGCCGATGAGGCGGCCGAAGTACTCCCTGGTGTGGCCGTGCGACCAGGGGTGGATGGCGCCCTCGTCGAGCGAACGGTCCTCGTCCGGGACGATCAGCTCGGGGTCGACCTCCATGCGGGTGCCGATGCCGGTGCAGTCCGGGCAGGCGCCGAAGGGCGAGTTGAAGGAGAAGGAGCGGGGCTCCAGCTCCTCGAAGGACAGGTCGTCGTACGGGCAGTACAGGTGCTCCGAGTACATCCGCTCGCGCTCGGGGTCGTCCTCGGCGAGGTCGACGAAGTCGAGCACGACCATGCCGCCGGAGAGTCCGAGGGCCGTCTCGACGGAGTCGGTGAGCCGGCGCTTGGCGCTGTCCTTCACGGTGAGGCGGTCGACGACCACCTCGATCGTGTGCTTCTCCTGCTTCTTCAGGGTCGGCGGCTCGCTGAGCTGGATGGTCTGTCCGTCCACCCGCGCCCGGCTGTAGCCCTTGGTCTGGAGGTCGGCGAAGAGGTCGACGAACTCGCCCTTGCGCTCGCGCACGAGCGGCGAGAGGACCTGGAAGCGGCTGCCTTCGGGCAGCTCCAGGACCTTGTCGACGATGGCCTGCGGCGACTGGCGCGAGATCGGGCGGCGGCACTCGGGACAGTGCGGCTTGCCGATGCGGGCGAAGAGCAGGCGGAGGTAGTCGTAGACCTCGGTGATGGTGCCGACCGTCGAGCGCGGGTTGCGCGAGGTCGACTTCTGGTCGATGGAGACTGCGGGCGAGAGTCCCTCGATGAAGTCGACGTCCGGCTTGTCCATCTGGCCGAGGAACTGCCGGGCGTACGAGGAGAGCGACTCGACGTACCGGCGCTGACCCTCGGCGAAGATCGTGTCGAACGCGAGGGAGGACTTGCCCGACCCGGACAGCCCGGTGAAGACGATGAGGGAGTCACGCGGGAGGTCGAGCGAGACGTTCTTGAGGTTGTGCTCGCGAGCGCCACGAACGATGAGACGGTCGGCCACGCCGGTCCGCACCTTTCTTGAGAGAGCGGAGGCACAGAAGTGCGGGTCGCAGATATGCCTGGAAGTACCTGAGTACCCAACAACCAAGGATGCCGGATGCTTCCACCGAGCCTATAGCACGCACATTCGATTTCCGGCCTTGCTCCGACCGCTTCACCCGAATGAGTGGCGGCGCTAGGGTCGGCCTCATGATCGACCATGTGCGTGACCTGGCCTCTGTACGTGAAGCGACCGAGCGGCTCCTCGACGCAGCCGCCTCATGGGACAACGCGGCGGTCGCCGAGCCGTCACGGCTTCCCGGCTGGACCCGCGGCCATGTCCTGGCCCACATCGCCCGCAACGCCGACGCTCTGGTGAACGTTCTCCAGGGCCGGCCCATGTACGCGGACGCCGCGACCCGTGACGCCGACATCGAGCGCGACGCCCCCCGCCCCCTGGACGAGCAGCTCACCGACGTCCGCGAGAGCGGCGAGCGCTTCCAGGCCGTGGGCGCGGAGCCCGCCGACTGGCAGCGGACCGTCGAGCTCCGCAACGGTGTCACGGACCGCGCGGCCCGCGTCCCCTTCCGCCGCTGGGTGGAGGTCGCCCTGCACCATGTCGACCTGGGGGTCGGCTACGAGCTGGAGGACCTGCCCGAGGAGTTCGTCCTGCGGGAGATCGACTTCCTGGCGGAGCGCTTCGCGGGCCACAAGGACGTGCCGGCGACCGCGATCCGCACCCAGGACGGCCGCATCTGGACGCCTGACGGCGGCTTCCAGGACGACGCGGCCTGGACGACCGGCGGCGGCGCCGAGGGCGGCCCCGTGGCCGTCTCGGGGACCGCGCCCGAGCTGCTCGGCTGGCTCGCCGGGCGTCGCGACGGCTCCGCCCTGAAGGTCGAGGGCGGCCCGCTTCCGAAGCTCCCGCCGTTGTAGTCCCGGCTGTTGGGACCCCGCGTGTCGGCGCCCGGCGATAGGCTGAGCCCATGACGTACAGCGGAGCTGTGAAGGTCGGCGGGCCCGCCGATGTGCACGAGCTGACGGACCTGATGATCTCGAAGGTCGCGGTCGGCCCGATGGACAACAACGCGTACCTGCTGCGCTGCCGGGCGACCGGTGAGCAGCTGCTGATCGACGCGGCCAACGAGGCCGACACGCTCCTCACGCTGATCGGTGACGACGGCATCGCGTCCGTCGTCACCACCCATCGGCACGGCGATCACTGGCAGGCGCTCGCCGAGGTGGTCGCCGCGACGGGGGCGCGGACGTACGCCGGGGCGTACGACGCCGAGGGCATCCCCGTGCCGACCGACGTGCCGCTGGAGGACGGCGACACGCTCACGGTCGGCCGGGTCGAGTTGACCGCGCGCCGGCTGGTCGGGCACACGCCCGGCTCGATCGCCCTGGTCTACGACGACCCGCACGGCCCCCCGCACGTCTTCACCGGCGACTGCCTCTTCCCGGGCGGCGTCGGCAACACCTGGAAGGACCCGAAGGCCTTCGCGAGCCTGATCCAGGACGTCGAGACCAAGCTCTTCGCGGTCCTTCCGGACGAGAGCTGGGTGTACCCGGGCCACGGCAAGGACACCACGCTCGGTGACGAGCGGCCGCATCTGCCCGAGTGGCACGCGCGCGGCTGGTGACGTCGCCCGGAGGGCCCTGACCGGTGAAGGCGCGCGGTCCACGGCCGCGCGCTTCCGCACGCCCCCCGTAACCCGGACGGACGCAGGGTAGTTGGCGCGACATGCGCCACAGTCACTCTCCGCGTCCGTCTCCGGATCCGGACAGCCCGGCCTCCGCCGGCCCCCCGGAGTCCGCCACTGTCCCGGCACCGGCGGCCCGCCCGACCTCCGCCGACTCCGCCGCCGCACCGGCACCCCCGGACTCTCCGACTGCATCGGACTCCTTGGCACCCCTGGAACCTCCGGGCCCTCCGGCCCCCCGGGGCTCCTCGGATGTGCCGACTCCCCCGGACTCCCCGGCTCCCCCCGCTACTCCCGGCTCCCCCGCTCCTCCGTCGATGGGGCGGCTCGCCGCCGCCTCGCTCGTCGGTACGGCCATCGAGTTCTTCGACTTCTTCGTCTACGGGACGGCCGCCGCGCTCGTCCTCGGGCCGCTCTTCTTCCCCACCTTCTCGCCCCTCGCCGGGACCCTGGCAGCCTTCGGCACCTTCGCCGTCGGCTTCATCTCCCGTCCGCTCGGCTCGGCTCTCTTCGGGCACGTCGGCGACCGCTACGGACGGCGCCCGGTCATGTTCGCCTCGCTGCTGCTGACCGGCTGCGCCACGGTCGCGGTCGGCTGTGTCCCCTCGTACGCCACGCTCGGCATCACCGCCCCCGTGCTGCTGCTCGTGCTGCGCTTCCTTCAAGGGCTCGGCCTCGGTGGCGAGTGGGGCGGGGCCGTCCTGCTCACCGCCGAGCACGCGCCGGAGCGGCGCCGCGCGCTGTGGGCGAGCTTTCCGCAGATCGGCCCCGCGGTCGGCTTCCTGCTGGCGAACGGGGTGATGCTGGCGCTGTCGGCCACGCTGACCGACGCCCAGTTCCGCGAGTGGGGCTGGCGCGTGCCGTTCTGGGCTGCCGGCCTGCTGGCCGCGGGCGGGCTGCTGCTGCGCTCCTCGCTCACCGAGACGCCCCAGTTCCAGGAACTGAGCGCGACCGGGCGGCGGGCGAGCGCGCCGCTCGCCGAGGTCGTGCGCGACCACTGGCGGCTGGTCCTGCTCACCGCCGGGGCGCTCGCCGTCGGGTACGCGGTGTTCTACACGGTCTCCACCTGGGCCCTGGCCTACGGCACCGAGCACCTGGGTGTCACCCGTACGACCATGCTGGTCTGCATCATGGCAGCGGTGGCGATCAAGGGGGCCGTGACGCCGCTGGCGGCGATGCTGGGCGACCGGTACGGCCGTCGTCCGCTCTGCCTGGCCGGATGCGCGGCCTCCGCGGTGTGGATGTTCCCGATGGTCGCCCTGCTGCACACGGCGGAGCCGGTGCTGATGTTCCTCGGGTTCCTGGGCTCGATGCTCGCCTTCATCACGATGTTCGCGGTGGTCGCCGCGTACCTCCCCGAGCTCTACGAGCCGAGGGTGCGGTGCACGGGCGCGGCGGTCGGCTACAACCTCGCCGGAGTGCTGGGCGGGGCGCTGACCCCGATCGTGGCGACGGCCGTGTCGGGCGGCTCGGGCCCGCCCTGGGGTGTCGCGGCGTATCTGACGGCTGTGGCGCTGCTGAGTCTGGGCTGCTTCGCGCTGCTTCCGGAGACGCTGCCGGCGCGGGCCACGTCACCGGCGGCGGAGAAGGTCCCCGCATAGAAACGCACCGCGGCCGGTGGGGGCGGTGGTGTGCCGCCCGCACCGGCCGCGGTGGGTTATGGTGGCGGGGGCCGGGCAGGGGTCGGAGGTGTCCATGTCGGT